>JBIOUO010000383.1:0-6345 GCA_044867195.1 Ilumatobacteraceae bacterium
ACCTTGCACCGGGCGACCGCCCGCCGGTGGGTGGGCTCCTTCGGCGTGACGTCGACCATCCGGGCCCGCCCGAGCGGATCGAGGTGCGTGAACGACAGATCGCTCATGCCCACAAGTCTCGCAGATGGGAGCGCACTTCCCGGTTCGACAATGCCGGAGGGGAGCCCGAGGGGGAACGCTCCGCGGTCCCCCTCGGCATGAGCCGATCCGACTTGCTCGGTCGGCCCATGGCAGCTGGGTGCGGCCGGAGGCCGCTCTTCGAAGCTCGGCGGCGAACCTCTGGCTCGCCGCCGAAACCAGCTATCCGCCGATTTGGGACATCGAGCGGCGGGGGCGGACGAAGTCGACCTGATTGATGTGGTGGCCGGCCCATTTCGTGGCGACGGCCCGCTCGATGCGGATGGCCAGCTCGTCGTCGCTCTCTCCTCGGCGGATCGCCCCGCGGAGGTCGAACTCGTCGGTCGCGAAGAGGCACGTCCGCAGTTGCCCGTCCGCGGTCAACCGGACCCGATCGCAGTCGCCGCAGAACGGCTTGGTGACGCTTGGGATCACGCCGATCGTGCCGGCGCCGTCGAGGTAGCGCCAGCGGTCGGCGGGCGCAGCCCCGCGCACCGGCACCTGCTCGAGCGGGTAGACGGCGGCGATGCGGCCGACGATCTCGTCCTGGCCGACGACGGCGCGGTCGGACCAGCCGCCTGACGCGTCGAGCGGCATGAACTCGATGAACCGGACCTCGACGCCATGGGCGCGGCCGAACGTCGCCAAGTCGACGAGCTCGTCATCGTTGACATCTCGCTGGACGACGGTGTTGATCTTCACCGGGTCGAAGCCGGCCTCGATCGCCGCAGCGATCCCGTCGAGCACGTGATCGAGCTCGTCGCGGCGCGTCATCTGGACGAAGCGATCGCGGTCGAGCGTGTCGAGGCTGATGTTGACCCGCCGCAGGCCGGCGGCACGCAACTCGCCGGCCATCGAGCGCATCGTGGCCCCGTTGGTCGTCATCGCCAGATCGACGGGGCCGTGTGCGCCGCGCAGAGCGCCGAGGAGGGCGACGAGCAGCGGCAGCCGGGCCCGAACCGTGGGCTCGCCGCCGGTGAGGCGGATCGACTCGACGCCGTACCGGGACACCATCAGCCCGGCCAGCCGCTCGATCTCCTCGAACGTCAGCACCTCGCTGCGCGGCAGCCAGGTCATGCCCTCCTCGGGCATGCAGTACGTGCATCGGAAGTTGCAGCGGTCGGTGACGGAGATCCGCAGATCGCGGATGACACGCCCGAACGGGTCGACCAGATCGGTCGGCATCCCCCCACCCTACGGCCGCAGCAGCGGTGGTCAGCAGCGCAGGAGGAGGACGGCGACGTCGGCGCCGGCCGGCACGCCATCGCCGTCGGGGAGCATCACCAGGGCGTTGGCCTGCGCCGTGGCGGCGAGCTGGTGGCTGCCCTGAGCGCCGACCGGGCGGACGTGGTACCGGCCGTCGGCCCCGAACTCGCCCGTCACGCGCACGGCGTGCAGCTTGCCGTCCGGATGACGGCGCAGGCCGGCGTCGACGACGCCGACGAGCTGGGTGCGGCTGAGCTGGCCGTGACCCATCATCCGCCGCAGCGCCGGGCGAGCCAGCAGCTCGAAACTGACCAGCGAGCTCACCGGGTTCCCCGGCAGACCGAACACCGGCCGCCCGCCGAGCAGCCCGAACGCGAACGGCTTGGCCGGCTTGATGGCGATCTGCATCCACTCCATCTCGGCGATCCGCCCGAGCACGGCCTTGACGACGTCGTAGTCGCCCATGCTCACGCCGCCGCTCGTGACGATCGCGTCGTTGCTCGCCGCCGCGTCGCGCAGCACGGTCTCGAGGCACTCCTCGTCGTCGGGCACGACGCCGCGACTGTCGACCACGCAACCGGCTTCGGCGAGTAGGGCGGCGAGCATCGTTGCGTTCGACTCGCGGATCTGGCCGGGGCGCAGCGGCGAGCCGTCGGTGACCAGCTCGTCGCCGGTGGACAGCACGGCGACTCGCACCGCCGGATGGGCGAGGACGCGGCGGGCGTTGACGCTCGCCAGCACCCCGGCGACGGGCGGCTCGACGACGGTGCCGGCGAGGAGCACGACGTCGCCGGCGCGCACGTCGTCGCCGGCCCGGCGGACGGCAGTTCCGGAGGTGACGGGCCGCGCCAGGCGCACCCGGTCTCCCGGCAGGCGCTCGCTGTCCTCGACCATCGCCACCGCGTCGGCGCCGTGTGGGATCGGCGCGCCGGTCATGATCCGCAGCGCCTCACCGGGGGCCAGCACGCCGTCGTAGGGCACGGCCCCGGCGGCGACCTCGCCGACGACGGTCAGCTCGGCGGGCGCGCCGGCGAGGTCCGCGGCGCGCACCGCGTAACCGTCGACCGCCGAGTTGGCGAACGGCGGGACGTCCTCGGCGGCGATCACGTCGGTGGCAAGCACCCGCCCGATCGCCGCGTCGAGGTCGAGCTCCACCGGCGGAAGCACGGAGCAGGACTCGAGGACGATCCGCTGGGCCTCGTCGAGCGGGATCACGCGGCCAAGGTACCCGCCCCCAATCTGGGCGGGATTCGTCCCAGCCGGGCTTCTGGGCGGGATTCGTCCCGGATTCCGAGACGATCCCCGCCCAGATCGCGGATCCGCCGCCACACTCGACCCATGGGTGCATGGCGCGCGTTCTCGGCGGACGGCCACGACATGCGCTGGTCGACGTGGGAGGGCGACCACGAGGAGCACCTCACGCTGCGCTGGGAGAACGAGGCGTGGACGGCCTGCGGCGACGTCGGTCGCGAGCGGGTCCAGTACGTGCTGCGCGTGGCGCCGACGTGGTGGGTGCGCCAGCTGCTGCTGTTCCGTGACCTCGACGAGCCGGACCTGTGGCTGGCGACCGACGGCCACAGCCGCTGGGGCGAGGTCAACGGTGCCCACCGCCCCGAGCTCGACGGGTGCACCGACATCGAGCTGCCGTGCTCGCCGTTCCCGGTGACGCTGCCGATCCGGCGCCTCCCGCTCGGCGTGGGACACGGCGCCGAGATGCCAGTCATCACGGTGGACGTCGAGACGCTCGCCGTCGATGTCGCTCCACGACGCTACGAGCGCCTCGCCGAGCGCCGGTGGCGGCGCACGGACACGTCGACCGGTGCCGAGCAGGAGTTCGACGTCGACGCCTACGGCGTCGTCATCGACCAGCCCGGCCAGTTCCGCCGCACGGCGTGAGCTCGCCGCCCGGCGCGAGCTCTGGCCGCCCGGCGTGAGCTCTGGTCGCCCGGCGTGAGCGCTGGTCGTGAGCCGGACGGTCCAACCTTCTGGGTGGCGTCAGTCTCGGATTCGAGACTGTGGCCGCCCAGAAACCCTGGTGAGACCACGGCCACCCAGATGTACGGGGGCGCGACGGTCAGCCGGTGCGGGCGAGGAGGTCGTCGAGGAACGCCCGCAGGTCGGCGCCCCAGTTCGGCTCGCGCAGACCCAACTCGACCGCCGCGGTCAGGAAACCAAGCGGAGTGCCGGTGTCGAAGCGGTCGATCCGGCTGACCACGCCGTGGAACGGCGACCGCGCGGCCTGGGCGCGCAGGGCGTCGGTGAGCTGGATCTCGCCGAGCGCGCCGATGCGCCCGGTGGCGATCTCGTCGAACACGTCCGGTGTCAGCACGTAGCGACCGATGATCACGAGATCGCTCGGCGCCTCGTCGACCGGCGGCTTCTCGACGAGGTCGCGGACGGCCACCACACCGTCGGCGTCGAGTGGCCCGGCGGGGTCGATGACGCCGTAGCGACCGACGTCGTCGTGGGGCACCTCCTTGAGGGCGACCACGCTGCCCCCGCTGCTGGTGCACACGGCGCTCATCTGGGCGAGCAGCGAGGAGTCGCCCATCAGCTCGTCAGGCAGCATGACGGCGAACGGCTCGTCGCCGACCGCCTCGCTCGCGCAGCCGACGGCGTGGCCGAGGCCCTTCGGCTCGTCCTGGTAGACGATCGTCGCCCGCCAGTCCGACCCGATGCTGCGGACCCGCTCGGCGAGCGCCGCCTTGCCTGCGTCCTCCAGCGACTTCACGAGGTCCGGCGCCGGTGCGAAGTAGGCCTCGACCGCCGGCTTGCTGCGGCTGCTGACGACGACGATGTGCTCGATGCCCGCGCCGAGCGCCTCGTCGATCACGAGCTGCAACGTGGGCGTGTCGCCGATCGGCAGCAGCTCCTTGGGCACGGCCTTGGACGCGGGGAGGAACCGGGTGCCCAACCCGGCGGCCGGGATGACGGCGCTGCGGACCTGCATGGGCGCAGACCATACCGAACCGCCCTCCGCGACCACCGCTCCACGCCCGGCGCTGCGGCGGACCGAGCTCGCCCGTTTCCCGGGCCGCTGACCAGGCCCGGAGGCGCCCGCGCCCGGTAGCGTCGGTGGTGATGCCCACGTACGTCTACCGCTTCGTCGACACCGGAGAGACGATCGAGGTCCAGCAGTCCTTCTCCGAACCTGCGCTCACCGAGGCCGCCCACCCGGGCACCGGTCAGGTGATGGCGGTGAAGAAGGTGTTCACGCCCGTCGGTGTGACGTTCAAGGGCAACGGGTTCTACAAGACCGACAGCCGCGGCTCGTCGTCACGTACCGCCTCACCGTCCTCCAAGGGCGACGGCGACGGGGCCAAGAGCTCGTCGAGCTCCGACTCCGCGTCGAAGGCGACGAGCGCCTCGGGCTCGTCGACGTCGTCGTCGACGTCGACGTCGTCGGGCTCGTCCTCCAGCGCCGACTGACCCGCCGCCCGAGGGCGGTAGCGTCGGACGCACCGACATCCCCCGCATCGCTGTCGCGCCGTTCCGCCGTCCGATCGGGAGGTCTCGATGAACCCCCTGGCTCGCGCCCGCCACGTGCTGGCCCGCCGTCCCTGGCTGTACTGGGTCGCCGTCGCGGTCCTCGCCTCCGCCGCCGGCTGGGTCGCCGCGGGCTCGGCGTCGGCGCTCGACGACGCCCGCCGCAGCTGGGGCACGCCTCGTGCGGTCGTCGTGGCGGCCGTCGACATCGCCCCCGGCGACGACCTCGCCGAGCGCACCACGACGCGCCGGATCCCGGTCCCGCTGGTGCCGCCGCGCGCTGTCGATGAGGTGCCCGATGGCGCTCGCGCGCGCCAGCGGATCACGGCGGGCGAGGTGCTCACCGAGCCCGACGTCGCGGCGGCCACGGGGCCGCGGGCGCTGACCCCGGCCGGCTGGTCGGCGGTCGCCGTCGCCGAGGCGGTGCCGGCAGGCGCAGCCATCGGCGATCCAGTGCGGGCGGTGGCGGGTGGTGTGGTGCTCGCCGCCGAGGGGGTCGTCGTCGGCCACGCTGGCGAGGCCGTCGTGGTGGCGGTGCCGGCAGACGTCGCGCCGCAGGTGGCGATGGCCGCGGCGAGCGGGGAGCTGGCCCTGCTGCTCGAACCGTGACCGCCGCTCAGCGAGCGAGCGAGATGCTTCGAGCGAGCGACCCTTCGGCCGCGTCAGCGCCAGCCGGTGGCGAGGATGATCAGCACGGCCGTGCCGACCACCACGCGGTAGATCACGAACGGCATGAAGCTGTGCGTGCGCACCAGGCGCAGCGTGCCCCACACCGCGATCCAGCCGGAGACCCCCGATGTCACGATGCCGACGAGCATCGGGACCCGCAGATCGGGCGGGATGCCGTCGGCGGCGAGGCTGCCCATCTTGAACACGACGGCCCCGGCGGTCACCGGGATCGCCATCAGGAAGCTGATGCGCGCCGCCGCGTCGCGGTCGAAATGCAGGAACCGGCCGGTCGTGATGGTGATGCCGGAACGCGACGTGCCGGGATTGAGGGCGATCGCCTGGGCGGCCCCGATCACGATGGCGTCGCGGGCATGGAAGTCGTCGACGCCCCGCTTGCCCGTCGTGCGGTCGGCCCACGCCAGCAGCAGGCCGCCGAGGATCAGCGAGACGGCGATGATCCCCGGCGTGCCGAGGTGCTCGTCGATCGGATCCTGGAACACGGCGCCGACAGCGGCTGCCGGGACCGTCGCCAGCAAGAGCAGCCAGGCGACACGGCCAGCGGTCGACACGCGCTCGCGGCGGTGGGTGACGGCGCGCGTGCCGTCACGGACATAGATGACGAGGTCGTGGCGGAAGTAGGCAACCACGGCGACCAGCGTCCCGAGGTGGAGGGCGACGTCGAAGGCCTTCTCGGTCGCCGCGTCGCCGAAGTCGTCCCAGCCCGACACCCACGGCACGAGCAGCAGGTGGCCGCTGGAGGAGATCGGCAGGAATTCCGAGAACCCCTGCACGAGCCCGAGGATGACGGCGTGCAGGATCGGCACCGGCAGTGTCTAGCCCACCGGAGTGTTTGCTGCGGGGCGCCCC
>JBIOUO010000384.1:0-4048 GCA_044867195.1 Ilumatobacteraceae bacterium
GCAGCATGACGTAGTACTCGCCCTGGTAGTAGCCGCCCTCCTCGAGCTCAGTCTGGCTGATCAGCACGACGACATAACCCGTCAACAGGAACAAGGCCTTGGCGATGAGGGAGAAGTTGTCGATCACATAGCGGTCGTCGAAGAGCGATCGGACCTCGCTGTCACCGACGACGGCCAGCGTGACGATCGGGACGAACGCGGCGAGCAGCACGAGACCGGTGATCGTCGCCGTCGCCCACTTCTTCGACTGGTCGATCAGCAGGTCGGTGGCGAGCACGACGTTGATGCCGACGATGAGGATCAGCTCCGGGGCGATGGCGTGCCAGTCGACCGTCGGCGTCGGCCAGTCGCCGGCCTGGGCCAGGAGGGCCCCGATCATCCCAGGTAGCGCCCGAGGTGGTCGACGAGCGCGGTGACGGCGGGATCGAAGATCCTGAACAGCGACTGCGGGTAGACACCCAGGAGGAGAATCAGGATCAGCATCGGGGTCCACGTGATCCACTCGATCGGCGACACGTCGTGGATGTCGTCGCCGTGGCCGTGGTCCTGGTTGACGCCGGCGCCGACGGCGTGGGCGGCGTGGCCACCCGAGAACTCGGGGGACGGCAAGCCGAACGCCGTGCGCTGGTACAGCCACAGCAGGTAGGCGGCGGCGAACACGGTGCCGAACGCGGCGATCACCATCAGCGTGCGGAACAGCGCGTTGGAGAGCCCGAAGTTGGGACTGTAGGCGGACAGGATGGCGGGGAACTCACCCCAGAATCCGGCCAATCCGGGGAGGCCGAGGCTGGCCATCGCGCAGAATCCGAGGATCCAGCCGAGCCTCGGCATCTGGATCAACATCCCGGAGAGGCGGCGGATCTCGAGTGTGTGGTAGCGGTGCTTCACCGACCCGGCGAGGAAGAACAGCATCCCGGTGATCAGGCCGTGGGCGACCATCCCGAACATCGCCGCGTTGATCCCGAATGTGGTGAGCGTCGAGATGCCGAGCATGACGAAGCCCATGTGGGCCACTGACGAGAACGCGATCAACCGCTTCATGTCCGTCTGGGCGAGACAGCACAGGGCGCCGTAGATGATGCCGATCACGGCGAGGATGCCGAGCACCGGCGACCATGCCTTGGCCGCTTCGGGGAGGAATGGGAGGGCGATCCGCACGAACCCGTACGTGCCCAGCTTCAGGAGGATGGCGGCCAAGATCACCGAACCGACCGTCGGTGCCTGGGTGTGGGCGTCGGGGAGCCAGGTGTGGAACGGGAACATCGGCACCTTGACGGCGAAGCCGACGAACATCCCGGCGAAGATCCAGATCTGCACGGTCCGCCCGAGCTGCGGTCCCTGGTCGGCGAGGTAGGCGAACGAGAAGCTCTCGGCACCGGTCTGGGCGAACAGCGCCAGGAAGGCGACGAGCATCAGCGCCGAACCGAACATCGTGTAGAGGAAGAACTTCAGCGACGCGTACTGACGTTCCTCGCCGCCCCACACGCCGATCATGAAGTACATCGGCAGCAGCACGACCTCGAAGAAGACGAAGAACAGGATCAGATCCTGGGCCACGAACGTCCCCGCCATGCCGGTCTGCAGCACGAGCATCAGGATCAGGAACGCCTTCGGGTTGCCGGCCTCGGGCATGTCCTCGAACGTGTAGATGACGGCGAGGAGCGTGATGAACGCGGTGAGCACGTACAGCGGGAGGCTGATCCCGTCGAGGCCGATCGTGTAGTTCGAGTGGATCGCCTCGATCCACGTCGCGTTGACGTAGAACTGCAGCTTCTCGGCCTGCCCGTAGTCGAACAGGGCCGCGGCGACGATGGCCAGGGCGAGCGTCCCGAGCGCGGTGAGCAGAGCGATCTGCTTGTGCAGCTGCTCGTCGGCGCGGGGGATGAACAGCATCACCAACACGCCGACGAGCGGCAGGAACACACCGGCGCTGAGCACCCAGTTCTGGTCGGTGATGACGTCCATGGCGTTGCGCATCCTCACACGTTGACGAGCACGAGCACGACTGCGGCGATGGCGGCCGCCCCGAACAGCAGGGCGCCGTACTGGTTGACCCGGCCCGACTGAACCGGTTGCAGCGCCGTGCCGGTGCCGTTGGCGACCGCACCCGACGCGTTGACCGCGCCGTCGACCACCCGCTGGTCGACGTTGCGGTAGAACCACCGCCCGAGCTGCTTGCCGCACCAGCCGGCGGCGTTGACGACGGCGTCGATGACGTGCTGGTTGACCCAGTAGGCCGCGTTGGCGATCGGGTGGGCGATGGCGCGGACGATGACCCGCTCGTAGAGCCAGTCGAGGTAGTACTTGTTGACGAGGAAGACGTAGCCGGCACGCAGCGGGCGCCTGCGCCTCGTGAGGCCGACCAGGCGGCGGTCGCGCGCGGTGTACAGGGCGGCGCAGACGACCCAGCTCAGCACCAGGCCGGCGACAGCGAACAGCAGCGAGACGATGGCCTTGGACCACTTGAACTCGGCGTGGTCGACGGCCGGGAAGTAGCAGATCGCGTCGGTAGCCGGAATCTCGTGCCCGCACCCGGCCGCCACCGCCTCCTCGGCGGTTCCCGCGCCCTCGGCGACCTCGGCGGGGCTCTCCGTCGACGCCGCCGTCGCGCTCTCCGTCGCGCTGTCCACGGCGACGACTGCCGACGCACCCGGCTCGACGTACTGCTTGAAGTTCTCCCATTCCTCCCCGAACGGGGTGGCGTTGAGGAACCCGACCACGGCGGCGAGGGCGGCGAGGATGCAGATGGGGATCAGGATCAGCTTCGGCGACTCGTGCGGCGGGTGGGCGGCGCCGTGGCCATGGTCGTCGGCGCCCCCGTGGGCGTGATCGCCGTGTTCCTCGTGCTCCTCGTGTACTTCCTCCAGCACGGCGACGGCACCGGCGTGGACGCTCGGCTCGAACTCGCCCTCGCTCTCCAGCTCGCCCTCCTGCTGGACATCGTGGGGTGCGTCGTAGGCCAGCAGCTCGGCGGCGAGGTCGGGCCGGGCGCGCGGGTCGCCGACTGCGGCCGCGCCGCGAGGGATGCCGAAGAACGTGAGGTACGTGGCGCGTGCGGTGTAGGCGGCGGTGAGGAACGCGCCGACGAGCGCGATCCACATGAACACCTCGTAGCCGTTGTGGCCGACGTTATCGATGATCTCGTCCTTGGAGAAGAACCCGGCGAGCGGGAAGATCCCGGCCAAAGCCAGGCCGGCGATGATCCAGCAGACCGTCGTGACCGGCATCTTGCGCGCCAGCCCGCCCATGTCCCGCTTCATGTCGAAGCTGTGGTGCGAGCCGGAGTGGCTGACCGAGCCGGCGCAGAGGAATAGGCAGCACTTGAAGAAGGCGTGGGTGAAGATGTGGAACACGGCCGGCAGCCAGGCGCCGGCGCCGAGGCCGAGCATCATGTAGCCGAGCTGGCCGACGGTCGAGTAGGCGAGGACCTTCTTGATGTCGTTCTGGACGAAGGCCAGCAGCGCCGAGATGACGATCGTGATCGCGGCGATGACGACGATGAGATTGGTGCTCACGTCGGGAATCGAGAACCCCTCCCAGAACACCGGGTACAGCCGGGCGACGAGGTAGACGCCGGCGACCACCATCGTCGAGGAGTGCAGCAGCGACGACACCGGGGTCGGCCCGGCCATCGCGTCGGGCAGCCACGTGTGGAGCGGGAACTGCCCGCTCTTGCCGATCGCCGCGCAGAACAGGGCGACCGCGGCCCACAGGATCACGGTGTGGCTGCCGTCGCCCGACAGCGCCCAACCCTCGATGCCCTGGATGCTGAAGCCGCTCGTGCCGAGGTGCTCCTGGGTCCAGGCGTTGGCGCTGAAGAAGAGGATCGCCGTGCCGACGAGCAGCCCGACGTCGCCGACGCGGACCGTCCAGAAGGCCTTCAGGGCGGCGATCGCGTTGGGCTCCTCCTCCCACCAGTGACCGATCAGGAGGAACGAGCAGAGGCCCATGATCTCCCAGCCGAGGATCAGCTGGACCATGTTCTCGGCCAGGACCATCACCAGCATGCCGGCCGAGAACAGCGTGATGGCGGCGAAGAAGTGGGTGT
>JBIOUO010000385.1:0-8084 GCA_044867195.1 Ilumatobacteraceae bacterium
GCCGGCAGCGACCAGGATCTCCGTCACCTTCTTCAGGCGCTTGGCGACGGTCCGCTTGTTCGGCCGCGTCTTGCGCAGCTGCTCGTCGATGTCATCGACGTGCCGCTCGGCTTCTCGCTTCGTTGCCAAATCCAGCGTGGCCTGGGCGACGCCGGACCTCAGGGCATCCACCACCTGGAGCCGGTGCGGTGGCGGCGCCAGCAAGCCGTGTTGGACTTGCACTGTCTGGGTGCCTTCGACGTTGTTGATCACGCCGGCGCTCTGGGAGTTGACGTTGATCGTCATCGCTACCTCACTGCGACTGCTGGGTGGGAACGACGGGCCGGGTGAGGACGCGCTGCTGCCGCGACGTGGCCACCACGTGGAGCACGATCCCGATGACCATGATCAACAGGCCCGTGGCGGCGACGGCGAAGCCGATCAGCCCGATCGGCACGCCGCCGATCTCCTCGCCCAGCAGCTGACCGAAGTCGGGCTCCTGATCGGGCCCGAGGTCGGCGGTCCGGGCGACGAACCGGATGACCATCCAGACGTATGCCCCGCCGCCGGCGACGAAGAGCAGCAGGCCGAACCAGATCAGCCGTCTCGCTCGGGTGCGGCTCGCCGCAACCTCGCGCAGGAAGCCCTCCCGCTGTGCCAGCACCGTCTGCAAGTACTGGTTGCCGATCACGTTGTTGAGCTGATCGGCCCGCTGCTGGCCGACGCCCATGTTGGGAACCCCGGCGACCGGTGTCGGCGGTGGCGGAGCGAACGCGGCGACATCCTCGATCGCTGACGTCTCACCGGCGTGCGGTTGAACGGAGGGGCCGGCGAACCACAGCGGCGCGGCGCCGAAGCGCACGACGTCGCCGTGGTGCAGCCGGACCCGGTCGCCCTCGCCCAGCCGGCGGTCATTCACCCAGGTTCCGTTCGTCGACCCCAGATCGGCCACGGTGACGCAACCGTTCGTCACGTCTACGACCGCGTGACGCCGGCTGACCGTGGACTCGCCGATACGCAGATCGGAGTCCGGCTCGCGGCCGACGGTCCAGCGGCCTGGTGCGACCGGGTGGCGCTGGCCGTCGGCGGATACGAACTGTGGTGAGGCCGGCTCGTCGAACGGTCGCCATGTCCCGAGCGGTGTGGTGCTCGAACGGCTCACGTCGCGCTACCTCGTCCCAAGGTAGAAGCAGGTCGAGTACTGCTGGCCGGCGACGAGCGCCCAGGACCCTCGGAACGGGAGCACGCTTGCCGACCCGGTAGCCCGAACGACGACGTCGTATGTCCCCGGCGGCAGCTCGTACTGCCCGACTGGTCCACCCTCCGGGCACGCGTCGGGCTGTGCGGAGACGGCGTCGCACTGCTCGCAGGCGGGAAGCTCCTGCACGGTCTGCGTCGGGCCGTGGAACACGATGGTCAGCGGTTCGCTGGTGCTGTTGCGGATGGCGACCGTGGCGGGACCATCGCCTGTCCCGGTCGCGCCCACCACGCTCGGCGGAGCGAGTGTGCCGGCTCCGGTGCGGTCGGCGTCGGCGAGCGCGGCGCGGGCGTACGCCGCCTCGACATCCGGGATCAACGGGCTCTCGGCATAGTCCGTGCGGATGCGCTCGAGCACCGCGATCGCGCTCCCGTAGTCACCGGCGTCCGTGTAGGCGTCGCCACAGGCCAGCAGCAGCGGCGGCAGCTCGACGTCCGGCGCAGTGACGAAACCTTGCGCATCCAGCACGTCGACCGCATCGCACAGCTCACCGGTCGCGAGGCGCTCGGCCGGCGCCTCGGAGACCAGGGTCTGGCCCCTGCTCAGCGCGGCGCCGACGATGGGGCTGGCCGCGTACGTCGTCACGAACGCCGAGTAGGCGAGCACTGCCTCGCCGTGCCGGCCCTGCGTGTCGAGCGCATCGGCGGCCGACAGCGCCTCGCACTCGTCGAGTTCGGATCGTGCCGTCGCGGCGAGCGTGTCGTCCGTGTCGCTGTCGGCGGCCTCGCGAAGCGGGCCGACCGCGCCGGTGCAGTCGCCCTCGAGGTACGCGGCGTGCCCGCGGTTGTAGTCGCGTCGCTGCTCGCCGCTGACGTAGTACACCCCGACGCCAGCGGCGGCGACGACGATGACCGCCGTGACGACGATGAGCACCTTGGTCGGCGCGCTTCGGCGGCGCCACGCCGACCTCACTCGACGCGGGCGCGTCCGATTGGGGGGCGACGGTTGCGCCGTCGCCGTCGCCGTCGCCATCGCCGTCGCCGGAGCGGGCGGCGGGGCGAGCGGTGCCCCTGCCACCCGGCTGCCCGGAGGGGTCTGATCTGACTGCGGGGTCGCTGGGGCGCCGGGCGGGTTCATCATCGCCATCCCCTCCGCATCTCGATGGTGCGATCCGTGGTCACGAGCCACCCGCCTGGCTCTTGAAGTACTCGACGACCGCCTTCTGAACCGCCGCCTTGCTCCAATCCAGGAAGCCTTGGAGGAGCGTCTTGCTGCTCGGCCACCCGATGTTCCCGCCGATCTCGCGCTCGAACCAGATCATCGGCTCGCCCTGGTCGCCGTGCATGTTCCAGATGCACAGGAAGTCGCGGGTCTTCACACGATCGCCGAGCCGGCCGCCATAGAGCCGCCATTGGAAGCTCGGCCCGTCGGACCACTTGAGGTTGATGCCGAACGTGCGCTCTCCGTAGTAGAGGTAGTCGTCCTTGCAGCGGATGGCCACTGGCTCCCCGTACCGGACCGCCGAGCCGTCACGATTCACGAACTCCCACTGAATGACCCGTGCCGCCGTGGACGGCTCAGCATCGTCGGTGAACCCGAGGTTGATCGCGCCGGGCGGCTGCTCCTTGTAGTACAGGTAGTGGTGGTTGGTCTGGTTGTGCAGCAGGAACCGCTTGCCCTTGCGCACATCGACGACCACATTGTGCGGGGTGCCGATGTCGCGTGGGTCGAGGATCCTCCACTGCATGAACGACTCGGCTACCGACTGGATCTTCCCAGCGGTGTCCTTGGTCAGGCTGTCGGTCACGGGCGTTGCCTCCGATTCGAGTGGTTGCCGCCAGCGCCGTGCTGGTGGCATCTCAAGTGGCGGGACATGTCGGTGTCCCGCCGGGACATCGACAGTCGCCTCGGCGCCCGCCGGGATGACTCGCTCGGAGGCCGGTGCGAGACGATCGAGCACTGGACGCACCACGGTGTCGCGGATGTCGATCCACTCCTGCGCGAGCTCGGGCTGGTGGGTGGCGATCCGGCGCCCGTCCATCTCCGGGTGGCGGGCGAGGAACAGCAGGTTCGTCAACGCGGTGACGCTGGAGACCCCACGTTCACGGGCCAGCACGACAGCGTGATGCTCCCGATCGGCGGTGACCATCGCCGCCACCGCATCAGGCGGTGCGCCGGGCGTGCCGGTCGAACCGTCGTCGGCCGCCTCCGGCCGGATGGTGGACGGGGTCTCGCTCATCACTGCCGACTCCCTCCCGTCGTCTCGACGATTCGGGCGCCCCCGGCGCGCGTGTCACCCGTGACCGCGGGACACCGCGCTGTCCCAACGGGACAGGAGTGTGCGCGGCCGTCGAGGGCGTTGGCTTCCAGTTGCCGCGATCTGGGCCGATGCAGCTGTCAGTGGCTGTGGGTGCGAACGGTCCAGACGATCGGCTCGCCGGGGTCGTTCTCGTAGCGGCAGGTGAAGCCGGTCCGGATCCGCGACTCGAGCGCCCGACCGAGCACCTGATCGACCTTGCGCACGTGGGCAACGGCGCGGTGGATGGCCTTGGACACGCGCATCCGGCAGCGTTCCGATTCGTCACTCATCGGCCGTGGGCGACCGCGCCGCCCGGTGTCGCGACGCAGCTGCTCGAGGATCCGGTCCCGTTCCTCTGCCGCCCGCCGCCCACGCTCGACATCCCCTCGCAGATCGGCACGGTCGAGCTCCCGCTCGAGTTCGGCCAGCCGGCGGCGATAGTCGGCTCGTGCCCGCTCGTCGTGCACCGAACCGGCGCGCCCGCCGATGTCGACCGGGCCGCCGCCGGCGACCGCGGCACAGAGATCCACGGCGCTGATGTCGGTGTCAGGGCGGGCCACCAGCGCGGCGACATACGACATGCCGACGACGTGGTCGACCACTGCCGACCGCCCGTCGAGGCCCATCATCCACGCGTCGTCCCGGCGCTCGAGCAGGCCTTGTCGCGTGACGCTCTCCACCATTCCCACCGTCTCGACGGCGGGCGGCCCCGCTTGCCGCTCCCACTGCTCGACGCGCACCGCCATGCCGAGGGCCCGGGCCGTGCCGATCGCCGCGGCGAGCAGCCCGGCGGCCTCCAGCTCGTCGTTCGGGGCACCACGCCGCTGCAGCACCGCGGCCAGCTCGGCCCGGATGACCGCGCCGAACGGGCGGTTGCGCAGACGCCGGTTGGCGTCGAGGGCGGCGCGATACCAGGCCACAGCTTCGTCGAGTTGGCGGGCCGTGGCGAGGGCGCGGGCGACCACTCGCTGCCCGGGACCGAGGCAGGCGACCGCCAGCGACGGCATGACGGGGAGGTGAGCGACGGGCTTGAAGCGTGCGGCCAGTTCCGCCGCCAGCGCCGCGTCGTCGAGCTCGGCCGCGGTCTCGACGAGCACCAGCATCGTGCCGCTCCACGTGCTGAAGCTGGGGATGCTGTCGACGCCGTCGGCCAGCAGGCCGTCGAGGATGGCGCGGGCGGCATCGTGGTCGCCGCGCACCGCCGTCCCGTACGCGAGCAGCGCAGGATAGATGTGGTCGAGCCGCCGCAACGTCGACGACTCGATCACGGAGGCGATCGTCTCGAGCATCTCATCGAGACGACCCTGGGCCCAGCGGATCGCCAGGAGGTGCCCGCCGTAGTAGCCGAGCGCGTCGTGGTCACCGGCGGCGAGACCGAGTGTGAGCGCGTCGCCGGCCATCCCCTCGGCGCGCTCGAGCTCGCCGCGCCGGAACGTTCGCATCACGTCGAGCACGGCCACGATGTACTCGACGGCTTGGCACCTGAGCGCGGTCGCCCGCTCGCGCAGCTCGACGAACGCCCGCTCGGCGCGGGGGTCACCGAGCAGGTACAGGTCGACCGTGCGCCAGCACAGCCCGAACAGCGAGTAGATCGTCGCCTCGGCGGCGGACGCCGCGTCGAGCAGCTCGTCGGCCACCCGAAGCCGCTCGACGGCTCGCTCCGGCACGAGGAGCGTGTGATGGAGCAACGAGAGCGCCTCGGCGGTCGCCGCCGGGTCACCCGATGCGCGTACGACGTCGACCGCGGCTATGACGTCGACGTCGAGCCCGTCGTACGCCTCCTCGGCCGCGATCCGCACCGACAGGCGCGCGGCGAGCAACTGGTCATCGGGCCCAAGCGCGGCCAGCGCGCGCCGGCACAGCCCGAGCATCCGCCGGCGCGCCAGCTCGTCACGCTGCTCCTCGACCCAAACGCCGCCCAGCCCGAGCGCCACCTCGGCGAGCAGGCGCGGGTCGCCAGTGGCCTCGGTTGGGCGCACCGCCTTGCTGAACAGCTCGTTGGCCGCGGCGAGCCGGCCGCACGCCAGCTCGGTCACGGCGTGCGTGATCAAGGCCCGTGCCTCGACGCCCGGCTCCGCGACGTCGGCGGCGAGAACGCAGGCGGTGGATGCCCATTCGACGGCCTGTTCGAAGGCAAGCGAGCGCTGCAGCGTCACTGCCGCGGCGATGCAGGCGCTGACCGCCTCGGCGGCATCCTCAGGCGAGAGCGGCGCGGCCTCGACTGCATGGTGGGCCCGCCGTACAGCGCGGTCGGCGCCCCGACCACGGATCGCATCGCGCGCCGCGACATGGAGTCGCTGGCGCTCGGCCGCCGGGACAGCGGCGAGGCACGCTGCGCGCAGCAGGTCGTGGGAGAAGCCGATCTCACCGCCTGACAGCGAGGCCATCGACCCGGCTCCCCGGACGGCGTCGATGACCTGCTCGGGCGGCCAGCCGAGAATGGCTGCGGTGTCGGTGACCGTCGCTCCCGTGCCGAGCAAGGCGGCAGCGCCGAGCACTCGCCGCTGGTCCGTTCCCTGGTCGGCGACACGGCGCGCCAGCGCGAGGGCGAGTCCGTCGGAACCCGCATCGTCGGGCGCCGGGTGGCGTACCAGCTCGGCGAGGTACATCGGATTGCCCTCGGTGCACTGCACGTACCGCTGCACCTCCGCCGCGCTGACGTCGCTGCCTCTGCTCTCACGCAGGTACCTCGCGACCTGGCCGGCGTCGAACGGAGGCAGCTCGAGCACGGAGGCCTCACGGGCGAGGGCGTCGAGCTGCTCGACGGAGTGGCGCCTGTTCGGGTGGTCAACGCGCCACGTGACGACGAGCAACAACGGGAAGCGGTGGAGCGATCGCGCCACGTAGGTGGTCAGCAATGTGACGTCGCTGCTCGCCGCGTGGAGGTCGTCGAGGACCGCCACCGCGGGCCGTTGCGCACACAACGCCCGTAGCTGCTCGACGACGCGGCGGAACATCGCGAACCGGTCGCGGGACTCCGCCGCCATCGAGTTCGGCGCCGCGGCCTCGGAGCCACCGAGCTCGCCGATCACGTCGGGCCAGGGCCAGAGCGCGGGCCCGCCCGCTGCCACCCAGCAGCGGGACCAGGCCACGGACACCGGGCGGGACGAGAGCCGGCGGACGAACTCGGCGCACAGCCGCGTCTTCCCCATGCCGGACTCCCCGGTGATCAACACGAAGCGGCCAGAGCCGCTGCTGACGATCTCGTCGGTCCAGTCGTGCAACTGGGCGAGTTGGTCGGCTCGCCCGATGAACGGTTCACCCGGCACGTGAATCCACCTCCACTCGAATGCTCGCGTCGTGGCCCGCAGCAGGCGACCGAATTCGGGGACCGCCGAGGGAGTGGGCCGGTGCACGACACGGTGGGCGAAGAGCTCTGGAAGTGGGGCGGATGGTCAGCCGCCGACGCGGCCATGTTCCGGCGCCGCGTCGAACCGTCCGAGGTCGCGGTGGCGGTGGCGGCGGTAGTGGAGGAGGAGGAGGAGGAGGAGGGACGGTGGTGTCATCGGGGCATGACCGGCCGGGTTGGCGTGCGCGGGACGGTCGACGAAGAGCTCTGGAAGTGGGGTGGATGATCAGCCGCCGACGCGGCTGTGGTGCGGCGCCGCGTCGAAGCGTCCGTGGTCGTGGTGGTCGTGGTGGTCGTGGTGGACGCGGTGGTCGTGGTCATGGTGGTGGATTGGGAGGAGGAGGTGGGTGGTGTCATGGGGGATGACCGGACGGGTTGGCGTGCGCGGGGACGGTGGGCGAAGAGCTCTGGAAGTGGGTGGTGGTCGTGTCAGCCGACGTGACCAGGTTCGGCGGGCGCGCACGAACTCGGTCGACCGTGCGCTGCCGGGCCGTGCGTCCGGGGCGGGCCGGCCGGCGGCGGGTCAGCTGCCGGGGTCGGGTCCGTCGCGGGCGGGCGGGCCGGTGTGGCGGTGACGCTTCCCGGCGGCGTTGACCATCGCCGCGAGCTGGTCCATCAACTCGTCGCCGGACGGCCCGTCACCATCCGCCGCGGCGACGTCGGACCGCCCGGCGTCGTCGTGGCCGTGGAAGTCGGCGAGGTTGGTGAATCCGCTGGGGGTGGTGTCGATGGTCGGGCCGTGGTGGTGGATGGTGCCGTCGGGGCGGGTCCACGTCGCGGTGCGGTCGGGGTGCAGCGTGAGCGTCCATCCGCCCTCGTGGACCAGATGGTGATGGACGCTGCAAGCCGGGGCGAGGTCGGCGATGTCGGTGGTCCCGCCGTGCTCCCATGGCACGATGTGGTGGATCTGGCAGTCGGCGAAGCCGACGGTGCAGCCGGGGAAGATGCAGGTGCGATGCATCGCTCGTAACGCTCGGCGTTGCGCCCACGTCGCCGTGCGCCTGCTGCGTCCGACGTCCACGGCGACGCCGTCGCCGCCGAGCACGACGGGGATGATCTCGGCGTCGCAGGCCAGGCGGCGCACGACGGCTGGGGGGAGTGGCTGGCCGTCACCGGTCTCACACACCGTGGAGCCGTGCAGCCCGTGGGCCAGCGTCGTCCAGTCGATGACGACGATGATCTCGGGTGGTCGGCGGCCCTGGTGGCGGGCGCCGGTGATCAGGTTGACCAGCGCGTCGGCGCGCAGCTGGTCGAAGCTG
>JBIOUO010000386.1:0-7543 GCA_044867195.1 Ilumatobacteraceae bacterium
ACGCACGACGGCAACACCTCGAGCTGCTGAGAACCCCGTGATCCTTCCACCCCGCTCGTGTCGCCACAGCCGACGAGCAACGCGATGTTGTCTCGCAAGCCCAGCTGGCGCTTGTCGCGGTCGTGATCGGCGTCGCCTGGACCGGGCTTCGCGGCTGTCGCCGGCGTCATGTTCTCCGGATGCGCGCCAACCGCAGGCAAGCGGCGGCCGGCCTCGCGCTCGGGCCGAGTCGCCGCGCCGCGATGCCCTCGTCATCGGACGGCATGCGCGCGACGCAGTGCTGCCTGCCATCGGCCAGACCCGCACCGTCGGCGCCGTCACGCTGCCAGGTCCCTTCGTCGGCGTGCAGGCCACCGTGCTGAGGGCTCGTTGTTCGATTGCTGCTGCCCGGCGCGACGGCACGCCGTTGCGAACGATCCGCGCCGACGTCTGACGTCTCATCGCCACTCGGGATGCCGCCGCATCGGGTGCCGTCGCCGCAGTCCCGGACGACCAAGCAGTGTCGCGAGCAGCACGCCTGACGGTCGTCCACCGAGACCGGAGTGGCGGGTTCGCGACCCAACAGCCCGACCACTGCGCGGCCAGTTTCCACGAGGTCCGTCCGTGGCGGCCAGCCCTGCCGCGCGGTGCTCAACGTCAGATTGTGGCCGGCATCGCCGTTGTTGGCGCTGTCGCCGCGTCGGCGGCCGGTGCCGAGTCGTCGAGGAGCACGAGCGAGAACGTCGGTGGCCGGCGTTGACTGAGGATCAAGCGGCCTCCTTCGGCTTCGATCAGAGAACGGGCGAGCGCCAGTCCGATGCCGTGGCCGTGCCCGGTGCCTCGTTCGAACACGGTGTCGTCGAGGGTGTCGGAGCCCTCGTCGTTGATGTCGGTCGCGACGCCGCCGGCGAGCGTGCGGACCTGGATTTGGATGAGGCCGGCGCCGTGGCGCAGGGCGTTGTCGATCAGGACGTCGAGCGTCTGGTCGACAGCGACGGGGTTGGCATGAGCGATGTGGGGCCGGTCCTGGCCGATCACGAGGGTGATCTGGCGATCGCGTCTCGCGGCGTGCTGTTGCCACCGACGCGCTGATTCGGCGGCGGCGACGTCGAGATCGGTGCTGACGTCGTGTGGGATCGTCTCGCGGGCGTAGACCGACAGGTGGTGGACCGTGGCGTCGACGCGGTCGAGGTCGGTGAGACAGGACAAGATCGCGCTGTCGTTGGCTTCGTCGCGGGCGATGCGATCGAGGGCCAGTCGGAGGTGGGTGAGTGGCGTACGGAGTTGGTGGGACACGTCCGCGCTGAAGCGGCGCTCCCGGGCCAGCGCCTCGTGAGACTGTCGTGAGCTGTCGGCCAGGGCCGCCCCGAGAGCGTCGAGCTCGGCGACGCCGGTGCTGGCCGGCTGTTGGACGACCCACCCTCGTCCGCTCTCCGACGCGAGACGAGCGAGCTCGACGACTGGTCGAGCGAGGCGGCGGGCGACGGCGTGAGCGATGAGCCATGCGCCGGCGAGCGCGGCCAGCCCGGCGACGACCATGACGAGCCAGGCGACGAGGATTCGGCGGGTCATCTGCTGCGAGCTCTCGTCGAGGCGCAACGCCCCGACCACGTTCTCGTCGGTGCCGAACGTGATCGGGTACGCGGCGACAAGGTGCGGGTTGGTGGACGTCGTCGGCGTTCCGGCGAGGGCGCGACTGGTCTCATCGTCCGGATCGGCGGGTCCGTCGCCGGTCAGACGACGGCCAGACACGTCGTACACCGACAGTGACTGGTCCCGGTCGGGCGCGCGTAGCTCGACCAGTTCGCTGGCGTGCAGCGGAACGGAGATCTCGGCCAGCGCGCGGGCGGCGGCGGCCTGCAGCTCGACGACCTCGGACTGGACGATCGTGTGGTGGATGGCTACGGCGAGCGGGATGCCCAAGGCGAGCAGCACGACCGCGGTGACACCGACGATCGCGGTGGCGATGCGCTTGCTCATGCTCGCTCGAGGCGGTACCCCACGCCGCGCACCGTCGTGATCTCGACAACGCTGTCGAGTTTGCGTCGCAGTGCGAGGACATGCATGTCCAGCGTCTTGGTGCTGGTCTCCCAGTGCAGATCCCACACCTCGGCCAGCAACCGCTCACGTGTCAGCACCTTCCCCGCGTCGCGTCCGAAGGCGGCGAGCAACTCGAACTCACGCGGCCGCAGCGAGACCGGCTCACCATCCACGCGGGCGATGTAGGCGGCCGGATCGATGTGCAGCCTGCCGAGGTCGATCACCGCCGACGGGTCAGCGGTCGTGATCGTCCTGAGATGGGCGCGGATGCGGGCGAGCAGCACGTTCATCGCGAACGGCTTGGTGACGTAGTCGTCGGCACCGGCGTCGAGACCCACGACGACGTCGATGTCGGCATCGCGGGCGGTGACGATGAGAATGGGCAGGTTCCGGTGCTGCTCGCGCATCCAGCGGCACAACGAGAACCCGTCGACGTCGGGCAGCCCGGCATCGAGCAGGACCAGATCTGGTGTGCCTCGTTCCAGCGCGGCGGTGGCCTGAGCTGCGTTGTCGGCCCAGGTGGTGCTGTAGCCGTGTTGGCGAAGGGACGTGGTGACGGCATCGGCGATGGCTGGATCGTCTTCGACGACCAACACCGATGCCGCCACGCCACCGATCGTACGACCACCCGAGCCGTCGCTGACCTCGCAGACGACGGACTTACCGTGCGTTGACCTTCGGCGGGCTCGAACGCCGTTTTACCGAGCGTTGACCGCGACCAGCGAGGCGTTGACCGGGGGGTCCGTACTGTCGCTCGCCAGAGGCGACCACCGGGTTGCCCTTCGTGGAGGCGCGATGATCGAAGAGCGAATCCAGTCGCCCAGCGGCCGCCGGATGCTGAACAAGGTCCCGGAGGTCACCATCTACTTCTGGATCATCAAGGTCCTCGCAACGACCGTCGGAGAGACCGCGGCGGACTGGCTAGCGGTCAATGTGGGTCTCGGGCTGACCGGCACCACCTGGGTGATGTCAGCTCTGCTGACCGCCGCGCTGTTCGCCCAGTTCGCCACGCGCCGCTACGTGCCGGCCGTGTACTGGCTGGCGGTCGTGCTGATCAGCATCGTCGGGACGCTGATCACGGACAACCTCACCGACAATCTCGGCGTCAGCCTGGCCGTCAGCACGATCTCGTTCGCCGCAGTGCTGGCCCTCACGTTCGCCGTCTGGTACCGCTTCGAGGGCACGTTGTCGATCCATTCGATCGACACGACCCGCCGCGAGGCGTTCTACTGGACGGCGATCCTGTTCACCTTCGCTCTGGGCACCGCCGCTGGCGACTGGATGTCCGAAGGTCTCAACCTCGGATACGCGACTTCGCTGCTGGTGTTCGCCGCCGCGATCGGCGTGGTGGCGGTCGCCTACTACCGGCTGCACATGAACCCGGTGCTGGCGTTCTGGCTCGCCTACATCCTGACCAGACCGCTGGGCGCGTCGCTCGGCGATCTGCTCTCGCAGCCCCGGGCCGACGGTGGTCTCGGCCTGGGGACGACGGTGACCAGCTACGTGTTCCTCACCGCGATCGTCGTCATCGTCGTCTACCTGAGCATCCAGGACCGGCGCAACACCCATCGGGCGGTACTCAGGCCGACGCGCGCTGCCACATGAGGGCGACAGCGACACGCGCTGAGGTCGACCCCGACGAGCGGCCCATCGCGCCCACCCGTCACCTGGACACGGATCGACCAGCCGAGGAGCCCCGGTCGCTGCGCCGGCCGGTCGCCCGATCGGCATGTGCCGCAGTTGCGTGCGCGACGGTCGTGTGCGGGCTGTGGGTGATGGTGCACTGGCGGTTGGGGGTCGTGGTCCTCGACACAGCGATCAATCGGTGGAGCGCACGGCACGTGCCGGGCTGGCCCGCTCGCGTGCTCGGCGCGCTGACCCATCTCGGCGCCGCCTGGCTGGTCATCCCGGCGCTCGCCGTCACCGCCGTCGCCGACTGGCTGCTACATCGTCGATGGCGGCTGGTTGCCATGCTGGCGATCACGTGGCCGTTCGAAGTACTCGTTGCCGGCACGGTGCGCGGCATCGTGCGACGCCCTCGCCCCACGTTGATGCCGCTCGTGTCAGCGCACGGGTATTCGTTCCCCTCCGGTCACACTGCGGCAGCTGCGGCGGCGTGGGCTGCCATCGCATTGGTGATCGGCGCAGGCAGACCTCGCTGGGCACGGGTCGCTCTCGTGGCCACGGCGGTCGGGGTGACGGTGGTCGTCGCGGCCAGTCGCGTCCTCCTCGGTGTGCACTGGTTCAGCGACGTCATCGCCGGAGCCGCCATCGGGTGGACGACCGTGACCATCACCAGCGCCACCTTGAAGCCTCCTGACCGCAGCGACCCTCGTTCATCTTCGCGTCAACGTCGGACCGCGCGATCGGACGGCGAACCGCACACCGAGCACCACGGCGAAGCCAGCAGCGACGACTGCCCCGCACACCCACCGGCCGAGGCCCGGTGTTGAGCCGACGTCCAGGGGCGGCGACCACAACGTCGGGCAAGCCAGGAGTTCGCGAGGACGGCATCCGGCGCTCGCACTGGCCCAGCCGACCACGCCGACCACGCCGACCACGCCGACCAGGCCGATCAGGCCGACCGCGGGGCCGATATCGCTCGACCTCATCGGTGTGGTGGGCGCCGCGGCCGCCTCGAGCGTGTCGGTGTGCGGCGCGTCTTCACGATGCCCGTCACATCGCCGCGTGCGTGCTGTAGGTCATCCCAGGCGGATCACCGGCAACGACCGCGGTCGTCGGCGACGTCCATGGCTGCCCTGGCGACGCTACTGAAGCCGACGGCGACCATCCCGATTGACGCCAGCAACGGTCCGGTGACGAGCGGTGACGAGCGGCCGGAGGACCACGCTCGACCATGAGCGAGTCGGGCCAGCAAGGTGCCACACCGCGGGAAGGCTGGGTTGCCGGAGCGGACGATCGCGTCGGCTGGCCCTGGCACCGGCGTCGACTGCATCGCGCAGGTGCGCCTCGGTCTCCACGAGGGTCCATCGCACGGTGGCTCGAGCGCCGGACAACCGGCCGCCGAGCTGATCCACTTCGCCTGGCCTGCAACGGGATGAAACGACAAGCGTGCTCGAAACGCCATCGCATGTGTCACTGCAGGAGCCGGCAACGCCCGTGACGTTCCACGGCACGGCAAGCCGTCGAGGCGTGCGGCGGCCCTCGGTGAGTGAGAGCACGAGACCCTCCCGTCGTCGACAAACCTACCGAGCAGTGCGCCGCGCAGTCAGTTGCGGCGCGACCCCCGCCAACCGTGCAACGCTCGTCTCCGTCGGTCCACCGGCTCGGCAAAGTCGACAACATCGATGGTGCCGCGGACGCGTTCTCTCCGGACGTCGGCCCTTGACACGGTCGCCCCACAGCCGCGACGGTTGGGTTGAAGGGCTCTCGGTGCATCCGGTCAGGCTCCGTGCGTCGTGCGTATCGACGAAGACGGACGCGCTCCCCGCAGCGTGGAACGGCAAACACCCAGCGGGACCGCACCATCACCGACGAGGACTCCCGTGGCGCCCCTGCGTACGTCGGCGTCGACGGCGGCGGAGAGGGTGTTCGATTCGCGAGCTGAAGACGTGCTGAACAGCGTCAGAAGTGCGGGGCCGCGACGACGCTGCCGATGACCGACACCACGGCGGCAAATGCGGCCCCGAGCAGCACGCGGTCGGCGAGGATCCCTTCCGGCGCCGACAATGCGCCGCGGTGGGCGAGGCGCAGCAGTCGAACGACGCCGACGCCCATCACGAGCGCGACGAGCGTCAGGGCCTCGCGCTCGTGCACATACACCGACGTCCGGCCGAGCCAGATCAGCGTCGCCGCGCCGGCGATCAGGCCGGCGAGATCCGTGACGATCTGGGTGACCGACAGGCGGTAGCCGGCGAGGGCCGGTCGGATCTGGGCAGCCCGCGGTCCAAACGCGAGCAGCTCGGCCCGTCGCTTGCCGACGGCGACGAGCAGCGCTATTGCGAACACGGCGACGAGGAGGGAAAGCCCCGCGGTACGCCCGATGGCGCAGGCGCCAATCTCGACCCGGAGCGCGAAGCCAGACGCCAGGATCGCGACGTCGAGGTAGGGCACGCGCTTGAGACGCACGCTGTAGGCCACGATCAGGGCGGCGTACCCCAGCAACGCCGCACCGGATCCGATGGACAGCATCGATGCAGCGAGCGCGGGGCCGGCGACGAGGAGCCCGACGCCAACGCGCCGGGCCGCGCGGCGGGAGATCAGGCCGGCGGCGACGGGTCGATGTCGCTTCACGGGGTGGCGTGCGTCGGCGTCGATGTCGATGACATCGTTGACCAGGTACGTACCGCCCGCCGCCGTGGTGACGAACACGAATGCCAGCAGGAGGTGGACGCCGCTCGCCGGGCTGAGCGACTGCGTCGCCACCGCGGGCACCGCGACGATGGCGTTCTTCGCCCACTGGCGTGGTCGGACCGCGCGCAGCCACGTCGCCGCAGTGGGTCGCGGGATCGGCGGCCGAGACGCGAGAACTTGGGACGGCAGCGTGATCATCGCGCCGTCACCGTGAAGAAGTCACGCCAATCCTCGTGCAGGTAGCGGTTGGCGGGCCTGGTCATGTCCGGGAGCAGCTTGTGGCCGACGACGGCGGGATCGTGGGTGAACAGGTTGAACGTCACCATGCCGCGGTGGATGTCGAGCTCCATGCCGCGAAAGGCGCCGGCGCGCACGAGGGCGTCGCCGAGGACGCCGAGCGTGAGGTTGTTGCCGGCGACGTACACCAAGTCTCCGCCGGCGGTCACGCCCAGTCCCGAGCGCCAGGTCGGAAGCCCGTTGCGAACCGTCCCCCAGCGACCGCCGGCGTTGCTCGCCAGGCCTGCTACGGCCCGGCCACCGTCGACCATCAGGTGCAGGTTCTGGCGCAGTGAGACGTATCCGTCGGCCGCCGTCATGTCGCGACCCCACACACCGACGTCAGCGGTGCCGTCGGCGCGGATCCCGACCGTCGCGATGCCGTCGACGATCGAGCGCACCTGACGGCCCTCGACGAGGGCGCCGCCGGGTGTGTCCTTCATCTTGTAGCCCGAGTTGAACGCCGCGAGCAGGCCGGCGAGCTGGGCGGCGGGCACCCGCGCCCCGGCGGGCCCGGGTCCACCTCCGGGTTGCCTGGTGCCGGCGATCAGGTCGAGCCGAGTGGTGACGTGGTTGATCCACACGGCTCCGGCAACGAGGCTGCGATGGGCGGGGTCGGGTCGGAACGTCGTCGTGGCCAGCTGCGTTACCCCGTTGGCGTCCGTTGCAGCGACCCGCCACATCCCCTCTCCGGGCAGGGCCGGAGCCACAGGAGCGACGATCGCCGGCGGTGCACCCGCGGCGGCGTCCGGGCCGAGGTCGACCGCGGTCGCCGGGAGCGCGGCGATCGTTGCCGTCGACGAGGGGAGGTGGCGCCAGAGCCACCACGACTCGGCTCGATCCACGGCCGGACCGAGCCCGATGTCGCGTAGCCATTCGATGGTGCGCTGGTCGATGGACACGTCACCGGGAGCCGTCAGGTACGCCGCGTAGG
>JBIOUO010000387.1:0-5442 GCA_044867195.1 Ilumatobacteraceae bacterium
TGGCGGTCCGCCGGAGCGGACGCGCCGCCCGTGGCGATCGTCGGGACGACCCCGGACGGCGTCGTCGAGCTCGACCTCGTCCGCGACGGTCCGCACGCGCTCGTCGCCGGCACGACGGGGTCCGGCAAGAGCGAACTGCTGCGCACACTGGTCGCGTCGATCGCCGCACGATGCAGCCCCGACCACGTCACGTTCGTGCTCGTCGACTACAAGGGCGGCTCGACGTTCGACGCGTGCGCCGAGCTGCCGCACACGGTCGGCGTCGTCACCGATCTGGACGAGCGCCTCGCCGAACGGGCGCTGGTGAGCCTGGAGGCCGAGCTGCGCCGCCGCGAGCGCATCCTCCGCGACGCACGGGCCGTCGACCTGACGGCTTACCGGGCACAGGTGGGACGGCCGCCGATGCCGCGGCTCGTCGTCGTGATCGACGAGTTCGCGGCCCTCGCCGCCGAGCTACCCGGCTTCCTCGATGCGCTGGTCGGCGTCGCCCAGCGCGGCCGCAGCCTCGGCGTCCACCTCATCCTGGCCACTCAGCGACCGGCCGGCGTCGTCAGCGACGACGTCCGGGCGAACACCAACCTGCGCATCGCGCTCCGCGTGCACGATGTCGCCGACGGCCGCGACGTGGTCGGTG
Source organism: Ilumatobacteraceae bacterium (assembly GCA_044867195.1). GTDB lineage: Bacteria > Actinomycetota > Acidimicrobiia > Acidimicrobiales > Ilumatobacteraceae > JALZMG01. The sequence goes on from JBIOUO010000387.1 coordinate 635, forward strand.
ACGACGGTCCGGCGAGCTTTCCCCGGCGCGCACCCGGCCGGGCGATGGTCCGACTCGGACCCGGCGAGCACGTCGTGTTCCAAGTCGCCCGGTGCACCGGGCCGGCGGCCCGGGGACGCGAGGAGCGGCTGCATATCGTCGACGGCGTCGCGCCCGCCGGAGGCGGCGACGAGGCGGAGCTCACCGTGCTCGTGCGGTCGATCCGCAACGCCGCCGCGCTGTCGGACGTGGCGCCGCCGAACCGGCCGTGGCTGCCACCGTTGGCAGAGCGGCTGAGTGGGGTCGAGCTTCCTGCCGGCGCGGTGGGTCTGGTCGACCTTCCCAGCGAGCAGTGCCAGCTCCCACTCGCGTGGACGCCGGCCGACGGGAACCTCGCGCTGCTCGGTGCGCTCGGCAGCGGGACAACGAGCGCCCTCGCCGCAGTGGTGCTGGCCAACGCCCGCAGCCGCCCGCCGTCGTCGTGCCACGTCTACGTGATCGACGCCCGAGGCGACCACCGCCTCGACGATCTGGCGTCGCTCACCCACTGCGCAGGAGTCGTGCGGCCCCACGAGCGCGAGCGGCTGGTCCGCCTGCTGCGGCGCCTGGCCGCCGACATCGACGCCAGGCGTGCCGGCGGCGGTGGCGGGAACCGGCCCGACGTGATCGTCGCCATCGATGGGGCGGGCGCCCTGCGGGTCGTCCTCGACAACCCGCTCGACAGCGCCGCGTACGAGTTGCTGCAGCGGATCGTCACCGAGGGCGCGGCCGTCGGCGTGGCCACCGTGCTCACTGCCGAGCGCCCTGGCGGCGTGCCGCCGGCGCAGCTTGCGGCGTGCGCCGAGCGGTGGGTGTTCCACCTCGACGACCCCGCGGAGGGTCCGCTAGTAGGAGTGCCGAGCCCGCGCGTGCCGCCCGCGGTGCCGGGTCGGCTGGTCGTCGCCAGCCGGCGGCTGGAGGCCCAGATCGCGGATGTCGGCGACCTGGGTGCGCCGGTGGCGGCCGCTGGCGCGGCGTCGGGCGCGCGGGTGCCGGGCGGGCCGCCATCCATCGGGGAACTGCCCGCCCACGTCGACGCGGCCACGCTGCCGCCGAGATCGTCGGCAGCCGGGGAGCTCGACCTCGTCGTCGGCTGCGACTACGAGACGCTTGGGCCGGCGCACCTCGTCGTGCCTGACGGCGAGCACGTGCTCGTCCTCGGACCTGCCCGCAGCGGGCGCACGACGGCTCTGGCGCGACTGGCGGCATCGTGGCGCGCCGCCCATCCAGACGGGTTTGGCCGTGTCGTCGCCCCGCGGTGCCGCGGCACGTGGCCGCCAGACTTCGAGATCGTTGACGTCGACGCTGCAGTTGCTGCCGTCGACGCCCAGCCAGCCCGACGCCCGGCGCTGCTCGTCGTGGACGACGCCGAACGGGTCGACGATGCGTCCGGCGCGCTGGCCCGCCTGATCGCCGAGCGCCGCGCCGGTGTGCTCGTCACCGCCGCCGGCCGCCCGGACACACTGCGCGTCGCCTACGGCCACTGGACGGCGACGCTGCGCCGGAGCCGCATCGGCGTGCTGCTGTCGGCGTGCGCCGACATCGACGGCGACCTGCTCGGCGAGCTGCTGCCCCGCCACCCGCCGCTGCCGCCGCGCCCCGGCCTCGCCTGGCTCGTCGACAGCGGTCCGCGCCGCCTCGCCCAGCTGGCCGTCGACCCCGCCCCATCCGAGTATCTGGCGGCATCGGAGTACGTGGCGCGGGCAGCACCCGCGTCACGTACTCGGATGGACTGAGATACTCGGATGGTCGAGGGGCTCGGGGGGTTCGGGGGGCTCGCGGGGCTCGGGGGGTTGGATGATCTCGGGGCGCCGGCGGAACGCCTCCTTCCACGACAGCTTGCGACCGCTGTGGAGCACGGAGCGCTCGTAGACCGTGGACGCCAGGCGGGCGACGAGCACGATGGCCACGACTGTGAGCGCCATCGAGACGACGACCATCCAGCCCGCCGCCTCCCCGATGGCGTACAGGGTCGGCATCGCGACGACCGCGGTCGGCGGGAAGAACGCCAGCACCCACAGCAGCGTGCTCGCTCCACCAGCGGCGGAGAACGCGACGAGGTAGCCGAACAGCAGCGGCATCATGATCGGGAACGCCACACCCTGGGCGTCCTCGACGCGGGACACCAGCGAGCCGGCGGCGGCGAAGGCCCCGCAGTAGAGGGCGTAGCCGAGCAGGAACCACACCGCAGCGAGGGCGAGGTCGCCGACCCTGATACCCGCTGTCAGGTCGACACCCATGATCCGCGTCGTCACGAACGCGACGGCGATGAGCACGGCGGCGTGGAGGAACGCCACGACGCCGATGCCGATGATCTTGCCGACGAGCAGCTCGCGGGGTCTGATCACGGCGAGCAGCACCTCGACGACGCGGGACGCCTTCTCCCGTGTCACCGCCGTCAGGACCCACTGCCCGTACGACTGCAGCATGATGAACAGCAGGATGTTGGTGATCGTGGCCGTGGCGATGCGGCTGGTGTCGACCTGGTCAGGGTTCTCGCCGCGCACCGACTCGACGGTCGGCGGCCGAGCGGCCTGGGCCGCGGCGATCTGCGACTCGGTCACGCCGGCCGCGCGCAGGCCGTTGTCGAGGGCGAGGTTGGCGCGCAGCACGTTGACCAGCGTGGCGATGGTCGAGTCGCGCGACAGATCCACCGGTCGGCGCGTCGTGAGGGTCGAACCGTCGGCGGAGATCGCCACGTCGGCGTCTCCGCTGTCGACGAGCGCGCGGGCCGCGGCGTCGGTGGCCGCGGTGAACGCCGCGACGTGCAACCCGGCGCCGCGGGCGAGACCCTCGACGGCGTCGACGCGCGCCGCGGCGTCAGGCCCGGCGAGCACGACGTCTTGCGTGTCGGGTCCGTTGTCGCCGAGGTTGGCGACGACGATGATGACGGCCAGCGCGGCTGCGCTGAGGATCATCGACACGCGATAGCTGGTGGCGCGCGCCGCCTCGACGAGCTCGCGCCGCGCGACGAGCCAGATGGGGCGGTCAGCGACGGCCATCATCCTGCTCACCGTTCTCCCCGATCTCGCCGTCCTCGCCGACCTCGGGGTCCACGCCGTCCGCTGCGACCTCGTCGGCGCGGCGGCCGACCGTGGTCAGGAAGACCTCGGCGAGGCTGCGCCGGTCGAACGCGAAGTGGTTGATCGGCCCGGCCCGGCGGGCGGCGTCGAGCACGACCGCGGCCCGCTCGGCAGCCGTCCCCGCGCCGGCACGCAGCGTCATGCGGACGCGGCCACTGTTGACGCCGATCACGTCGGCCGGCGCGCCGGCGAGCGCCGCCGTCCACGTCCCCTCCGGGTCCGACGGGACGTCGATCTCGAGCACCGGGTCGCGGCCAGCGGTGAGCTCGTCGATCGTGCCCTCGAGCACGACGCGGCCCCGGTCGACGACGACGGCTCGCTCGCACAGATCCTCGACGAGGTCGAGCTGGTGCGACGAGAACAGCACCGTCGCGCCGCGGCGTGCTTCGGCGACGAGGGCCTTGGAGAGCGCCTCCACGGCGACCGGGTCGAGACCGGAGAACGGCTCGTCGAGCACGAGCACGTCGGGCGCGTGGAGCAACGCCCCGATCAGCTGGACCCGCTGCTGGTTGCCGAGCGAGAGGTCCTCCAGCGCGTCACCGATCCGGTCGGCGATGCCGAGCTGCTCGAGCCATCGCCGCGCTTCACGATCGGCGTCGGCGCGGGTGAGCCCGCGCAGCCGGCCGAGGAAGCGCAGCTGCTCGCCGATCTTCATCTGCGGGTAGAGGCCACGCTCCTCGGGCAGATAGCCGAAGCGCTGGCGGGCAGCCGCATCGATCGCCTTACCGCCGAAGCGCACCGCGCCGGCGTCGAGCGCGGTGAGGCCGAAGATGGCGCGCATCGTGGTGGTCTTGCCGGCCCCGTTGGGTCCGAGGAATCCGGTGACCGAACCGGGCTCGACGGCGAACGTCATTCCGTCGAGCGCCGTCACCGGGCCGTACGTGCGGACGAGACCGTCGACCTCCAGCACCGCGCTGGATCGTTCGCTCGCTCGAACACTCGCTCGGCTCACCGCGTTGGATCGTTCGCTCGCTCGAAGACTCGCTCGGCTCACCCCGCTCGACCCTACCGAGGCGTGGGAGGATGCGTTCGTGGCCCGCGTGGTGACGGTCGGCGCAGCTCAGCTGGGGCCGATCCAGCGCGCGGATAGCCGCAAGGATGTGGTCGAGCGGTTGCTGGCCCTGCTGGCCGAGGGCGCCGAGCGTGGCTGTGACCTCGTCATGTACCCAGAGCTGGCGCTGACGACGTTCTTCCCCCGATGGTTCGTCGACGACATCGCCGAGTTCGACCACTTCTACGAGACGGCGATGCCGGGACTCGAGACGCAGCCGCTGTTCGACGAGGCACGGCGGCTGGGCGTCGGGTTCTGCCTCGGCTACGCCGAGCTGACCGAGCCCGACGCTGGCGGCGTGCGGCACCGCTACAACACCCAGGTCCTCGTCGAGCGCAACGGAACGGTCGTCGCCCGCTACCGCAAGGTCCACCTGCCCGGCCACGAGGCCGCGGAGCCCGACCGCCCGTTCCAGCATGCCGAGCGGTACTTCTTCGAGCCCGGACCGGACGGGTTCGGCGTGTGGCGGGCGTTCGGCGGGATCGTCGGGATGATGATCTGCAACGACCGCCGCTGGCCGGAGTCGTACCGGGTGATGGGCCTGCAGGGCGTCGAGCTGATCCTGTGCGGCTACAACACGCCGATCCACTACCCGCCCGACCCGAGCCAGGACGTGCTGCAGGGCTTCCACAACGCGCTCGTCATGCAGTCCGGCG
>JBIOUO010000388.1:0-4795 GCA_044867195.1 Ilumatobacteraceae bacterium
GTCGAGCATGTTCGCCGCCTCGACCAGCACGAGCGGGATCCCGCCGCTCGCCGCGATCAGCTCTCGACGCACGTGCGCCGCGCCGACGCCGGCGTCGCGCAGGATGGCATCGGCCGTGTCGGCGCTGACGGCCTCGAGCACGACGACAGGACCGGTGTCGGTGTGGTTGTCGGCGCCAGGCCGGCGGGTCGAGACGATCGCCACCTTCTCGAACTGCAGCCGCCGAGCGATGTACGAAAGAGTCCGCCGGGTCGGCAGGTCGACCCAGTGCAGGTCGTCGACGACGATCACGATCGGCGCCTCTTCTGCAGCCTCGACCAGAAGATCACGGGTCGCCAGGGCGATCGCGAACGGCTCGACGGGCTGGTCGACACCCTCCATGGCCAGCGCCGCCCGCACCGCTGAGGCACGAGCCGGAGGCAGCCGTTCGATGCGGTCGAGGACGCTGGCGAGCAGCTCGGCGAGACCCGACCAGGCGAGCTCGACTTCGGCCTCGACGCCTCGCAGGGAGAGGATGCGGCAGTCCGGCTGGTCGACGGCGATCACCGCCGCCGCTTCGGCGACGACGGCCGTCTTGCCGATGCCCGCCTCCCCGACGACCGTCAGCGCGCCCCCCTCGCCGACCGCGGCGCCGGCAGCCAGCCCGGCGATGGCGTCGACGACGTCCTGACGGCCGTGCAGGATGGGAAGGTGGGCGGGGGTAGGGGCGGGGTCGCTCATGGGTGGCCAACAGCACGGGGTCTCCCCGATGCGGACGACCTCGTCAAGGCCCGAAGATTATCGGTCGTAGCTCGGCGCGGGCCGACCGCAAAGGAGTCGAGATGGGTGCGGGTGCCCGGATGGCAGCAGAACGGGACCGCTGGCCCGAGCATTGGCGCGTCGCCGACCTCGACGTGGAAGAGGAAGGTCTGCTCGACGTGCTCCTCGACGCCGAGGAGCTGCGGGCCGTGGTGCCAGGCACTCGCACGACGACCGATGGCGACGTGCAGGTCCTGGTCGGGGTGACCGATCGTCGGGTCGTGGTCGTCGGACGCGGTAGCAGGGGGGCGGGGCTACGGGTGCTCGACATCACGGGCTGCGCAACGACGGCCAACCGTGACATCGCGGTCCCGTACTCGGACGGCGAGTACGCCTTCGACATCGATGCCGACGCCGTGGCCCGCGTGTGGGCGACGATCGACCAGGTCGTGCCGTCGCCCGTCTGCTGACGCCGGCGTCCGGCAGCATCGGCGTCGCGCCGCCTCCATCTGGGTGGCGACAGTCTCATCGACGGTTCCGGGTGGCGACAGTCTCGAATTCGAGACTCTGACCTACCCAGTTCGTGGCGTTCCCGCAGCTACGTTCGGCCGCGCCGGGCGCGGAGCAGGGTGGTGACGATCCCGCCGTCGGCCTGACCCTTCGACGCCTTCATCACCGCGCCGACGAGCGCGCCGACTGCCTTGTCCTCGCCGGCGCAGAACTTGCCCCACGCCCCCTCGTTGGTCGCGATCGCCTCCTCGACCAGCGCAGCCAGCGCAGACTGGTCGAGCGCCTCGAACCCCTTCGCCTTGGCGATCGCCACCGGATCGCCGCCGCCATTGGCGAACAGCTCGGCGAGCACCTGCTTGGCTTGCGTCGCCGTGAGTGCGCCCGACGTCTCGAGCCTGGTGAGCGAGGCGAGGTCGGCCGCGGGGACCGCCGGCTGGCGGCCCTGGTCGGCGTATGCCTCCTTGACGTGGACCAGCGCGCGGGCTGGGTCTCCGCCGGCGGCGGCGACAGCGAGCACGTAGCCGTCCTGGTCGCGCTCGACGATGACACCGACCGCCTCGCTGTCGTGTGCCGCACCGGTGACCTCGGCGAGCGCGGCCCGGCGGGCAGCCGGGAGCGGCGGCAGCTCGGCGCGGATGCGCTCGACCCACTCGTCATCGGGCACCAGGGGAACGAGGTCGGGCTCGAGGAAGTAGCGGTAGTCGTCGGCGTCCTCCTTGGTCCGCAGCGTGTGCGTGCGACCGTCGGTCTCGTCCCAGTGACGGGTCTCCTGGCGGACTTCCTCCCCCGCTTCCAGCAGGTCGACCTGGCGGCGGGCCTCGTAGTCGATGGCCCGGCCGAGCGAGCGCACGGAGTTGAGGTTCTTGATCTCGCAGCGCGTGCCGAACGGCTCGCCGCGCCGACGCATGCTGACGTTGGCGTCGACGCGCATCGAGCCTTCCTCCATCCTGGCGTCGGACGCGCCGACGGCCACGAGGATCGCCCGCAGCTCGTTGACGTACTGGCGGGCCTGCTCGGCCGAGCGGAGATCCGGGCGGCTGACGATCTCGACGAGCGGGACACCGGCGCGGTTGAAGTCGATCAGCGAGGCGTCGCTGCCGTGGATCCGTCCACCGGCGCCGCCGACGTGGGTCGACTTGCCGGTGTCCTCCTCGAGGTGCGCCCGCTCGATGCCGACGCGAGAGCCGTCGGGGAGATCGAGGTGCCCGTCGACGTTGAGCGGCAGGTCGTACTGGCTGATCTGGTACGCCTTGGGCATGTCCGGGTAGAAGTAGTTCTTGCGGTGGAACGCGCAGGCCTGGACGCGGCAGTTCAGCGCCAGGCCGATCCGCATCGCCAGCTCGACGGCGCGCCGGTTGAGCACCGGCAGCGCGCCCGGCAGCCCCAGCGTGACGGGGTCGATGTTGGTGTTCGGCTCGTCGCCGAAGCGGTTCGGCGACCCGGAGAACAGCTTCGTCACGGTCGCCAGCTCGACATGTACTTCGAGCCCGATGACCATCTCCCATCCGTTTTGGTCCGGATTTTGGTTGCCAGTGCGACCAGAATCCGGACCAAAACGGGGATCAGTGGGCGCGGTCGTGGTCACGGGGCGGCGTCCTCCAGGGCTTGGGCGACGCGGAACATGCGGGCCTCCTCCAGCGTCGGGGCGAGCACCTGGACGCCGACGGGCAGGCCGCCGGCGCCCGTGCCGAACGGCACGCTCATCCCCGGGTCGCCGGCCAGGTTGGTGGGGATCGTGTAGGTGTCGCAGAGGTACATCGCCAGCGGGTTGTCGGTCTTCGCGCCGATCGGGAAAGCCACCGTCGGCGACGTGGGCAGAACGAGCACGTCGGCGGCCTCGTAGGCGCGGGCGAAGTCGTCGGCGATCAGCCGGCGGACCTTCAGCGCCTTGCCGTAGTAGGCCTCGTAGTAGCCGGCCGACAGGGCGTACGTGCCGAGCATGATCCGCCGCTTGACCTCGTCGCCGAACCCTGCCTCCCGCGTCGACATGTACATCGTGTTGGTGTCCGCGGCATCGACGCGCAGCCCGTAGCGGACGCCGTCGTAGCGGGCGAGGTTGCTCGACGCCTCGGCCGGGGCGATGAGGTAGTAGGCGGTCAGGCCGTACGTGAACGCCGGGACCTCGACGTCGACGACCTTCGCCCCGGCGTCGGTGAGGGCGTCGAACGCCTCGTCCACGCGGGCGAGCACGTCGGGGTCGGCGCCCGCCGGAAGGTCGGTGATGCGCCCGATGCGCAGGCCCTCGACGCCGTCGTGCAACGTCGGCGTGATCGCCGGAGCGGGGCGAGGGATCGACGTCGAGTCGCCGAGGTCGTGGCCACCGATGACCTCGGTGACGAGCGCGGCGTCGGCGACGGTGGTGGTGAACGGGCCGATCTGGTCGAGGCTGCTGGCGAAGGCGACGAGGCCGTTGCGGCTGACGACGCCGTAGGTCGGCTTGACGCCGACTACGCCGCACAGCGCGGCCGGCTGGCGGATCGACCCGCCGGTGTCGCTGCCGAGGCCGACCTCGGCGAAGCCGGCGGCGACGGCGGCTGCGCTCCCCCCGCTCGATCCACCGGGCACCCGGCTCGTGTCGTGCGGGTTGCGGGTCGGCCCGAACGCCGAGTTCTCGGTGCTCGACCCCATCGCGAACTCGTCGAGGTTGGTCTTGCCGACGATCACCGCTCCGGCGCCACGCAGGCGCTCGACGACCGTGGCGTCGTAGGGCGGCTTCCACCCGGCGAGGATGCGTGACGAGCACGTCGTGGGGATCCCCCGCGTGCACATGTTGTCCTTCAGAGCGACGGTGACGCCGGCCAGCGGGCCGGGGTCGCGCCCGGCGGCGACGGCATCGTCGACCGCGGCCGCGGCGGCACGCGCCTCGTCGGCCAGCACGAGGTTGAACGCGTGGACCTCGCCCTCGCGGGCGGCGATCGCGGCGAGATGCTCCTCCAGGACGTCGGTCGCCCGCCGCTCGCCGCGCCGGACGGCGGCCGCGATCTCGATGACCGTCATTCGGCCAGCCCGATGATCGGCGGCACCCGGAAGCGACGGTCGACCACGTCCGGCGCGGCCGCCAGCACCTCGTCGCGGTCGAGCACCGCCCCGACGGTGTCCTCGCGCAGCACGTTGCGCAGCGGGTACGGCTGCGTCATCGGCGTCACGCCGGCGAGGTCGAGGCCGTCGATGTCGGCGAAGTGGTCGAGCATCGCGCCGAGCTGCTCGGTGGTGCGCTCGATCTCCTCGGGGGTCAGCGCCAGCCGGGCCAGCCGGGCGACGTGGACGACGTCGGCCGTGGAGATGCGATCGGACACGGCGTTCGAGACTAGCGACCCCTCTCTCGGGTTCGCCTCGCAGCCCAGCTGCTCGGCTCACCTGCCGAGCTCGCCGCCGCCGCCACGCAGCGGCGCTCGCCCCTGCTGCATCGGTGGCTACTCGACAATCGGGTTCGCCTCGCAGCCCAGCTGCTCGGCTCACCTGCCGAGCTCGCCGCCGCCACCACGCAGCGGCGCTCGCCCCTGCTGCATCGGTGGCTACTCGACAATCGGGTTCGCCCAATGAGCAG
>JBIOUO010000389.1:0-2025 GCA_044867195.1 Ilumatobacteraceae bacterium
TCGCTGCTCGACGCTGACGGCGTCACCGCAGTGACCGGCGGCAACCCGACGGACGTGGCGGTCTCGCACAACAGCCGCTTCTTGTACGCCCGGGTCGCGGCTACGAACTCGATCGCCGTGTTCGCCATCAGCGCTGACGGCTCACTCGAACCGCTGCCCTCGTTGTCCGGTACACCCGCCGGTCTCGTTGGGCTCGCGGCGTACTGAACCGTCCAACATCGGCGATGGGAGGAGGGGCCCATCGGCCCCTCCTCCCGTCGCGTCCGATCAAGCGCGCGACCGCCGACGAAGATGCTCGTATCTCCGGGTCGCGCTCACGCCATGACGACCGATGGAGATGGCGGCGGCCAGCACGCGGCGACGGAGCACAGTCTCCACGGAGGTCCTTCAGTTGTCGACGAAGTCACGAATGATCGACGCCACCATCGCCGGATCGGTCTCGTGGGCGAAGCGGCCGTGCCCCTCGAGCAAGCGGACCCGGGCATGGGAGATGGCGGCCGCCGCTCGCTCGGTCGCCTCGGTTACGACGGGCACGCTGTCGGAACCGGTGATGAGGAGTGTCGGCACCGTGAGCGTCGCGAACTGTCCCGGCCCGTACAGCCAGTCCTGCTCGGCCCGGCACTCACGGGGAATCGTGGGTGCGGCGGCGAGACGCGCCGGCCAGAGCGAGCTGGACCGGAAGGTGTCGATCTCTCAGCGGTCATCTGCAGGATGTCGACCAACACCGTGGTGATCGCCGCGTCGTGATCACCGCGGGCGAGGGCGTCCTCGGTGGCTTCGATCGAACCAGTCGGGTAGCGCAGGCCGAGGCTCGGTTCGTAGAGCACGAGACGGCGGACGTTGTCGCGGCGCGCGGCGCCGCGGATCGGTCAGTTGCACTCTGTGTTGTCGCTCGATCTGCGCGTGGGCGGCGGAAGTGGACGAATCCGTCTGTAACGCGGCTCCTGACCATACGGACTGTGGAGATGACGCACGCCGTGTGACCGGCGAGCGGGCGAAGCGCCATTGCGGGAAGACCCCTGGAGGAAGACGTCATGACACTTACGGACATCGACCTGTTGAGCGACGAGATGCTGGCCCGGTTCGATGAGCGGGCACCGCTGTACGACCGGGAGAACCGGTTCTTCGACGACGACTTCGAGGAGCTCCGCCGGTCCGGATACTTGCTGGCTGCGGTGCCGACCGAGTTCGGCGGCAGTGGCCTCGGGCTGGACAGCTACTCGCGGCTCGTGCGTCGTCTCGCCTACGTCGCGCCGGCCACCGCACTGGCGGTGAACATGCACTGCTACTGGACCGGGGTGGCGGCCGACCTGCTCAAACTGGGTGACGAGTCGTGTCGCTGGATCCTCGAGAAGGCCGCTGACGGTGAGGTCTTCAACGCCCTGCACGGCGAAGCCGGCAACGACCTTCCCCTGCTCCTCGCCGTGGCCAACGCGACGCGGGTCGAGGGCGGCTGGGAGATCTCGGGGCACAAGATCTTCGGCAGCCTGTCGCCGGTGTGGACCTACGGCGGGTTCCACGCCATGGACACGTCGGACCCGGCCAACCCGCGGATCGTGCACGGCTTCCTGCCCCGTTCCGCCGCCGGCTACCAGATCGTCGAGACCTGGGACACGCTCGGCATGCGGGCGACGCAGAGCCATGACACCGTGCTGGACAATGCGTTCGTGCCCGACGAGCTGGTGCCGGTCGTCTCGCCAGCCGGGTTCGCCGTCGCCGGACCGTTCCACGCCTCGGTATTCGCCTGGGCGCTGATGGGCTTCGCCTCGACCTATCTCGGCGCCGCAAAGCGGGCGTTCGATCTGACCGTCGAACGTCTGCCGCAGCGGACCTCGATCGCGCTCACCCACTCGATGGCTCACCACCCGGAGGTCCAGCATCAGGTGGCGGAGATGCGCGTCGCCTACGACGCCGCCGAGGCGATGCTCGAGCGCACCTGCGCCGACTGGGCCGCGGGCGTCGAACATCCGGACTGGCCGGTGCGACTGGTGGCGACCCGCTACTTCGTCATCAACCAGGCCTACT
>JBIOUO010000390.1:0-25075 GCA_044867195.1 Ilumatobacteraceae bacterium
TGTCCACGGCGCGCGAGGCGTACAGCTTCATGAGGAACACCTGGTCGAACGGCGCCCCGAGCACTCGAAGGGTCGGGCTGTCGAGGAGGGTCTCACTCTGGTCAGGTTGGAATGTCGCAGGGACGAAGCCGGCCGCGGCGTCGTTCAGCCACTTCGGCGCCAGGTCGTGGCGCTGGGCGACACGGGCGACAGCGTCGGCGAGCTCCGGGTCGAGACGCGTGGCGCAGTCGACGTCGCGGGTTGCATCGCGCAAGCCGTGCCAGGCGAGCAGGGCGCCGCCGACCACGATGACGATGCGTTTCGGACCTCGGTCGGTCAGTTCGGCGGCTAGTTCGTCGAGGTACCGCTCGATGGCCGCGGCCCCGAGCAGCGGCTCAGGCACCGATTGTCTCGCGGTCGCGCCACAGGCTCGCAGCGTCGATCAGCAACCCTCGAGCGGCGAGCTGGACGGGGACCTCGTGTCCGGTCACCCTGCGAGCGGTCGGCGGCTCGTAGGGCTCGGCGAGTGGTGGGACCTGATCACTCCAACTGGGACGCGGGAGCCCGGCGTCGTCGGCGAGCTTCTCGGCGACTGCCGCCAACAGCGTGTCGACTACCGGTTCGCCGGCTGGCGGTGGCGGGACGTAGATCGCCTCCGGGATCCGATCGGGGTGCAGCGCCAACTCGTCGAGGAACCCCCGCCACCGGGGCCAATCGAGCCGAAGCCGCCCATCCCGGTCCCATGCGTCAGCCAGGTCGCTCAGTCGTGCTGTTCGTGGGCCGCCGAGGTGGATCGCTGACAACTGGAGGGCGAAGCCGGCAGCGGCCAGGATCCGCTCCAGTGTGCCGACCGAGGGGTCGACTGATCCGGCCTGGATGCGGGTGATGGTCGACCCGGCAACCCCCGAGTCGGCGGCGAGACGTCGGACCGACAGCCCGGAGGATCCCTTGGCCCTCGTGACGAGCTCTCCGACCTGCATGCTGTAAGCATACTTGCACACACCGTCTGCGGCCCTATCGCGACTCCATCGCCATCGTTCGATCGCGGCTGCATCCGTCGGATTTGCCGTCGCCGACGGCCGGCCGCGGGGCATCGCCGTCGGACGTGGCGTCGCGGCGTCGTTCGGGATCGTCGCCGCGGTTGCCGTCACGGTCGGCCCGTGGCTGCTCGTGGCTGGCTGCTTCGGCCACGGGCGGTGATCGTCGCGTCGGCTTCCCGTCCGCGCCTCGAGGTTCGTCTAGTGTCGTCCGACGATCCGTGCGAATGCGCGTCGTGGATGATCCCGCCGGACGCACACGAGTCGCAGTGGCACCGATCCATGTTGCACGCAGCAGATGGAGTGGCCGTGACGGATGGCGATCCTGCGTCCAGCGGCGCCACGCGCGAGGGCTCGGCGACACGGCAGGGGGAGGTCGAGCAGCCGAGGCCCGCCCGGATCCGCCGACGCCGGGCGACGCGCTACGCCCTCGAGCCGTCGCCCGGTCACCTGCTGTTCGCCGGCGTCGCCGGTCTGGCACCCGGGATCGGCGCGCTGCGTCGCTACCGGCGGGGCTGGCTGCGATCGGACGTCTTCGCCGGCGTCTCCGTGGTCGCCTACCTGGTTCCGCAGGTGATGGCCTACACGGCGCTGATCGGCGTGCCGCCGGTCGCCGGATTGTGGACCGCGCTGGCCGCACTCGTCGTCTACTCCGTAGTGGGCTCGTCGCGGGTCCTCTCCGTCGGCCCGGAGTCGACGATCGCGCTGATGACCGGCACGGCGGTCGCGCCGCTCGCCGGCGCCGATCCCGACCGGGCGATGGCGTTGGCCGCGGCGCTGAGCATGATCGTCGGCGGCTGGTGCCTGGTCGGCAGGTTCGCCCGTCTCGGCGTGATCGCCGATCTGCTCTCCCAGCCCCTTCTCGTCGGCTACCTCACTGGCGCGGCCGTGCTGATGGTGGTCGGGCAGCTGGGGAAGATGACGGGAACGACCGTCGAAGGCGACAACCTCATCGCCGAGCTCAGGTCGTTCGCCGGGGTTGTCGACGACACGGATCTCCCGACGCTCGCGGTGGGTCTCGGGACGCTGGCGCTGCTCCTCGCGGTCCACGTCCTGCGGCCGCGCTGGCCGGCGACGCTGATCGCCGTCGCCGCAGCGACTGCCGTCTGCACGCTCGGGGATCTCGAGGCCCACGGGATCGCCGTGGTGGGGTCGATCCCGACCGGGCTCCCGGTGCCCGGCCTCCCAGATGTGTCGTGGGAGGACTTCAAGACGTTGGTGTTCGCCGGGCTCGGAATCGCCGTGATCTCGTACAGCGACAACATGCTCAACGCCCGCGCGTTCTCCGCGCCGCCGGACGACACCGGGGGAGTGAGCGAGGCGGTCGATACCCAACAGGAGCTCGTCGCGCTCGCCGGGGTTGACGTCGCCACCGGCCTGATGAGCGGCTTCCCCGTCTCCTCGTCCGGATCGCGCACGGCGCTGGCCATCTCGGCGAACGCCCGCACCCAGGTCTACTCGCTGGTCGCCGCGGCGTTCGTGATCCTGGTGCTGTTCGTCGCCGGGCCACTGATCGAGAACCTCCCGCAAGCCTCGCTGGCCGCGGTCGTCTTCTATGCAGCCAGCAAGCTCGTGTCGTGGCAGGAGTACGTGCGGCTCGCCCGCTTCCGCGCGACCGAGTTGCTGCTCGCCGTCACGACCGCGCTGGGCACCGCGCTCGCCGGCGTCCTGGTCGGCGTCGGCCTGGCAATCGGGCTCAGCCTGGCGGAGATCCTGTACCGGATCGCCCGCCCCCACGAAGGCGTGCTCGGCCGCGTGCCGGGCCTGGCCGGGATGCACGACGTCGACGACTACCCCGACGCACGCACGCTTCCCGGGCTCATCGTCTACCGCTACGACGCGCCGCTGTTCTTCGCCAACGTCGGTGACCTGCGCCGCCGGGCGCTGCTCGCAGTGGATCAGGAGAACGCGGCGTTCCCCGAGCACCCCGTGCGGTGGTTCATCCTCAACGTCGAGGCCAACGTGGAAGTTGACATCACTGCCGCCGATGGCCTGCGCGACCTGCATGCCGAGCTCGCCGCCAGGGGCGTGCGCCTCGCACTCGCCCGCGTCAAGCGCGATCTGCAGATGCCGCTCGAGCGTGCAGGGTTGGCCGACCTGATCGGGGAGGACATGCTGTTTCCCACGCTTCCTGTCGCCGAGGAGGCGTACCTGCACTGGGCCGAGACGCATGGTGAACCGTCGACCGCATCGCCTCCTGGCTCGCCCCAACCGCCGAGCGGGAGCGACTCAACACCGTAAGCAGCCGCGACTCACGAACGGGTTCCTCTGAATGACCGGCCGGCGCCGCTACGGCGAACCGCTGCTCGGCAAGTGACGAGCCGGAGTTCGATCGAGCGGCGCTCTCGCCCAGGCAGGCGACGACCTCGACCCAGTCTGCGGTTGACGGCGGCGCAATTCACGCGCCGGACAGCGGCGACGCGGGGAATCAGGGGCCCACACGAAGGCGCCGGGCGCTCGCCCGCACGAGGATGAATCGTGGCGAGTGCAAGCGACCGTCAACCGGCGCCTCGGCCACCTCCGACCCGATCCGGCCCGTTCCGGATCGGCGGGATTCATCACCGATCGTTCATCAGCCGTCCATCCCCGCGCCACCGGCGACGAGGTACGCCATGCTGTGATGAACACCCACTGCGCGGACCTGCTCGCCCAGCGCGCCCACGGCACCAGCCGCACCAAGACGGGCATCCTGTTCATCGACCACGTCCGGCGCGTTGCGGCGAGGATGCGGACCGATCCTGATGGCGACGCCGTCCCGGCGGCACTGCTCCACGACACCGTCGAGAAGGGCAGCTTCGAGTGGGCCGACCTGCGCGCCGCCGGAGCCGGGGATCGACTGATGGGGGTCATTGACGCGCTCACCGAACGCCCTGGCGAGCCCGAAGAGCACTACCTCGCCCGCTGCGCTGCCGATCCGCTCGCCCTGCGCATCAAGCGCGCCGACATCCAAGACAAGATCGACGCCAACGACATGTCCCGGATGACCGCCACCGCCCGCCATCACGTCGAGACGCGAGCTCGACGCAGGATCGACCTCCTCAACCAGCTCGCCGCCGCCAATTCCACCTGCACTCAGAGCGGCTGATTGCCGACGGGCGTTCCGGCCCGCTCGGTCGCCGTCGGCGAACGCGGAAGACACGGTGCTGTTCGAACCCGGTGGTCATATGGCTCGGCACCAAGCCCGATGGCTGATGAAGTCAAGGCGTGGTGTCTGGTTGCGGGTGGGGTGCCGCACGGCCCACAGCGCCTCACAGGCCTGAATGCGGCAAGATCTCTCGAACATCAGGGTTGACCAGGGAACGTGTGTTCGACTAGGATCATGGGTATGGACACCACCGCCGACCACCCGCTCGGCGCGGCGATCACCGCCCTCGCCGACACCGACGTCGACACCCTCACCGACGACGACCTCGACGCCGAGCTGGTCGACCTGTTGCGGGTGCGGCACCGGCTGGATGCCGAGATCGCCCGCCGCGCCGCACCGTGGGATCGCCGCGCCGTGTGGCGCTCCGACGGCTCCCGCGCCCCGTGGGCCCGGCTCGCGCGCACCGCCGCGCTGTCCCCGGCCACGGCCAAAGCGACGTTGCGCCGGGCGCGGGCAGTCGGGTCGATGCCCGTCACCGTCGAAGCGTGGACCGCAGCTGAGATCGGCACCGACCACGTCGACTTGCTCACCACGACCGCCGGATCCGGACGCGGAGAGTTGTTCGAGCGCGACGAGGCGGTGCTGGTCACCCACTGCGAGGCCCTCACCTGGGGCGACACGATCAAGTCCACCCGCTACTGGCGACAACACGCCGACACCGAGCTGGGCCGCGACGACACCCCGCCACCGGCAGGCGGAGTCCGGTTCACGACGGGGTTCGACGGCTGCGTGGTCGGCGACATCGAGCTCGACCCGATCGGTGGAGCCACCGTGGTCGAAGCGCTGCGGTGCATCGAACGCGAGCTGTACCGGCGCGACAAGCGCGACGGCATCGTGCGGACCAAGGCCGAGCGGATGGCCGCCGCGTTGGTCGAGATGGCGATCCGCGCCCACACCGCCCCCACCGACGGCAAACGACCCGAACCGCTGCTCGTCGTGCTCGCCGGGGAAGAGACGCTGGACCGGATCTGTGAGCTGGCCACCGGCACCGTCATCGCCCCCAACCTGGTCGTGCCGCATCTGACGCACTCCCAGATCCAGACGTTCGTGTTCGACGGCGCCGACCGGGTCCTGTCCCACTCCCCCCAGCGCAGCTTCCGCGGCGCCCTACGCCGGGCGATCCAAGTCCGTGACCGCCACTGCCAACACCCCTCCGGGTGTGACGCCCCGATCGTCGACTGCGACATCGACCACCGCCACCCCCACGCCGCCGGCGGGCGGACCGAAGAGGCCAACGGCGAACTGCAATGCGAGTGCCACAACCGCCACTCCGACCTCCACCACCGCTGCCCCGCCGACATCATCGCCGCCGCCCGCGAACGCCGCCACCAAGACGACCTGATCCGAGCCCGCGTCGACGCCCTCATCGCCCGCCGGTCCGCCGCGTAACGCGCCACAGCGGCCGGGCTGGCATCTCCGCCGCAGGTTTCATCGACCTCGCCAGCGAGGTGCACCCGGACCGACGCGCTCACGCCGGAGGCGTACGCGAACGCCGAGTTGGGTCTCGGGGTCGTCGGGGAGCTAGTCGACGACGCATCCGGCGCGGCGGCCGCCGGGCACGCGGCTGGCGGGCGACAGCTGGGTCACGATTCGTCCTCCACGAGTGCCGCGTACGCGGGGGCGAGGAGGTCGGAGACGGGTTCGCCGCGGATGTCGACGTCGAGCGGCTCACAGCGCCGCAGGACGGCGGCCGGGTCGATTGGGGCGTCCAGCCCGAGGACGACGTCGACGTTTGCCGGCGGGTCCGGCAGCCGCGCCCCGGGCACCAGCGGCCACCACGGGGCCACGGCCGCTGCCCCATCCGCGGCGGTGGCACGCAGGTGGCCGAGAAGCTGCTCGCGGGTGCGGCCGCGCCACGTCAACAGCAGCCACGGGTCGTCGTCGAGGCGGTCGGCGAACACGTAGAGCACGGCGGCGACGTGCTTGCACGGGCTCTCCCAGTCCGGGCACGAGCACGTCGCGCGCACGTCGGCCCAGCGGGCAGGGAGCAGCGCCACGCCGACGGCGTCGAACACCGTCTCCAGCTCGGGTGGGACCTCGCCGGCGAGCAGGCGGGCGGCGAAGGCCACGCGGGCGCGCATCGCGTCGGCGATGAGGTCCCACTGGGCATCGCTCAGCGCCTGAGCGGCGACAGTGACGACATACGGCGTGCGGCGCGATCCCTGGACCTGAGCCACGAGGACGCCGGGTTGCACGTCGAAGCTGACCAGCTGGCCCTGGCGGGCGTAGCGGCGGCCGCGCTGCATCCGCGCCCCCAGCCCGTAGGAGTCGAGCAGCTCGACCAGGCGCTGCGACCACCAGCTGGAGGCCATCTTGCCGCGCTGCTTGGACGTGGCGATGCCGCCCTCGGTGGGCAGCGGCACCGACGCCGGGTAGCGCTGCCACGGGTCGTCCCAGCGACCGGATCGGGGCATCGCTCAGTCCTCCACCGCGTCGGCCCGCAGGGCGAGCACGTCGCGCAGCTCGTCGGTGGACAGCTCGGTGATCCAGCCCTCGCCGCTGCCGACGACCTTGTCGGCCAGGGCACGCTTGGCGGTGATCATCTCGTCGATCCGCTCCTCCACGGTGCCGGTCGACACCAGCTTGTTGACGATGACGTTGCGGTGCTGGCCGATGCGGTAGGCGCGGTCGGTGGCCTGGTCCTCGACGGCGGGGTTCCACCAGCGGTCGAAGTGGAGCACGTGTGTCGCCGCGGTCAAGTTCAAGCCGGTGCCGCCTGCCTTCAGCGACACGACGAACACCGGCGGCCCGTCGGCCTCCTGGAAGCGGGCGACGAGGTCGTCGCGGGTGCGGCGGGTCAGGCCGCCGTGCAGCCACGGCACGTCGATGCTGAACCGGCGGGCGAGGTAGGGCGCCAGCGCGGCGCCCCACTCGGTGAACTGGGTGAAGCACAGCGCCTTGTCGCCGGCGGCGAGCAGCTCGTCGAGCAGCTCCTCGGCGCGCTGCAGCTTGCCCGACCGCCCCGCCAACGCGGTGCCGTCCTTGAGGAAGTGGGCGGGATGGTTGCAGACCTGCTTGAGCTTCATGATCCCGGCCAGCACGATCCCCCGCCGGTCGATCCCATCGGCCCCGTCGGCCTGCTCCAGCAGGTTGTCGACGACCGCCTGGTACAGCGTCGCCTGCTCCCGGGTGAGCGGGCAGCGCTCGGTCTGCTCGATCTTGTCTGGCAGGTCGTCGATGATCGATCGGTCGGTCTTCAGCCGGCGCAGCACGAACGGCGACACGATGCGCTGCAGGCGGGCGGTCGCCTCGGGGTCGGCGTCACGCTCGATCGGCGCGGCGAAGCGCTCCTTGAACGAGCGCAGTCCTCCCAGCAGGCCGGGATTGACGGCCTGCATGATCGCCCACAGCTCGGTCAGGCGGTTCTCGACCGGCGTGCCGGTGAGGGCGATCCGGCGGTCGGCGGCGAGCTGGTGGACCGCTTTGGCCTGGGCCGTGTAGGGGTTCTTCACCTGCTGCGCCTCGTCGAGCACGAGCCGGCCCCAGCGCACATCCTCCAGCTCGGCGGCGTCGCGGGCGACGAGGGCGTACGACGTCAGCACCACGTCGTGCTTGCCCACGCGGGTGGCGAACGTCTCGTCGTGAGCCCGGAACCGGTCCGGACCGTGATGGACCAGCACGCGCAGTGACGGCGCGAACCGGGCCAGCTCCCGGTCCCAGTTGCCGAGCACCGACGTCGGGCAGACCACGAGCGTCGGCCCCAGCGCCGGATCGGCGAGCACCGACGCGATCAGCTGGGCCGTCTTGCCCAACCCCATGTCGTCGGCCAGGCAGGCGCCCAGCCCGAGCCGTCCGAGGAACCCCAACCAACCGACGCCGCGCTCCTGATACGGGCGCAGCTGGCCGATGAACCCGGCCGGCGTCGGCACCGGGGCGACGGAGGTGTGGAGCGCATCGTCCAGCAGCGCGCCGACCCAGCCATCGGCGTCGACGCCGACGACCGCCGCCCCATCCGGTGCTTCGAGGGCCTCCAGCCCGAGCCCGGTACGTACCAGCTCGCCGGCCGTGGCCTGACTGCGGGTGCCGGTGTGGGCGAGCAGGGCGGCGATCTCGTCGGGCCGCACCTCGACCCACATGCCGCGCACCCGCACGAGCGACTGCTTGGCTGCCCCGGCCTGGGCCAGCCTGGCCAGGTCGGCTCGCGTCAGCCGCTGGTCGCCGAGCGCCGCCTGCCACGTGAACGCGACGATCTGGTCGAACCCCAGCCCAGACCCCGTGACCGCGCCGACGGCCTTGCGCGCCGTGGCGGTGCGGGCCCGCAGACCCAGGCGCCGGCGGTTCGTCCACCAGCTCGGCAGGAGGATGGCGATGTCGGAATCGGCCAGCGCGGACGCGTGCACCCCGAACAGCTCGACCACGGCGGAGGTGTCGAGCACGACGCGGTCGGGGACCGCGCCGTCGAGCAGTCCGGCCAGCTCCGGCGCGATGCGGGCCATCCGCCCGAGCGCGGCGAGCAGCTCCTCGACGATCTCCGGGCCGAAGGGCGACGTGCCGGCCCACACCTCCGAGAGGCCCACCAGCAGGCTCGGCTCGTCGACGTCCTGGGCCAGCGCCTCGGCCACCCACGGCTGATCATCGGTGGCTGGCTCATGGATCCGCACGCACAGGCGGGCCCGACCAAGGCCGACGACGCCGGACCGCACCCATCGGTCGACCGCCGCGGCGAACGCGTCGAGCTTGCCCCGGTCGAGCGACGATGGCAGCCAGGGGTCGTCGCCGGTGAGCGAGCGCAGCCAAGCGTCGGGGACGGTCGGGCGTCCGGCTCGCCGGCCGACCAGCTCCACACCGGCTGCTCGCAACCGCTGGCGAACGAGGCGGTCGACCTCGTCTTGCAGCTCGCTGGCGGCGCGGGAGTGATCCGCCGGCTCGTTGCCGTCCAGCAGCGAGACCAGCAGGCCGCGATCGGCCGCCGACGGCAGCGGCCACCACCACGACCGCGCCCGGCCGTCGTCGGACACCGTGAGCCCTGGCACGATGCGTCCCGTCGCGACGAACACCTCGGCCGCCCGCAGCACCTCGGGTCGGATGGTGAGCATTGGCATCGGCGGCCATTCTGACCCATTCACCAGCCGAGCGGGTGGTTCTCCCGTCAGCAGGTGGGTGGCGGGGCCGGTGCACGGGTTGCCAGTCGCCCTGGCTCGATGGCCGGCAGGGACAGGCGTACCCCCGCTACGTTGTGACGGCACATGGTGACGGACGGACTGGTGCTGCGGAAGCGGCTCTTCGATCTCCTGTCGACGACCCAGCAGATGCGCGTCGTCGCGGCCCCGAGCGGGTTCGGCAAGACGACGTTGCTGCGCACGTGGATCGATGCGCCGCCGGCCGGCGAGCGAGCGGTCGTGTGGGTGGCGCTGAGCACCGAGGTGGCCTCGCGCAAGGACTTCTGGCAGCTCGTCGCGGCGAGCACCGCCCGCCGCGGTGACCTCGACGCCGATGCTCACCGGTTGCTGGCGGGCCAGATCGACACGGGCGACGACCCGGTGCCGACCATCGCCCGGTTCGTCGAGGGATGCTCGCCGATGCTCCTGGTGCTCGATGCCTACGAGCACCTGCGCGGACTGACCAGCGCCATCGATGATGACATCCTCCGGCTCGTCGGTGCCGTCCCCCAGTTGGACGTCGTCGTCACCACGCGGGCGGCGACGCCCCTGACCGACGAGGTCCTCGTCATGCGCGGGCTGGTCCGGCTGATCGACGCGTCCGACCTGCGGTTCACCACCGAGGAAGCCGAGCAGCTGCTCGAGTTCCACGCCCCGCACGCCGTCGACCTCGCCGAGCGCGTGGTGCGGGACACGCGGGGGTACCCGCTGGCCGTGCGGGCAGTGGCGCACGCCCTCGCCCGTCTGGGGAGCACGCCGTCGCTCGACGACCGGGCCTGGCAACGTCTCGTGACCGAGGATCTGAAGTCGCAGATCGCCAATCCCACACTGGTCGACTTCGTGCTCGACACGAGCGTGCCGCCCTACTTCGATCGCCAGCTGGCGCGCCAGCTCACCGGCGCCGACGACGTCGACACGGCGTTGGCGGAGCTGGCGTGGAACGGGTTCGGGCGCTGGATCCCGTACGCGCGCGATCGCCCGGCGTTCCAGTACGTCGAGTCAGTGCGCGACACGTTCCTCGCTCAGTTGCGCGCCGACCACCCCGAGCGCTACGGGCGCATTGCGGGACACACAGCGGAGTGGCTTCTCGGCCAGGACGACTACGATGGTGCGCTCCCCCTCGCCATCGACGCCGGCAGGTTCGATCTGGCATCGTCCATCTGTCGCAGCCTCGTCCTCACCAACGCAGGCATCCAGTCGCTCGCTCTCCGCGAGCGTCATCTGCGGCGGGTGCCCCGCAGCTTGCTGCCGCGATATCCCGTGCTGGCGTTCATCCGTGGGATGGTGTACGCGTCGAGACCGGCGACGCGGGAGTCGGCAGCCGAGTACTTCGGGATCATGGCCGCGCACGCGCTCGACCACATCGACCAGCTCACCCCGCGGGAGGCGTTCTACCAGCACGTCGGCCGCGAGGTGTGCCTGCGGAATCTCGGCCGGAGCAAGGAAGCGGGCGCCGCAGCCGTGGCGGCCCTGGAGCTCCTCGATTCGATGACCGCCGCCGATCGGGACCAGGTGGGCGAGATCCTGCCGATGGCCCTGGGCATCCTGGCCTACTCGCTCTTCCAGGTCGGCGATGTCGACCGGGCGCGCACGGTCGCCGAACGGGCCGTGACCTCGGCGTCCGCGCCGTGGTTGAGGAACTACGCGCTCTCATTCGCCGTCGGCATCCCTGCCCTCGATGGACGCTGTCGCGACGCCCACGCCGCGCTCGAGATGATCGAGCCCGCCCCGGCGCATTCCGACCACCAGCGTCGCCGCCCTCCCCACCCTCTGGGCATCACCGGTCGAGCCACGCTGCGCCTCGACGAGTTCGACTTCAGCGGCGCGGTGCGCGAGTTCGACTCGACCGAGTCGCTGATGAACGTCGCGGACAGCTGGCCGTTCATCACGTGGGCGCTGATGCACGCTCGCCTCGGACTGGGTGAGGCCGGCACCGAGGCGCATCGGGTCACCGAAGCTCTGGCCGCGAAGCCGCCACCCCCTGGGCTCGGCCCGAACCTCGGCACCGCCGCGATGCTCAATACGCTGGCGATCCTCTGGCTCGCCGCCGGCCACCCCGCGAAGGGCCGCCCGCTGCTGCGCACCGACACCCCGTTCCCCGGTCAACTAGCGCCGGCGAAGGTGCTGTACCAGCTCGTATCGGGCGATCCGGCGCTCGCCGTGCGTACCCTCGTCGGCCTGCTCGCCGAGCCCGGCCACACCATCCGCTCGACCGCCGCAGTCGAGACGCTCGGCGCGGCAGCCGCGCGGCGCGCGGGCAACGACGACGCCGCGCTCGAGCTGCTCCAGCGGGTGGCCTCCCGGTACCACCTCTTCGGTGTGCGCGCCCACCTCCTGTACGTCCCGAACGCCGACCTCGAGGCCCTGCGCGCGCTCGCCGGCGACCGGCACAACGAGGCGTGCTACCTCGCCGGTCGCGTGGTGACGCCGATCGCCTCCCCCGACGCGACGCCCGTGACGCTGACCCGCCGGGAGATCGAGGCGTTGCGCGCGTGGGCCGTACACCGGACGCGGGCCGAGGTCGCCGGCGCGCTCTTCGTCTCCACCAACACGGTGAGGAGCCAGCTGAACAGCGCCTACCGCAAGCTCGGGGTGACGACGAAGGATGCCGCGATCCAGCGGGCCATCGAGCTCGACCTCCTGCATCCCCCGCCGCGCTGACGCACGGCGATGGTCTTGCGGGGGGCGGAGTCGACGCCGCACTGCGGGTACGCGACAGTCGCCCGCCGCATCATGGCGCCGGTCACGGCACGCACGTCAGGAGGGGGCAGGTTCAGCCACCGCGGGCGCGAATGGGAGGTGATGGGGGATGACACGGGCTCGCGTTGTCGCGGTGGGGATCACGGCCGTCCTCGTCGCGGCGGTGCCGATGGTGGCTAGCGCCGGACGCAAGCCGATGCCGCCGGGGCAGGACAAGCTCTCGAAGATCGACCACATCGTGGTCATCTACGAGGAGAACCACAGCTTCGACAACCTGTACAGCGGCTGGGAGGGCGTGAACGGGCTGGCCAACGCTGCTCCGTCGAACACCACCCAGGTGTCGCAGGCCGGCACGCCATACCAGTGCCTGCTGCAGAACGACGTCAACCTCACCTCGCCCACTCCGCTGCCGACGACGTGCACCGAGGTCGTCGTCGCCCCGGGGACTCCGCCGAAGACCGCGACGGTGAACAGCGCGTTCCAGAACCAGCCGTTCACGATCGACGACTACATCACGCCGACCGATACGACCTGCCCGGTGCCGGGCGTCACTCCGTTCCCGACGACCGGTGTGCTCAAGGGCCAGGGTCTGCCGGGCGGCTGCACGCGCGACCTCGTACACCGCTTCTATCAGGAGCAGTACCAGCTCAACGGCGGCCAGCAGAACCGCTACGTCACCGGCAGCGATGCCGTCGGTCTGGCCGTGGGGGTCTACGACACGACGCAGCTGCCGATCTACCGGTACCTGCACAGCCACGGCCATCCTAAGTACGCGATCGCCGACAACTTCTTCCAGGCGGCGTTCGGCGGGTCGTTCCTCAAC
The DNA here is from genome assembly GCA_044867195.1 of Ilumatobacteraceae bacterium. Classification (GTDB taxonomy): domain Bacteria; phylum Actinomycetota; class Acidimicrobiia; order Acidimicrobiales; family Ilumatobacteraceae; genus JALZMG01. Next base: position 12,784 of record JBIOUO010000390.1, read on the forward strand.
CATCAGTGGCTGGTCGCAGCGGCCACGCCGGTGTTCGCCGGCGCCGCCCAGAGCGGCCCCGACGACCTGCACAGCGTGCTCGACGCCAACGGGTTCCCGAACGCGAGCTACCCGCTGTACGCGCCGACGAACGCGGTGGTCGACGGCGCGCTCACCGCCAAGTGCTCGGATCCGAACGCTGCTGGCAGGTTGTGCGGCGACTACGCGATCAACACGATTCAGCCCTTCTATCAGCCGTACGCGCCGGGCACCGCCGACGCGCGGCGCCTGCCGCCGCTCACCAACCCGACGATCGGCGACCGGCTCAACGACGCCGGCGTGAGCTGGGCCTGGTACGGCGGTGGGTGGGCGAACGCCGACGGCGAGACCACGTCGCCGTACTACACGAACGGCAGCGGCCCGACCTGCGCGGACCCCGACACGGTGTCGACCGCCACGTATCCGTACTGCCCCGACAAGCTGTTCCAGTATCACCATCAGTCGTTCAACTACTTCGCCGCGTTCGCCCCGGATTCCCCCACCACGGCGCGCAACCGCGCCGATCATTTGCGCGATGAGCAGGAGCTCATCGACACCGTGGACGCGTCGAAGACGCGCTGCGGCCTGCGCTCGGTGAGCTTCGTCAAGCCGCTCGGTGCGGAGAACGAGCACCCCGGCTACGCCAGCGAGTCCGTCGGCAGCGACCACCTCGTCTCACTGCTGAGGTCCATCGAGAACAGCGCGTGCAAGCGGGACACGATGGTCGTCGTCACCTACGACGAGTTCGGTGGCCAGTGGGACCACGTGGCGCCGCCCGGTCAGGGCAACGACAACGGCCCGCACGACCTGCACGGACCTGGCACGCGGCTCCCAGCGCTGGTGATCGCGCCCTTCCTGAAGGGCCAGTTCGTGGTGGACAGCGTGTCCCACGACACGACGTCGATCGTCGCCACCATCGAGCACCGCTTCGGGTTGCCGCCGCTGTCAACCCGCGACGCCGCCGTCGCCGACCTCTCGAGCGTGTTCAACGCGCACCATCCGTTCGACGACTGACCGCTGCGGCGACCACGTCCTCGATCGGTGATCCGTTCGTGCGGGTCTTCGCCCAGCGCGCTCACAGGTCGGCTCGCGGGGGCCGCGGACTCGCGGCGACCAGCGCCTCGAGCTCCGCGCGCGTGATCAGCGAACGGCTGCCGCGGTGGGAGCAGCACCGGCGGGCCGCCAGTTGGCCTCGATGAACAGCCTCGTCGAGCGGGCGATGGTCGAGGACGTACGAGCAGAGCACGCCGGCAGCGAGCGCGTCGCCGGCGCCGGTGGTGTCGACCACCGGCTCAGGGAGAGTGACCGCGCCGTGCTCGGCGTAGCCCTCATCGGTGCGCACGGCGCATCCGGCTGCTCCCCTCCCGCAGACCACGATCCGACCCGGGCGGTGTAACGCGTCGAGCGCTTGTCGGGCATCGCCCAGGTGCACGGCTGACAGGAACAGCAGGTCGGCCGTGGCGACGAAGTCGCGGCGGTACGGATCGGCGACGTCGTGGACATCTTGGAGATCGACCGAGATCACGGCCGCCGACGATCGTGCGACGGGCAGCACTCGCCGCGCCCAGTTGGGGATCGAGAAGTGGATCAGGCGGGCCGCGCCGAGCACCGGCTGCCATGCCTCGATGTCCGGCTCGAGGGTCATGTGCGACTTGCCGTCGAAGAAGCTGCGGCGCCGACCGTCGGCCGCGATCAGGTTGATGCTCCGATTGGTGCCGGCGGGATCGATCAGCACGTGGTCCATTTCGACTCCGGCGCCGGCCATCTCGGCGATCAGGAACCGACCCAGCGCGTCGTCGCCGGCGTGACCGAGGAAGGCCGTCCGGTACCCGAGCCGGGCGAAGCTGAGGGCGCTGTAGCCCCCGGACTGACCGACTCCGTCAAGGTTCTCGGTGTAGTAGGTCTCGTGTTCGAGGCGAGCGAGGTCGTCGAGTGGACCGTCGAAGTAGACGTTGGTGTCGACCCCGGCGTTGCCGACCACGACGACGTCGTAGAAACCTGGCGCGCGGGACTCGCTCACGTGTGTGATCCGGACTCGACCGCGCCGAGGAGCTTGTGCAGCAGCTGGCGGAGTCGTTCCCGCTCGGGCTGGTCGAGTGCGGACACCAGGCGCAGCTCGGCCTCCACGTGTCGCTCCATCGCCCGGTCGACCACGTCACGGCCGGACGGCGTGAGCCGCACCAGGCTGCCGCGCCGGTCGGCGGGATTCGGCACCCGCTCGACGAGTCCCTTGCGCTCGAGGCGGTCGATCGCGGCCGTCATCCCGCCGGACGTCATCATCCGCTGCCGCGCCAGCTCGGTGGGGGTCAGCTGGTGGGGTGCACCGGCTCGCCGGAGTGCGGCGAGTAGGCCGTACTCGCCGTCGTTGAGCCCGAGGGGTTCGAACACCGTCCGGTAGGACTGGTGGAACAGCGAGGCCAACCGGATGATCCGCCCGGTGATCTCCTTGGCCCGCGGGTCGAGGTCGGGCCGCTCGCGACGCCATTGCTCGACGATCACGTCCACCGCGTCGGGAGCCGATATAGGTTGGCGAGAAGTATCTTGACGCATTGCAATTCTCCATGTACCTTGCTAACAAGGTACATGCCAGCAAGGAGAACTGCAATGACCACCCAGACCCTGCACACCCACGTCGACATCGAGATCGCCCGCCCCGCCGAAGCGGTCTGGGCGGTGGTCTCCGACTATTCCACCGACACTGTCTGGCGCAAGGGAATCACCGAGATGACGCCCGATCGGGACGGTCCTCCCGCCGTCGGCACGCAGGTGCGCGAAGTGCTCAAGCTCGGCGGGCGTGAGTACGTCACCGACACCGCCGTCATCGCCGTCGGACCCGGGATGACCTACCGGTTCGCCGGCACCGGCACCAGCGGCGTGGTACGCGGCCGGCGGAGCGTCGTGGAAACGACGCCCGAGTCGGCCGTCTTCACCTACGACGTCGAGCTCGAGCCGCACGGCATCCCACGCCTCATCCGCCCGCTGCTGCGCTGGTGGCTGCAGCACAGTCTGCGCCGCGATCTGCGACGCTTGCGCACGATGCTCGTCGCCGCCCCATGACATGGCGACCGCCCCGTACGCCCGCCCTCGATGCGTACCCTGGCCGGGGTGGTGCTCTATCTCGTCCAGCACGGGCAGGCCACGAGCGAGGCGGAGGATCCGCGACGCCAGCTGACCGACCGTGGCGCCGACGATGTCGACCGTACGGCGCGTCTGGCGATTGGGTGGCTCGGTGATCGACCGTCACGCGTCATCCACTCGGGCAAGACGCGGGCCCGCCAGACCGCCGAGATCTGGGCCGCGCTGCTGGGCATCGCCGCCGAAGACGGTGACGGCCTCGCTCCCAACGACGACCCGAGCGCATGGGTCGATCGGCTGGCCGACGGCACGCTCGGCGTGATGCTCGTCGGGCATCTCCCTCACCTCGGGCGGTTGGCCGCTGCGCTCGTGACCGGCGACTCCAGCCGGCAGGTGGTCAGCTTCCACCAAGGTGGGCTCGTCGCCCTCCAGCGGGCGGACTCCGGCTGGCTCGTCGCGCTGGCTATTCCGCCGCCGCCGTCGAGCGGACCGGGCGGCGCGTGACGCATCATTCACCCTGCGGCAAGTGGCCTCGCGCGTCCTCGTGCGAGCCGTGCGGGACCGACCTGTTCGGTCCGTAGACCAGGTTGAGCACACCCGTCTCGAAGGCTTGCGAGCTGAGCAGCTGCAGCGGGATCGTGGCCGAGCCGTCGTCGAACAGCCGAGCGCCGGCGCCGACGACGATCGGGTGGACGAACAGCTGCAACTCGTCGACCAGTCCGGCGGCGAGGAGTTGGCGCACCACGGACACCGAGCCGCTGAGGGCGATGTGGCCTGGCTTCTGCTTCAGTGCGGCGACGGACTCGAGCAAGTCGCCCTGCAACTGTTCGGAGTTGCGCCAGCTGAACTCGAGTTGCTGGTGGGAGGCGACGATCTTGCGCATGTCGCCCAGCTTCGTGGCGAACGCCGCGTCCTCCGCCCCGGCGAGCTCACGCTCCGGCCACGCGCCGGCGAAGCTGTCGTACGTCGTGCGGCCAAAGAGCATTGTGTCCGCCGCACCCTGACCGGCGTCGACGGCTGCGCCCATCTCGTCGTTGAAGTACGGGAAGTGCCACTCCCCGTTGCCGACCTCGACGACGCCGTCGAGTGAGATGAACAGGCTCGCGGTGATCTTGGCCATGACGTCCCCTTCGAGGTGAGTGCGGTCAGTGTGGTTGACGGTGGTCGGCGACCGAACTCATCGAAGATGATGGAGGTCATGGCTGGCGACGATGGCAACATCGACACGATCCCGGACGTGCTGGAGGCGCTCGACACGATCATCGCCCGGGCGCTCGACGAGGGCAGCCGCGTCGGCTACTTCGCTGTCCTCTACCGCAAGGTCACGGCGCGGATCGCCGAGGGCATCGCACGTGGCGTCTTCGACGACGGTCGGCGAATGGAGCGCGTCGATGTCACGTTCGTGCACCGCTACCTCGCCGCGGTGAGTGGCACTCCTGGCCGTGACTCCCCAACGCGGTCGTGGGAGCTGGCGATGCGGGCCACCGACGCCGCCCGGCCGATCATCCTCCAGCACCTCCTGGTGGGGATGAACGCTCACATCAACCTCGACCTCGGCATTGCCGCGGCCACGATCGCGCCCGGCCAGGACATCTTCGATCTGCGCCGGGACTTCGACCGGATCAACGAGATCCTCGCCGCCATGCTCGACGACGTGGAGCAGCGGCTGGCCGAGGTCTCACCGTGGATCGGGCTGCTCGATCGGGTCGGTGGCCGCCACGATGAAGAGCTGATCCGCTTCAGCATCGAGGTGGCCCGCGCCGACGCGTGGCGCTTCGCCGTCGAGCTGGCGCCGCTTGCGCAGCGCAACTGGGCTGGGCCGATCAAGGCGCGCGACACCAGGGTGAGCCATGTCGCCCAAGCGATCCTGCGCCCCGGCCTGCTCACCGCCGCGCTGTTGCTGATCCGCTCCCGCGAGAGCAACGACGTGCGCCGCAACATCGAAGCCCTCGACCGGATCAGTGCCCCGGACCTCGACGCCGTCGAGTCCCGCGTCCGCCAGCGCCGGGCGTCGGCACGGTGACCGCGGGGTAGGCGTCGGACGATGGCCAAGTACACCGTCAACGAATCAGCCGTCGCCCACGCCCGCCAGCTGATCGATCGCCGCCGGTACGTGCTGAACAGCGACTGGGGCGAGGTGCAGCCGTCGGCAGCCGCCCAGAACACGTACCTCGAGCGGCATTCGTGGGCCGAGTACGCCGAGTGGCACCTCGGCATCACGGTGGGCGCGGCCGACGAGACCAAGGCCCGGTACGCCTTCGTGTACGGCGACTTCTGCCGGGTTCACCGCAGCGGCCTGATCGCATGCGTGTACCGGGCAGCCGAGTGGCGCCACAAGGCCGTCGAGCTGGCTGCCCACGACCTGCTGCAGCGCCTCGACAAGATGTCGGGGCTCACGGCGGACCGATGAGCCGACGTCGCGCCAGCCGTCTACACGAGCGTGACCATCACCCCGACCGCAGAGCTCGACACCCCCTATAGCGATCCCGCGGCGACCGCGATGCCGTGGGATCGGGCGGAGTCGATGTTCGCTGGCGCTGACATCTACTGGCTGACCACGGTGCGGGCGGACGGCCGACCCCACGTCACGCCCGTCATCGCCGTGTGGCGCGACGGCGTGGTCCACGTCACCACCGGGCCGGAGGAGCAGAAGGCGCAGAACCTCGCCGCCAACGACCGCGTCATCGTGACGACCGGGACGAACACGTGGAGCGGGCTCGACGTGATCGTCGAGGGCCGGGCCGTCCGGGTGACCGACGATGCCGCGCTGCGCGCGCTGGCCGCGGCGTGGGAGGACAAGTACGGCGCGGCGTGGCACTTCGACGTCGCCGACGGCGCGTTCCGCCACGACGCAGGTGAAGCCCACGTCTTCGCGGTCACGCCGGTGAAGGCCTACGCCTACGACCGCGACGCCCCGGGCGGAGCCACCCGCTACCGCTTCTGATGCTCGGGCCGGCCACGTACCGTTGCGTCCGTGGACGGTCCGGGCGGGCAGGGGTACGACGTGGTCGTCGTCGGCGGCGGGCACAACGGGCTGGCCGCGGCCGCCTACCTGGCCGGCGCCGGGCGGTCGGTGGTGGTGCTCGAGCGCTCGCGCGTGCTCGGCGGCGCGGTGCGGTCGGCGCAGTTGTTCCCCAACCGGTCGGCGGCGCTGTCGGTGTACGCCTACCTCGTCAGCCTGCTGCCGGAGATCGTCATCGACGAGCTTGGGCTGGACGTGACGCTGCGCCGGCGCACGGTGTCGTCGTACACGCCCGTCGGCGACCGTGGCGTCTTGATCGACGACGGCGACCCGGTGGCGACCCACCGGTCCCTCGGTGCCGATGCGGATGGCTGGGACGAGCTGCACGCGATGACCGCACGGATCGCCGAGCGGGTGTTCCCGACGCTGACCGAGCCGCTGCGTGACCGCGACGCGATGCGCCGCCATGTCGGCGACCCGGCGGCGTGGGAGGCGCTGTTCGAGCGCCCGATCGGCGAGCTGATCGAGCGCACGGTCGAAGACGACGTGGTCCGCGGGATCGTGCTCACCGACGCGCTGATCGGGACGTTCACCCACGCCGGCGACCTGACCGCCAACCGGTGCTTCTTGTACCACGTCATCGGCCGCGGCACGGGACGGTGGGACGTTCCCGTCGGTGGGATGGGCACCGTGGCCGCCCAGCTCGCGGCGGCAGCTGAGCGGCGCGGTGCCGAGCTGGTCACCGGATGCGAGGTCGGCCGGATCGAGACTGATGGGTGGCGGGCGACGGTGACGCTCGCTGGCGGCCGCCGCATCCACGCTCGGCAGGTCGTGGCGACAGTCGCCCCGGCGGTGCTCGCCCGCCTGCTCGGGACGCCGGCGACCGGCCCGGCACCGGAGGGCGCCCAGGTGAAGGTGAACATGCTTCTGTCGCGGCTCCCGCGGCTGCGGGATGCTGACATCGCACCGGAGCGGGTGTTCGCCGGCACGTTCCACGTCAACGAGCGCTACAGCCAGCTCGACGCGGCGTATCGCCAGGCGTCAGCGGGTGTGCTGCCTGACGTCGTGCCCTGCGAGGTCTACTGCCACTCGCTGGCCGACCCGACGATCCTCGGGCCCGACCTGCGCGCGAGCGGCGCCCACACCATGACGGCGTTCGCGTTGCACACGCCGGCCCGGCTGTTCCGGTCCGATCCTGGTGGGATGCTGGCCGCGGCCCGGGCGGCGATCATGCGGTCGCTCGACAGCGTGTTGGCAGAGCCGATGGAGGGGTGCCTGCTCGACCCGGACTGCATCGAGGTCGTCGGCCCGCTGGAGGTCGAGTCCCGCCTGGGGATGCCCGGCGGGCACATCTTCCACCGCGACCTGCAGTGGCCGTTCGCCGAGCGTCCCGAGGACGTCGGGCGATGGGGTGTCGAGACCCAGCACCCGAACGTGTTCCTGGCCGGCGCCGGCGCCCGCCGTGGTGGCGGCGTGTCGGCGATCCCCGGCCGCAACGCCGCCATCGCCGCCCTCGCCGCTCTCGGCCGCCCGTCGTTCTGACCCCGTCCCCCAATCTGGGCGGGAATCGTCTCACACGGGGATCTGGGCGGGAATCGTCTCGGAAACCGAGACGATTCCCGCCCAGAAACGGGTGCCGGCGGCGGGCGGGCGTCAGGTCTCGAGGGGGAGTAGGGCCTCGGCGCAGGCGGTGAGGTGGTCGTGCCACGCGCCGGCGTCGCCGGGCTCGGCCAGCGGGAGCACGACGAACTTCGTGGTGCCGACGTCGACGAAGCGCTTGATCGTGTCGCTGACGGCGTCCCAGCCGATCGGCACGAGCACGCCTGGATCGTCGAGGTCGGGCCGGCGGCGGGAGAGCTGGGCGAGCACGAGGTCGGGCACGGCATCCATGGCGTACGGGATCAGCGCGCCGTAGTGGTCGTCTTCGATCTCCCGCTCGTGCTCGGCGGCGACCTGCTCGATGACGACGCGCCCCGCCGCCGCGTCGGACGGCGTGATGAACGACGGCAGCCACCCGTCGGCCATCCGCCCGACCCGGCGCAGCTCGGACGGGGCGATCCCGCCGAGCCACACGTCGAGGCGCGGCGGTTGCGGCCGCACCTTCAACGCCTCGTAGTGGAAGCGCTCGCCGTCGTGGTCGACCACGTCGTCGAACCAGCACTTGCGCATCACCGTCAGCGCCTCGTCGAACCACCGTGCCCGCTCGCTGCGGGCGACGCCGAACGCCTGGTGCTCCATCCCGTCGGCGACGCCCAACCCGAACGCCGGCAGCAGCCGCCCGCCGGACATGACGGCGAGCGTCGCCAGCTCCTTGGCCAGCACGACGGGGTTGCGACCGGGCAGGACGAGCACGCTCATCCCGAACTTCAGCCGTGTCGTGCGCCCCGCGGCGTAGGCCATCGCGACGACTGGGTCCGGCGCCTCGCCGCTGATCCGCTCGGAGAGCCACAGGCTGTCGAAGCCGAGGCGCTCGATGCTGTCGACCACGTCGCCGTACTCGGGGCCGTGGAGGCGAGTCCGCACGCCCAACCCGACGCCGATGCGCACCTTCATCGGCCCATCGTCGCGCGGGTGGCGCGCGGGCGCGGCGGCGGAGCGTTACCGCTCGTCGGGCTCATGGAGGCGACCGCTGGCGTGCCAGCTGAGGGCGAAGCCGATCGCGACCACCGGGATCAGGAGGACGGCCACCGGCACGTCGGCCAGCGCCTCGACGACGATCGCCACGACGGCGGCCACCACGCTGACCACCAGCCCGAGCCGGAGCGTCGACCGCCGCCTGGCCACCGGAGCTGGTGCCGGGGGCGGGGGGGTGTGGTGAAGGTGAAGCGTCGTCTTCATCGTCGTGTGGAGGGTGTGGCGCGGCGTCCTGAGACGTTCATCGGCACGTTGGCGCCCGATCTGCAGCGCGAAATCCGGGATCTCGCACGCGTTTGTGCGTTGCCGCTCGGACCACCGGTGCCCCGTGCGCGAACGCGGTGGGCCTACGCTCGCCCGCCATGACTGTCACGGCGCTCGACCCGCTGTCCCTGTTCCGCCTCGACGGGAAGGTGGCGGTGGTCACGGGCGCGTCGTCGGGGCTGGGAGACCGCTTCGCCCGCGTGCTCGACGCCGTCGGAGCGCGGGTGGTCATCGCCGCCCGCCGGGCGGACCGGCTGGAGGCGCTGGCCCCGGATCTCACGGATCCGGTCGTCGTCGCCGGCGACCTCGCCCAGCCCGACGATCGTGAGCGTCTCGTCGCCACCACGCTCGAAGCGTGTGGGCGCATCGACGTCCTCGTCAACAACGCCGGGATCGGCAAGGCGGTGGCGCTGGAGGAGGAGTCGCTCGACTGGTTCGAGTCGGTGATGGAGATCAACGTCAGCGCGGTCTGGCACCTCTGCAAGCTGTTCCGCGACGCCCTGGTCGCCGACGGGGGCGGGAGCATCGTCAACGTCGCCTCGATGCTCGGCCACGTGGGGTCGACCCCCGTCAAGCAGTCGAGCTACTGCGCCAGCAAGGGCGCCGTCGTCAACCTCACCCGCGAGCTGGCGCTGCAGCTCGCCCGCCGCAACGTCCGGGTCAACGCGCTGTGCCCGGGCTGGTTCCAGTCGGAGATGACGGCCGGGATGGAGAGCGACGAGGGCTCCGTCGGCTACATCAAGTCCAACGGCCCGATGCCCCGGATGGGCGACGTCCACGAACTCGACGGAGCCCTGCTCCTGTTGGCGACGGACGCCGGCACGTTCATCACGGGCCAGTCAGTGATCGTCGACGGCGGCTGGACCGCTCGCTGACCGCCGCTGACGGTTCATTGGAGTGTTTCGCCGGGGTGGCCCCCTGGCGAAACACTCCATCGGCGCAAACACTCCAACGGGGTCAGACTGGAGGGTGGCGGTGGGCCCAGGGGTGGGCGGACTCGAGTTGGGAGGCGACCTGGATCAGGACGTCCTCGCGGGCGTAGCCGGCGACGAGGTGGACGCCGATCGGCAGGCCGGCGTCGTTCCAGTGCAGCGGCAGGCTGATCGCCGGCTGGCCGCTCATGTTGAACGCCGGCGTGAACGGCACCCACTCACCCGCTCGCCGCATCTGGGCCGTCGGATCGCCGTCGACGGGCTCGAACTCGGCGAGCGTCGGCGGTGGCTCGGCGAGGGTCGGCGTGAGCAGCAGGTCCCAGCCCTCGCTCCACCACGCCTGCACGGCACGGCGGAACGCGTACGCCGCCGCCTGCGCCTTCGCCAGGTCCACGGCGCTGTGGTGCTTGGCGAACTCGGCCTGCTCCCAGTTCACCGGCTCCACCTCGTCGCGGCCGAGTGACCTGCCGAGCGTGGCCTCGAAGCCGCGGACCGCCATCGCCATCTGCGTCGCCCACATCGTCATGAACTGCCGCGTCAGCGAGTGATCCGCCAGCGCCTGCGGCCACGCCGGCTCGACGTGGTGGCCGAGACCCTCGAGCATCGTCGCCGCAGCGCGGACGGCGGTGATGCAGTCCTCGTGCAGCGCCTCGTCACGGGGGTGGGCGTCGAGCAGCCCGATCCGCAGCCGTCCAGGGTCGGCGCCGACCTCCTCGGCGTACGGCCGGACGGGCGCCGGGGCGATGACGGTGTCGCCGATGCCCGGGCCGCGCACGGCGTCGAGCAGGGCCGCGGTGTCGCGCACCGTGCGGCTGACGCAGTGCTCGACGCCGAGGCCCGCCTCCGCCCGCACTGGGCCGACCGTGACCCGCCCCTGGCTCGGCTTGAGGCCGACCAGCCCGCACGCCGAGGCCGGGATGCGGATGCTGCCCCCTCCGTCGGACGCGTTGGCGACGGGCACCATCCCCGCCGCCACGGCCGCCGCCGCGCCACCGCTCGACCCGCCCGGCGTGCGCTCCAGGTCCCACGGATTGTGCGTGGCCCCCCACGCCACCGGCTGCGTCGTCGGCAAGCTGCCCATCTCGGGGCTGTTCGTGCGTCCGGCGATGACCAGGCCGGCCGCTCGATAGCGCGCGACCAACGTCGTGTCCTCGGTGTCCACGATCGCCGCCTGCTTGAGGGCGATGTTGCCGTTCGACAGCGTCTGGCCGGAGAACTTCGTGTAGAGGTCCTTGAGCAGGAACGGCACGCCACGGAAGGGGCCCACTGGCAGCGCTGGGTCGGCGGCGATCTCGCGGGCGTGGTCGAACCACGTGATCGTCAGCGCGTGGATGGTCGGGTCGAGCCGCTCCATCCGCTCGATCGCCGCCTCCAGCAGCTCACCCGGCGTCACCTCTCCCTTGGCAACCAGCGACGCCTGGTCGACGGCGTCCATCCAGCGGGTGTCCTCCGACAGCGATGTCATGGACTGTGGGTGTAGCACGCACGGCTACGGTCGCTCGACGGTGCCGCCGCCCGCCGAAGTAGCCGTCACGCCGAGCGGCCGCCAGCTGCTGCGGGACCGCTCGGTGTCGACGTTCCTCACTGCCGCGACGGTGATGACGGTCGCCACGACGATGCAGGCGGCTGCGCTCGGCAAGCAGATCTTCGACATCACCGGCAGCACGCTGGCCCTCGGCCTGCTCGGTCTCGTCGAGTTCCTCCCCGCCCTGGTGCTGCTGCCGCTGACCGGCTCCGCAGCTGACCGCTTCGACCGCCGGCACGTGGCCGCCATCGCCCTCGGCGTCGAGGTCGTGACCTCGGCCCTGTACTGCCTGTACGCGGCGACCGACCCGACGTCCGCCGTGCCGATCTTCGCCATCGCCGCCTTGTTCGGCACGGCCCGCGCGTTCGCCGCGCCCGCCTACCGTGCTCTCCCGCCGCTCATCGCTCCCGAGCACGGCCTGCCGCGCCTGATCGCCTTCTACTCCGGCACCTGGCAGTTCGGCCTCATCGTCGGCCCGGCCGCCAGCGGCTTCCTCTACGACATCGACCCGATGGTCCCGTACTTCGTGGCCGCGGTCTGCTACGCCGTCGCTGCCGTCGTCGCCACCACGCTGCGGCTGCGCCGGACGCAGGACCGCACCTCACCTGACCAGCGACCGTCGCTGCACCACGCGCTGGAAGGACTGCGCTTCATCCGCAGCCAACCGGTGCTGCTGGGGGCGATCGCCCTCGACATGTTCGCCGTCCTGTTCGGCGGCGCCGTCGCGCTGTTGCCGGCGATCGCCGAGGATCGACTCGGCGTCGGCAACGTCGGCTACGGCTGGTTGCGCGCCGCGCCCGGAATCGGCGCCGTGCTCGTCACCGCGTCGCTCGCCGTGCGCCCGGTCGGCCGCCACGTCGGGCGCACGCTGCTCGTCGCGGT
>JBIOUO010000391.1:0-6355 GCA_044867195.1 Ilumatobacteraceae bacterium
CCGAGCGCCCGATCTTGCCGCCCTGCCCGGGGCGCAGCTCGACATTGTGGACGATCGTGCCGACCGGGATGTAGCGCAGCGGCAGGGCGTTCCCGGGCTTGATGTCGGCACCCTGACCGCTCATCACGTGGTCACCGACACGCAGCCCGCGAGGGGCGAGGATGTAAGCCTTGTCGCCGTCGGCGTAGTGCAGCAGGGCGATGCGACAGGTGCGGTTCGGGTCGTACTCGATGGCCGCCACCTTGGCGGTGACGCCGTCCTTGACGCGCTTGAAGTCGACCAGGCGGTATTGCTGCTTGTGGCCGCCGCCGCGATGGCGCGACGTCTTGCGACCGTGGCTGTTGCGGCCGCCGGACTTCGGCTTCGGGGCAAGGAGCGACTTCTCCGGCCGCGATTTGGTGATCTCGGTGAAGTCCGAGACCGTCTGGAAGCGGCGGGCCGGGCTGGTGGGCTTGCGCGAGCGGATCCCCATCGCGTCCTCAGTTCTCGAACAGCGGGATCTCGCCCGCCGTCAGGGTGACGATTGCCCGCTTGGTAGCGGGCGTGGAGCCGAGGCGGTTGGTGCCGCGGGTGCGGCGACGCTTGCCCTTGCGGTTGAGGGTGTTCACCTTGCGCACCTCGACGCCCCAGATCGCCTCGACCGCATCGCGGATCTCCGGCTTGCTCGCCGACGGGTGCACCTTGAACGTGTAGACGCCGGTCTCCATGAGCGCGTAGCTCTTCTCCGATACGACAGGCGCCAGGATGATGTCGCGAGGGTCTTTCACCGTTCATCCTCCGCGCTCGCGCCGCCGGCCAAGCCGGCGGGCTCGCCTCCCACGCTCGGCTCGGCCCCTTCGGAGCCGGCCTCGCCGTGCTCCAGGGCTCGATCGCGATCGGCCGCCCGGGTGTCGTCGGTATGAACGCCGTGCTCCAGCGCTCCTTCGCGGCCGCCAACCTGGGTGTCATCGGTTGTTTCGCGGGGACCTTCGGCGGGCTCGTCGGGGTGTACGGACGGGATTGGCTCGTCGGTTGGCTCGTCGGGTGCGCCTTCGGCCGGGTCCTGCGGGTGGATGGCCCTCGATGACTCGTCGGGCTCCACCGATACATCCCCGGACTCGCCTGGCAGGAGGGACTGCTCGAACACGATCCAGTCGTTGCAGAGGACGTCGTAGGCGTTGAGCTCCGTGGCCTTGATCAGCTGGACCTCGGGGAGGTTGCGGAACGAGAGCGCGGCAGGGGTATGGAGGCTCTCGACGACGACCAAGGCGCGGCCCTCGATAGCGAGCGCGGCGAGCGCCGACTTCGCATCCTTGGTCCGCGGGGAGGTGAAGCTCCACCCCTCGACGACGACGACCCGGCCCTCGCTGGCACGGTCGGAGAGCGCCGAGCGCAGCGCCAGCCTGATCATCTTCTTCGGCGTCCGCTGGGCGTAGCTGCGCGGCTTGGGAGCGAACGCGATGCCGCCGCCGACGTAATGGGGAGCGTTGGTCGATCCCTGGCGGGCGTTGCCGGTGCCCTTCTGGCGGTACGGCTTGGCGCCGCCACCACGCACTTCGCTCCGTGTCTTGGTCGACTGCGTGCCGGCGCGCCGAGCCGCCAGCTGGGCGGTGACGACCTGGTGCATCACGGGGACATTGGGCTGGATGCCGAACACCGTGTCATCGAGCTCGAGCTCGCCGGCCGCAGCCCCTGTCGCCGTCCTGAGCGTGATCTGCGCCATCGGGGTCAAACCTCCTTCAGGCCCTTGACGGCCTTGCGGACGACCACCACGCCGCCGTTGGGGCCGGGGACCGAGCCCTTGAGGAGCAGCAGGTTGCGCTCGGCGTCGCTCTCGACGACCTCGAGGTTGAGCGTTGTGACCTGCTGGTGACCCATGTGACCGGCCATCCGCACGCCCTTGAAGACGCGGGCAGGAAACGCGCACGAGCCGATCGCGCCGGGCGCCCGGTGGTGCTTGTGATTGCCGTGGCTCGCGCCCTGGCCCTTGAAGTTGTGCCGCTTCATGGTCCCGGCGAAGCCCTTGCCGCGGCTGACGGCCGTGACGTCGACCTTCGAGCCGGCGGTGACCGTGTCGACGAGGATCTCCTGGCCGACCTCGTAGCCGTCGACGGAGTCGACGCGCAGCTCGAGCAGGCGCTTGCCCGGCTCGACAGAGGACTTGGCGTAGTGGCCGGCCTCCGGCTTGGTCAGCTTCTTCGAGTCGCGGTGGCCGTAGGTCACCTGCAGCGCGCTGTAGCCGTCGCGCTCAGGGGTCTTCACCTGCACGATGCGCATCGGCTCGACGCGCAGGACCGTCACCGGGACGATCTTGTCGTCGACCCACTTCTGGCTCATGCCGACCTTCTCGCCGACGATCGCTGTCGTTGCCATTGCGGCTTTCCTTACTGCTGTTGCTCGAGCAGCCGGCGGCCGGACTGCTGTCCACATCGCGCCGAGCCGGATGGCCGGAAGTGGCCCTCACCTCGGCGTGCAAATGCTCCGCCGGCGGGATGCCGTGCGGAGCATTCGGGTCTGTTGTCGCCGTGCGGTCCCCGGCGGCGACCACCGGGCGCACACGGACATCGGTTGCGAATCGTTCCGTACGTGCCGGCGGGCGACCCACAGGCACAAGGACGAGATGCTAGCGCGGTCGCGCAGGGCCGACAACAGCGTCGCCACCTGCAGCCTGGCTAGCACCGGCAGCGATCGGCTTCTGGGCGGGAATCGTCTCGGATTTCGGGACGATTCCTGCCAGATACGAATCCCGCCCAGATCGGCGGCGAGCGCCGATCACATCGGCGACGTCAGCACCACCCGAGCGTGGCGGCGCCAGCCGCAGCGAGACACGCGAGCCAGCGGAGCGAGCGAGCCAATCGGTCTAGTCGCCTTGTCGCTCGACGAGCATGACGGCGAACGTCCGCTCGGTGCCGTCGCGGACGACAACGACCTTGACCTCGTCGCCGGGCGAATGGTCGCGGACGGCGGCGATCACGCCGGCTCTGCCGTCCGTCGCCGCCTCATCGACGGCGACGACGATGTCGCCCGCCTCGATGCCCGCATCGTCGGCTGGCGACCCGGCGGTGACCTCGGTGATCACGGCTCCCTGCCCGCCGTCGGTGCGATCTTCGAGCGAAACGCCGAGAAACCCTTCGAGGCGGGGCTCGCCGCCTGTCGACCCCCGCAGGTCGTCGAGCACGGACAGCACCTCGTCGGAGGAGACGGCGAAGCCGACGTTCGTCGCCGCCGTCGTGAAGTCGCTGCGGGCGACGGCCGTGTTGATGCCGACGATCCGGCCCTGGGCATCGACGAGCGGACCGCCTGAGTTCCCCGAGGAGATCGCGGCGTCGGTCTGGATCAGCCCGTCGAGCGCGCCGTCCTCGGTGATGATCGTCCGGTCGAGCGCCGACACGATGCCCAGCGTCACAGTCGGGTCGCCGTCCAGGTCGAGGGCGAAGCCGATGGCGAGCACCTCGTCCCCGAGGGCGACCTCGGACGTCGGCCCGAACGTCGCCGGCCGCAGGTCGCTCGCCTTGATCCGCAGCAGGGCGAGGTCGTTGCCGGCGTCGGCGGCGATCAGCGTCGCGTCCGTCGGCTCGGTGTCACCGGGCAGGCGCACGTGGATCGCTGTCGCGTTCGCCACCACATGGGCGTTGGTCAGGATCTCGCCGTCCGCCGAGAGCACGATGCCCGTGCCGACTGCACGTCCCTCGGGTAGGTCGACGCTGATGGTGACCACCGACGGGCCGACTGCGTCGACGACCTCGCGCACCGGCACCCTCGCGCTCGACGAGCCACCCTCGGCGACGATGACCGGCGCCTGGCCACTCGCAGTCGCCACCTTCCCGTTGTCGCTGCTGTCGCCGAGGGCGACGCCGACCAGCACACCGATCAGCGCGGCCAGCAGGGCGAGGGCCGCCGCGGGCACGAGCACACTCCACGCCGGCCGCCGTCGAGCGCCCGGGGGCTGTGGGGGGCGTGGCTTGACCCCGGGCGCGGGGGGCGGCAGCACCGGCATCCTGTTGTTCTACCGGTGCCCGACCCATCCGAGTGTTTGGTGCATCCGAGTGTCTGGCGCGGGAAGGCCCCGCACCAAACACTCGGGCGCACGTAGTACTCGGGTGGACGCGACTCAAGTCGCGAGATACATCAGGCCGCTGTCGCCACTGGCGGCCGTGATCGTCAGCTGGTTGCCGTCGACCGTGAACGTCGTCGTTCCCTGCAGCACGCTCACGATGGCGGTCTCCAACGATCCCGCCGGATCCTCGCAGAGCCGGAGCGTCATCGCGATCGGACCCCATGTGATCTGGTCGCCGTCGACGGTGTAGCCGCCCGACCCGGTGTTGCACCCCGTGTCGATGTCAACGGTGGACCCGTTGAACACCAGCGTGGCTGGTCCGGCACCCGCCGGCACGGCGGTCACCGTCGATCCGGAAACGGTCGAGTCCAGCGTCCAGGTCGGCCCGATCAACGCCCCGCCGGCCGCGCTCGCGTCGGCCGGGCGCAGCAGCAGGCCAGTGTCACCGTTGCGCAGCGACAGTGTGTCGCCGTCGATGCCCCAGATGATCCCTCCGGAGAGCACGGACAGGATGGTCTGCTCGACCGTGGTCGCCGCCGGATCGGTGCACGCCATGCGAGTGGTAGCGATCGGCCCGAACGTGATGGTCGAGGCGCCCAGCTGGTACGAGCCGGTCCCCCGGTTGCACCCCGTGTCGACCGACACCGTCCCGCTCTCGAACAGCAGCGTCGGCGTGCGCATCCCGGCCGGAACCGACGACGCCGTGCTGCCCGAAACCGTCGAGTCCAGTCCCCAGGTCGTGCCTTCCAGCGACGGGCTGGGGGCCACGGCCGTCTCGTCAACGAGCGTGACGGTGGCCCCCTCGGCGGTGATCGTCAGCGTCTCGCCGTCGAGCGCCAGCGTCGGCCGTGAGGTGAGCACCGCCGACAGCCAGGTGTCCTGATCCATCTTCGCCGCCGGCTCGCAGGCCATCTGGGTCATCGCCATCGCCGGCACGACCAGGACATCTCCCTCGAGCGACCACGTCGACGACATCTGGTTGCAGCCGGCATTGGCGGAGAGGTTCAGCTGCTCGAACGTCAGCGTGATCTGCGTGCCTTCGACCAGCGTGTAGCCATCCACGGATGTCGAGATGAACGTTCGGTCTGGCAGTTCGGCGGCCAGCTCGACGGTCGTCGTCGGTCCCGACGACGACGTCGAGCTTCCGGCTGCCTCGCCACTGCTCGCCGTCGCGGACGCGGGGGCCGAGAGTTCGGTCGCCGAGGCGCCCGACGGGGCATTTGACTGCGCCGGCGTGTCTGCGTTGTCCTCGCCACATGCGGCGACGACGAGGGCGAGCAGGACCGCCGCGGACGAGGTGCGCAACAGGTTCATCGGCCGCCGACGCTAGGCGAGACAGCCCCGCAGCCGGGGGACGCCGCCGTCGGGCGAAGATCGAGGGATCTGTCAGCGGTTCGCTGCCCGATCGGGCCGCATCCGGCGGACAGAACAGCGTTCGACCTGGCGACGTGTCTCAGAAGGGCCGGCCGGCGAGCCAGGCGTCCGGCCCGGCCACGTCGATGGTCAGCTCCATCGGGTCGACGATCACCACCGTCAGCCCGGCGGCGAGGTAGACGCCGCGCTTGTGGCCGCGATCGCGACTCGCGGTCGAGGATGAGACCACCTCGACGACGATGCGGACGGCCGACGGTGGCTGCCATACCCGAGCCGGGTTCCAACCGGGCTTCATCACGACCACGTCCGGGGTGAAGCCGTCGCCCGGCTCGTGCTCGAATCCGATGCCGATGCCCTGGAAGACCAAGTGACGGTCGATGCCAGCTCGCGCGAGCCAGTCGACGGTGCGGTTGACAGCGATCGCGTGATGGCCGGTCGGTGGAGGGTTCACGACGATGCTCCCCTGGTGCAACTCGACGTTGGTCGACTCCGGCCAATCGTCGAGATCGGCGAGCGTGAAGACACCTCGTCCCAGCGGCTGCGTGCGCATCGTCGCCTCCCGCCCGAGATCGTACGCGACGCCACCCCGGATCGCTCCGGAGTCGAGTCAGCGCGCTCGAGGTGGGTGAGCGCTGCTGCGATAGCGGCGGCGGCGAGCTCGGCAGGTGAGGCGAGCAGCTTGGCTGCGAGCCGAACCCGAGCGACCTAGTTGGCCTGGATCTTGATCTCGATGTCGACGCCGGCCGGCAACTCGATCCGCTGGAGGCTGTCGATCGTCTTGGCGTTGGGGTTGACGATGTCGATCAGGCGCTTGTGGACCCGCATCTCGAAGTGCTCGCGGGAGTCCTTGTCGATGTGCGGGCCGCGGATCACCGTGTAGCGGTGCTTGGCCGTCGGCAGCGGGATCGGGCCGCGCACCGTGGCATCGGTGCGGGTGACGGTCTC
>JBIOUO010000392.1:0-2327 GCA_044867195.1 Ilumatobacteraceae bacterium
CGCCACGTCTCGCGGAACGTGCCGCTGGAGCCGCGGCCCTCCTCCAGCGTGCCCCACGGGACGTCGAGGGCGCCGAGTCGGTGCAGCAGGTGCGAGCGGCGCAGGCCGGTCGGTGTACGCAGGTCGAGCTCGACGAGCCGCTCGTCGGCCACCGGCTTGAGGCGCGTCGCCCGTTGGGCTGCGGCGAGATCGCGGGCGAGCGGGACCTGCGGGGCCTCTGGCGGGACCTCGCCGACGGCGTCGCCCACCACGAGCTCGTCGACGACGAGCGGGAGCCCGCCGAGCACCGAATCGGCGGCGTCGAGCACCTCCGCCAACCCGGCTCGTGGCCGGCGCCGGAGCGCGGCCAGCGAGTCGGCGAGGCGGGACGCGGCGATGAGATGGTCGGGGGACGCCGCCATGCCGCGGCGGCGCAAGGCGTGGGCGGCGTCGACGAAGAAGTGGGCCACGCCGTCCGGTCCGGGGTGGCGGAACACGTGGGCGTACCAGCCGGGGCTCTCGACGCCGGCGCCGTATCCGGTGTCCCGTCGCAAGCGGCGGTTGGTCCACGGCACCCAGGTGATCGCCACCTTGACCGCCGGTCGGCCCCGCAGCAGCGAGGCGTCGGCGGAGGCCGTGGTGATCGACGGATCGAGGGCGGGGACGTGCCACGCGCCGCACACGGCGGCGACCGTGCTGTCTCCGGCCAGGGCGGCCCGGATCCGCGTGCGCATGTACGCCTCCCGCCGGGCGTCGACGTCGGGGGTCTGCGGCGCCGACCCGTCGTCGCGAACCGCGGCCATCGCCTCGCCGACCGCGTCGAAGACGGGCTCGCCGTCACCGCGGTGCTCGACGAGGTCCTCCCACCATCGCTCCGGATCGGGCTCGCCTGCCGCCGCGGCGAGCGCGCCGAGGGGATCGACCGTGACGCCGGACCGGCGGCGGGCGACCTCGCCGTCGCCCGCCAGCGTGTTGGCCAGCGGGAGGTCGATCGCCTGGACCGGCACGCCGTGGCCGTGCGCCCACCGCACGGCCTGCCACTCGGGGCTGAACCCGGCGAGCGGCGCGAAGACCGCGTGTTCGGGGCGGGCGACGACGTAGCCGAGGAGCGCCACCGGTGGCACCAGGCTGCGATGGCCGACCCAGCGCAGCGCGTCATCGGCGTCGGCCGGGGCCTCGACGAGCACGACCTCGGGACACAGCGCGTCGAGCGCCCGCACGACGGACCGCGCCGATCCGGGGCCGTGATGGCGGATCCCGAGCAGGTGCAGGCGCGGGTGCGGCCGCGCCGGTGACTGCTGCGCCTCAGCCCTCGCGGCAGGCGTCGTAGAGGTCGCCCCAGCCGTCGCGATCGCGGACCACCCCCTCGATGTACTCGCGCCACGCGACCTCGTCGTGCAGCGGATCGCGGACCACCGCGCCGACGATCCCACCGGCGATGTCGGTGGCCCTGAGTTGCCCGTCACCGAAGTGGGCGGCGAGGGCGAGGCCGTTGGTGACGACCGAGATCGCCTCGGCGGTCGACAGCGTGCCGGTCGGTTGCTTGAGGCTGGTGCGGCCGTCCTCGGTCACGCCCTGGCGCAGCTCGCGGAAGATCGTCACGACCCGCCGGATCTCGTCGGCGGCGGCGGGCACCTCGGGCAGCGCCAGCGCGGCTCCGAGCTCGGCGACTCGCCGGGCGACGATCGTCATCTCCTCCTCCGGCGTCGCCGGCAGCGGCAGCACCACCGTGTTGAACCGCCGGCGTAGCGCGCTCGACACCTCGTTGATGCCACGGTCGCGATCGTTGGCCGTGGCGATCAAGTTGAAGCCTTGGATCGCTGCGACTTCGGTGTCCAGCTCGGGCAGCGGGAGGACCTTTTCGGACAGGATCGTGACCAGCGCGTCCTGGACCTCCGATGGCATGCGCGTCAGCTCCTCCACGCGCACCAGGCGGCCGGTCCGCATCGCCCGGTAGACCGGGCTCGGCACGAGGGCCGCCTCCGACGGCCCTTCGGCGAGCAGCCGGGCGTAATTCCACCCGTAGCGCAGCGACTCCTCCGTGGTGCCTGCCGTGCCTTGCACGAGCAGCGTGGAGTCGCCACTGATGGCCGCCGCGAGGTGCTCGCTGACCCAGGTCTTGGCGGTGCCGGGGACGCCCAGGAGCAGGAGCGCGCGGTCGGTCGCCAGCGTGCACACGGCGATCTCGATGATCCGGCGGTTGCCGATGTACTTGGGCGCGATCGGCGTGCCGTCGGGCAGCAGGCCGCCGAGGAGGTAGGTGACGACCGACCACGGCGACAGCCGCCAGCCCGGCGGGCGCGGCCGGTCGTCGGCCCCGGCGAGGGCGGCGAGCTCGTCGGCGTAGG
>JBIOUO010000393.1:0-3679 GCA_044867195.1 Ilumatobacteraceae bacterium
GCTGATCGAGGGCTGCCTGATCGCCTGCTATGCGGCTGGGCTGTCACAGTGCTTCCTGTACATCCGCGGCGAGATGGCCACCGCCCAGGAGCGGGTCGCGACCGCGCTCAACGAGGCCTACGCCGCCAGCTACATCGGCACCAACATCGGTGGAACCGACTTCTCCGTCGACATCGTGATGCAGTGGGGCGCCGGCGCCTACGTCGTCGGCGAGGAGACGGCCCTCATCGAGAGCCTCGAGGGCAACCGCGGGATGCCCCGGCTGAAGCCGCCGTTCTTCCCGGCTGCGATCGGGCTGTACGGACTGCCGACGATCGTCAACAACGTCGAGACGCTGGCCAACCTGCCGTGGCTGATGCAGCACGGCGCCGCCGAGTACGTGAAGATCGGGACGGAGACATCGCCCGGCACGCGGATGGTCGCGGTGTCCGGCCACGTCAAGCGGCCGGGTGTGTTCGAGATCATCAACGGCACGACGACGTTCCGCGACCTGATCTACGGCGAGGAGTTCTGCCAGGGCATCCGCGACGACCGGAAGCTGAAGGCGTTCGTCCCGGGCGGCGGTTCGGCGCCCTGGTTCCTTCCCGACCAGCTCGACCTGCCGTTCGAGGGCAAGCTCGTCGGCGCCGCCGGGTCGATGCTCGGCTCGGGCGCGATCATGGTGATGGACGAGACCACCGACATCCCGAAGGCCGCGCTCTCGCTCGCCCGCTTCTACGCCCACGAGTCGTGCGGCAAGTGCGTGCCGTGCCGGGAGGGCGGGACGTGGCTCGAGCGGATCCTGACCCGCATCTGCGACGGCTACGGCGCGCCGGAGGATCTCGACCTGCTGTACAGCGTGGGCGAGTCGATCTGTCCCGGCGCCTTCCCCCACGCGTCGAGCGCCCGCCTCGGTCTGGAGGCCGTGCCGTTCCCGTACAAGATGACCACGATCTGCTTCGTCGGTCCGTCCGCGTACGCCCCGGTCCACTCCGCGCTGACGCTGTTCCGCGACGAGTTCGAAGCCCGGATCAAGCCCCGCCTGCGCATCCCGGTCGTTGCCGCGGGAGGTGGTGCCGCATGAGCGACACGCCAACGCCGAAGCCCGCCGAGGCCACGGCGCCGGCGCAAGCCGGGGAGGCGGCCGCCCCGCCGGCGCCGCCGGAACCGGACCCCAACGCCGTCCCGATCACGATCGACGGCCGCCCGTTCATCGCCCGCAAGGGCGAGCTGGTGATCGCCGCTGCCGAGCGCGCCGGCACCTACATCCCCCGCTTCTGCTGGCACAACAGGATGAGCTCGGTCGGGATGTGCCGGATGTGCCTCGTCGAGGTCGACAGCGGCCGCGGCCCGGCGCTGACGCCGACGTGCATGGTGACGGTCGCGCCGGACATGAAGCTGTACACCGAGTCACCGACCACCAAGCGTGTCCAGGAGGGGATCCTCGAGCTGCTGCTCGCCAATCACCCGCTCGACTGCCCGGTCTGCGACAAGGGTGGCGAGTGCCCGCTGCAGGACCAGGCCTTCAGCCACGGACCAGGCGAGAGCCGGTACGTGGAGGAGAAGCGGCACTACGAGAAGCCGATCCCGATCAGCGATCTCGTGCTCCTCGATCGCGAGCGCTGCATCCTGTGCGACCGCTGCACCCGCTTCGCCAGCGAGGTCGCCGGCGACCCGCTGATCCACTTCATGCAGCGCGGCAACCAGACCCAGGTGCTGACGTTCCCCGACGAGCCGTTCTCGTCCTACTTCTCCGGCAACACGGTGCAGATCTGCCCGGTCGGCGCGCTGACCTCGGTGGCCTACCGCTTCAAGGCCCGCCCGTGGGACCTCGAGGAGGTGGAGAGCACGTGCACGACCTGCAGCGTGGGTTGCCGCACGGTCGTGCAGTCGTCGCGCGACCAGCTCGTGCGGGTGCTCGGTGTCGATTCTGATCCGGTCAACTGGAGCTGGCTCTGCGATCGCGGGCGCTACAACTACGAGGCGACGCACGCGCCAGATCGCCTCATCGGCCCGCTGGTGCGCGGCGAGGGCGGGCTGGCCGAGACATCGTGGAGCGTGGCGATGACGGCGGCGGCGCAACTGGTGCGCGAGGCGCTCGGCGCCGGTGGGCCGGCGAGCATCGCCATCCTCGGCGGGGCGCGCGGAACCAACGAGGACGCGTTCGCCTGGGCGATGCTCGCCGACGCCCTCGACATCCCACACCGTGACGCCCAGCTCGCCGACGGGCTGCCGGCCGAGCTGCTCTCGCTCCCTCGGGCGACGATCGACTCGGCGACCAAGGCGACCACGGTCGTCCTCCTCGCCCCAGACCTCAAAGAGGAGCTGCCCGTCCTCCACCTTCGCCTTCGTCACGCGGCCGTGCAGCGCAAGGTGCGGATCGTCGAGCTGGCGCCGGCGGCGACCGGCCTCACGCGGTACGCGTGGCGCAGCATCCCGGTCGCGGCAGGGGCGGTCGGGGCGGTCGAGGCCGCGCTCACCGATCACGAGGTCGCCGACCAGCTGCGCGCCGGCCCGGTCGTCATCGTCGCCGGGCGGGCCAACCTCGCCGAGTCCGCCGACTCCGCGGCGGGCGTGCTGCGCGCCGTGCTCGACGCCTGCCCGGCCGCCACCGTGCTGCCGGCACTGCGCCGCGGCAACGTCGTCGGCGCCCTGCAGCTCGGCCTCGCGCCGCACGACGACGGGCTCGATGCAGGCGGCATCCTCGCCGCCGCCGCCGACGGCAAGGTCGACCTGCTCGTCCTGCTCGGCGCCGACCCGCTGAGCGACGTCCCCGACCCCGACCTCGCCCGCCGCGCGCTCGCCGGCGCCCGCCGCGTCATCGCCGTCGACACGTTCCTCACCGAGTCGGCGGCTGCCGCGGACGTGGTGCTCGCCGCCGCCGCCTACGGCGAGAAGTCCGGCACCACGACCAACATCGAGAGCCGCGTGACGACGGTCGGACAAAAGGTGTCGCCGGCCGGCACGTCCCGTCCCGATTGGATGATCGCCTCGGAGCTGGCCGAGCGGCTCGACCTCGTCGACGTCGCCGACACGCTGGTGTCGGTCGAGGAGATCACCGACTCGATCGCCGCGTCGGTACCGGCATACGCCAGGGTGACCGCCGCCGCGCTGCGCGCCGCGCCCGACGGCGTCCTCGCCGTTCCGCCGGCTGACGCCGCGGCCTTCCCGGCACCGGTGTCGCGCGCTCCTGAGCGGATCAGCTACGACTATCGGCTGGTGTTGACGCGCAAGCTCTACGACCGCGCGGTTGTCACGGCGCACTCGCCGGCGCTGGCCGAGCTCGCCGCGGCGGCAGCGGCCCACGTCAACCCGCTCGACCTCGACCGGATCGGCATCGCCGGTGGCACGGACGTGCGCATCGTGAGCACCCGCGGGTCCGTCGTGCTGCCGATCGTCCCCGACGCCGGCGTGCCGAGGGGGTCGCTGCAGGTGCCGTTCAACGTGCCCGGCTCGACGATCACGCAGCTGGTCGACGCCACCGCGCTGGTGACCGACGTGCGGGTGGAGCGGCTGCCGTGATCGCGACGCTCGCCATAGATCCGCTGCTCGAGGCGCCGCTGCGCTGGACGCCGCTCGGCATCATCGTCCTCAAGGTGCTGATCGTGTTCGTCATCGGCCTCGTCGGCACGATGTTCATGGTCTGGTTCGAGCGCAAGATCATCGCCGGCATGCAGAACCGCGTCGGACCGAACAAGGC
>JBIOUO010000394.1:0-14599 GCA_044867195.1 Ilumatobacteraceae bacterium
TCCTGGATCATCGGCATGCGGGTCGAGCCGCCCACCAGGATGATGTGGTCGATCTGTTCGGCCGGCTTGCCCCAGTCCGCGATCGCCTGGTCGAACGGCACGCGGCAACGCGCCACGAGGTCCTGGACCGCCGGCATACGGGTCGCGCCACCGACCAGGATCACGTGGTGGAGGTCGCCCTTGCTCACGCTGGCGTCCTTCAGCGCCTGCTCGAACGGGACGCGGCAGCGCTCGATCAGGTCGGCGGTCATCTCTTGGAACTTGGCCCGGCTCAGCGACTCGTCGAGGTGCAGCGGACCGTCGGCGGTGGCCGTGATGAACGGCAGGTTGATCTGCGTCTGCTGGACCTGGCTGAGCTCGATCTTCGCCTTCTCGGCGGCCTCCTTCAGGCGCTGGGCGGCCATCCGGTCGGTCGACAGGTCGACGCCGTGGGCCGACTTGAACTGCTGGACCAGGTAGTCGATGACTCGCTGGTCCCAGTCGTCACCGCCGAGGTGGGTGTCGCCGTGGGTCGACTTGACCTCGAACACGCCGTCGCCGATCTCCAGCACCGACACGTCGAACGTGCCGCCACCGAGGTCGAACACGAGCACCGTCTCGTCCTGCGCCTCCTTGTCGAGGCCGTAGGCGAGGGCGGCCGCGGTCGGCTCGTTGATGATCCGCAGCACCTCCAGGCCGGCGATGGTGCCGGCCTCCTTGGTCGCCGTGCGCTGGGCGTCGTCGAAGTACGCGGGGACCGTGATGACGGCCTGGGTGACGGTGTCGCCGAGGTAGCTCTCGGCGTCGCGCTTGAGCTTCATCAGGATGCGCGCCGAGATCTCCTGGGGGGTGTAGCGCTTGCCGTCGACGTCGTCGGACTTCCAGTTCTCGCCCATGTGCCGCTTGATCGAACGGAACGTGCGGTCTGGGTTGGTGATGGCCTGGCGCTTGGCGACCTCGCCGACGAGGACCTCGCCGGCCTTGGAGAAGGCGACGACCGATGGCGTGGTGCGCGAGCCCTCGGCGTTGGGGATGACGACCGGGTCGCCACCTTCGAGGACCGAGACGACGGAGTTGGTGGTACCGAGGTCGATACCGACGGCCTTGGGCATGGGTTGGATCTCCTGACGATGTGGCGAACGTGTTGCCCTTCAGGCTAGGAGTCGCGATCGCTCTGGGCAACTCCGGACACAACAAACTTGAGTCGTAGGGACTCAAGTTCGCCGGCCGATCTGTGGGTCAAGCGGGCGGAAACCCGCCCAGACGACTCTCACATCGGGTTGTCACGCCGGCCACAATGGGCCGATCGAGGCGACGCGGGTCGATCAGTGGCTGTGGGCGGTGCGCCTCTACAAGACCCGCTCGCTCGCCACCGCGGCGTGTCGCGGCGGCCACGTCCGGGTCAACGGGAACCCGGCGAAGGCGGCCACCGCCGTCCACGTCGGCGACCGCGTGGAGGCGCGAGTCGGCGACCGCCAGCGGGTCGTCGAGGTCGTCCGCCTGATCCACACACGGGTCGGCGCGCCGATCGCCGCCGAATGCCTCGTCGACCACAGTCCTCCTCCCCCGCCGCGCGAGCAGGTGCCGCCACCACTGTTCCATCGCCAGCGCGGCACCGGGCGACCGACGAAGAAGGAACGTCGCGACCTGGACCGCTTCCGCGATCGCTGACCGCCGACGTTGCGTCACGCGCTGAGATGCTCGGCGCCGAACGCGCCGGGGAGCAGCTCCTCGATCGTGAACGTGCGGCGCACTCCGTCCGGCCCGGCGGCGTGGACGAGCGTGCCAGGCCGGGCGAGCTCGCGGATCCGCTGGCGGCACCCGCCACAGCACGTCGTCACCCGGTCCCCGTCGGCGACCGTGAGCACCTCCACCAGCTCTCGCTCGCCGGCCGCGACCATCGCCCCGATCGCCGCCGTCTCGGCGCAGGTCCCCTCGGGGAACGAGGCGTTCTCGACGTTGCAGCCGACGAAGATACGGCCTGACACGGCCCGGATCGCGGCGCCGACCGGGAAGCGCGAGTACGGGGCGTAGGCGTGGCGCTGGACAGCGGCGGCGGCCTCGAACAGATCGATCGGAGCACCCGCACCCATGAGCAGCCAGCGTACGGGCGCGGAACGTCGGTCCCCGCCCGTCAGCCGCCGAGCACAGCTCGTTGGAGATCGTCGTCCAGGCGCGGGTCGCGCTCGAGCGGAATGACGTCGCTGGTCTCGAACAGCCAACGGAACAACCGGTCGCGCAGTTCCCGTTCGGTCGTCGCGTGCTCGGGCCGGCCGGCGAGGTTGGTCGTCTCGCGCGAGTCCGCGACCCGGTCGTACAGCTCGGGTCCCTCGTAGAGCCGCTCGACATAGCACCACTCGTGGGTGCGCAGAGCCATCGCCCGCCCGACGAGCTCGGTGCGCTCGTGCTGGATCTCCTGCTTGTGCCGGTAGTGACCCCCGGTGCCGGACTCCAGCAGCGGTTCCTCGGCCACCAGGAACCCGCCCTCGCTGCACGCGATGTCCCGGTGCTGCCGCGCCGGGTCCTCGAGCAACGGTCGCAGCGAGCGACCGAAGTGCGGCGCCGGCGGCAGCTCGGCGAGCGCTTCCAGCGTCGCCGTGAGATCGACCAGCTCGACGAGCGCGGCGGCTACGCCGGGGCGCGTCGATGGATCATGGATGATCAACGGGTTGCGCAGCAGCACGTCGTCGACGCCCGATGGCCATTTCTCGATCAGCCCGTAGTCGCCGAGGTACTCGCCGTGGTCGGTGAAGAAGAACGTCACGGTCCGCTCGGCGCAGCCGGCGTGGTCGACGGCGGCAAGCACCTCACCGAGCTGGTGGTCGACGCGGCTCACCATCGCGTAGTAGGTGCGGATGATCTCGGCCCAGTCGTCGGCGTCGAGTCGATCGAGGCCGCATCGCTCGTGGATCTCGCGGTAGAAGCCAGGCTTGCCGTCGAACAAGGGCGGGACCGGTGGGGGCACGTCGACGCCGGCGTACAGGTCGTACCAGCGCCGCTCGACGACGAACGGCGGGTGCGGGAAGATCAGCGGGACGAACAGGCACCACGGCTCGGGCAGCCCATCGGCGAGCCAGTCCAGCGCGGTGGCGACAGTGGCCGCGTCGAGCTCGAACAGCTCGCCGTCGACCGGTCCGCCGTAGAACGCGTCGTACCACTTGGAGCCCTCCTCGAACGGCGACGTGCGCCATTTCGCGAAGTCGTCCATCTCCGGCGGCCGGGTGAAGCCGAAGCGATCGGATGAGGCGCGGGTGACGCCGGGAGCGAGCATGTCGCCGCGCGCACCGGCCATCGCCACGTGGTAGCCGCCGTCGCGCAGGCGGCGGAAGATGTTCGGCTCGTGCGACGCGAGGAGATGATCCAACGTGCGGTGCCCGGCCACGTGGGGGTACCACCCGGTGAACATCGAGATCCGACTCTGCGAGCACACCGAGTGCTGAGCGAACGCGTTGGTGAAGCGCACACCGCGAGACGCGAGGTCGTCGACCGTCGGCGTCCGCACGACCGGGTTGCCGAACGCGCCGACGGCGTCGGCCCGCAGCTGGTCGGGCATGAACAGGAGCAGGTTGCGACGCGCCACGACCGCCATCATGCAACGGTCGGCACGACGACGCGCGACGACACACGACGACGGCGGCGACTGCGTCCGAGGAGCGAGGTGGTTAGCGTCGGCTCGTGGCCGACGACCAGGTTCCTGCCCACTCGCGCCCCGAGCCAGCGACCGGCTACCGCCAAGCCAGGTTCTCCCGCCCACCCGGCTCGACCGAGCTGCTGATCGTGCGCCACGGTGAGTCGGAGCCGATGGTCCCCGGCCGTCCGTTCCCCCGCCTCGACGGCCACGGCGACCCGGCCCTGGCGCCCGAGGGCGAGACCCAGGCCGAGCAGGTCGCGGCACGCCTGGAGGTCCACCCGATCGACGCGATCTACGTGAGCGGGCTGCGGCGAACCGTGCAGACCGCAGCCCCGCTCGCCGCTCGGCTGGGGCTGGAACCGATCGTCGAACCGGATCTCCGTGAGGTGCGCCTCGGGGAGTGGGAGGGTGAGCTGTACCGCAAGCACATGGCGGAGCGCCACCCGCTCGCCGTCCGCGTGATCGTCGAGGAGCGCTGGGACCTCATCCCCGGTGCCGAGTCGGCCGAGTCGCTGGCCACCCGGGTGCGCGGCGCGCTGCAGCGCATCGTGGCGGCTCATCCCGGCGAGTGCGTGGTGATCGTCTGCCACGGCGGCGTGATCGGGGAGATCCTGGCCCAGGTGACTGAGGCGCGCCGGCCCTTCGCCTTCGTCGGCGCCTCGAACGGGTCGATCTCGCAGGTCGTCGCGTTCGGGTCGCGCTGGATCCTGCGCCGCTTCAACGACACCGCTCATCTCTCCGGGGATCTCGACCGCGAACCGGACCTCGACCCGCAGCTGCACCTGCCCGGCAGTTGAGGCGGCCGCCAGCTGGACCCCCGGGGCACGCCCGGGTCGCGCCGGCGTGGGGCCGGTGCTACGGTCGCGGCCCGCAACGCTCCAGTCGCTCGGGTGTGGTGCCGCGAGACCTTCGGGGATCCGGTCCGAGTGAACGAGCACGTCGACAGATGAGGGGGCCCGATGTCGGTACGCCTTGATCGGACGGAGGGCACGGGTCGGGCGCAGGGAAGTGACGCGCACGGCCACCCGACCTCGTATCGGAGGCTCTGGGTCATCTTCGGCGTCGTCGTGCTCGGCTCCTTCGCCATCCTGCTCGCGACGGGGTGGAACATCCGCTCCCAGAAGCCACCGATCCCTGCCCAGGTCGTCGCCGGCGGTCAGACGCTGTTCACCGGCGACGACATCCTCGACGGCCAGAACGTGTGGCAGTCACTCGGTGGCCAGGAGATCGGTTCGATCTGGGGCCACGGCGCTTACGTCGCGCCGGACTGGACGGCGGACTACCTCCACCGCGAGGCGACGTTCGTCCTCGACCGGCTGGCCGAGGAGGAGGGCGCGGCGGGCTACGACGCCCTCGACCGGGAGTCGCAGGCGGCGCTGCGCCAGCGGGTCGAGGACATGTTCCGCACCAACACCTACGACGCGTCCACCGGCACGTTGGCGATCGCACCCGAGCGAGCCGCGGCGTTCGACGAGCTGGTGGCGCACTACGGCGATGTCTTCGGCAAGGGGCGGTCCGCATACGCGATCCCGTCGGACACCCTCGTCGACCCTGATCGCCAGCGCGACATGACAGCGTTCTTCTTCTGGACGTCGTGGGCCGCGAGCACGGAACGACCGGACCAGGCGAACACCTACACCCAGAACTGGCCTCACGAGCCGCTCGTCGGCAACCAGCCATCGACGGCCAACGTGCTGTGGAGCTTGGTGAGCATCATCCTGCTCCTTGCCGGGATCGCCGGGATGGTGTGGTGGTTCGCCTCCCATCCCGAACCGGAGGAGTCGTTCGCCACCGCACCCGAGCGAGATCCGCTGCTCGGCTTCCATCCGACACCGTCGCAGCGGGCGACGCTGAAGTACTTCTACGTCGTCGGTGGCCTCCTCGTGTTCCAGATGCTGATGGGCGTGATCACGGCCCACTACGGCGTGGAAGGCTCCGGCTTCTACGGCCTGCCGGTCGACAGCTGGCTGCCGTACGCCGTGACCCGGACGTGGCACGTGCAGCTCGGCATCTTCTGGATCGCCACGGCGTGGCTGGCGACCGGGCTGTTCATCGCCCCAGCGGTGGGCGGCCACGAGCCGCGGTGGCAGAAGGCAGGCGTCAACGTGCTGTTCGGCGCGCTCCTGCTGGTCGTCGTCGCCTCGATGGCGGGCGAGTGGTTGTCGGTCAAGCAGCGCCTCGACGGCAGCGGCTGGTTCTGGTTCGGCCACCAGGGCCAGGAGTACCTCGACCTCGGTCGGGTGTGGCAGTTCGGGCTGTTCATCGGCCTCGTGCTGTGGCTGGTGCTGGTGCTGCGCGGGCTGTGGCCGGCGCTGCGCAGCGGCTCCCCCGCGCAGCGGTCGCTGCTGGCGATGCTCGTGCTGTCGGCAACCGCGATCACCGTGTTCTACGCCGCCTCGTTCGGCATCTGGGAGCGCACCCACCTCACCACCGCCGAGTACTGGCGTTGGTGGGTCGTGCACCTGTGGGTCGAGGGGTTCTTCGAGGTCTTCGCCACCGTGGTCATCGCCTTCTTCTTCGCCCGGCTCGGGCTGATCCGCATGGCGACCGCCAGCGCCGCCGCGCTCTTCTCGACGATCATCTTCCTGTCCGGAGGGATCGTCGGGACGTTCCATCACCTGTACTTCGTCGGGACCCCAGGGGCCGTGCTGGCGCTCGGTGCGTCGTTCTCGGCGCTGGAGTGCGTGCCGCTCGTGTTGATCGGGTTCGAGGCGTGGCGCCATCTGCGCCTGGCCCAGGCTCGACGATGGGTCACCGCCTACCGGTGGGCGATCTACTTCTTCGTCGCCGTCGCGTTCTGGAACATGCTCGGTGCCGGGCTGTTCGGCTTCCTCATCAACCCACCGATCGCCCTGTACTACATGCAGGGCCTCAACACGACGCCGGTCCACGGCCATACCGCGCTGTTCGGTGTCTACGGGATGCTCGGCATCGGGCTGATGCTGTTCTGCGTGCGCGCCCTCACCGCCGGTCGGGAGTGGAAGTCGGGCTCGATCAAGCTCGGCTTCTGGGCGATGAACATCGGGCTGTTCATGATGACTGTCTTCAGCCTCCTCCCGGTGGGCATCGCCCAGACGTGGGCGGCGATCGATCGCGGCACGTGGTACGCCCGCGACCCGCAGTTCCTCGAGGACGGCGCGCTCGAGGTGCTGCGCTGGATGCGCATCCCCGGCGACACGATCTTCTTCATCGGTGCTCTCGCCATTGGCTGGTTCATGCTCGGCCTGATCACCGGCCGCTCGATCGAGCCGACCGGTCCGACCATCGAGCCGGGCTGGGCTGAGTCCGAGGAGGAACGAGTACCGGCCAGCGTGGGGTCGGAGTGAGCCGCGCCTACGACGACGCCGATCAGGTCACGGCGATGTTCACGCAGCTCTTCGCGCGGATACGGCAGGCGGATGCGCGTGCGCTCGATGCCGTGGTGAAGCGGCGGATGGTCGTGCGCTTTCGGATCCGTGAGCCAGACGTGGAGGTGTGGGTCGACGGTCGCCGTGCCCCGGTGAGCGTGTCGTTCGGCCCGGCGGACCTGAAGACGACGCTCGATCTCGACCTGACCGCCGACAGCCTCCACGAGCTGCTGCTCGGCACGCTGCCGCTCGGGAGGGCGATGTCCAGCCGGCGGGTCCGGGTCAAGGGCTCGAAGCTCAAGGCGATGCAGCTGCAGGGTCTGTTCCACGCCTTCCAGGCCGTGTATCCCGGCCTGGCGGCCGACCTCCTCGGCGGCGGCCAGTAGCAGGTCCGGGTCCGCCATCGTCACGCCGACGAAGAACCGAGCTTCACACGCGAGCGACCCCGACGTTGCGATGCTCAGCAGCGAGCAGCTCCAAGTCCCCCGGATCGGACGTGAGAATGAGGCCACCCCCGAGTCGCACCGTGGTCGCGACGACGAGAGCGTCGACGGCGAGCTCGCTGCCACGGTCGATGCGGGCGAGCAGGTGCCCTGCGATCCGCGCGGTTCGAGCTCCTGTCGTCACCACCCGCACGAAGCCTCGACCGAGAAGCTGGTCGATCGGCTCGTCGCTTCCACCGCCTCGATACAGCTCGATGAGGACTGCCGAAGGGACTCGCACCGGCGCCCCACGAAGCTGGGCACTGCGTAGCGCAGCGCGAACCCGCTGGTGCCGTTGCCGGTTGCTTCCCGGTCGTGCCAGCGACGACAGGGCTTCACTGTCGAGGATCAGGACGGCCACAAGGCGTCGTAGTGCTCGATCAGCTGGGCGGGGACCTTGCCGAACTGCTCGTCGAGGTCGTCGAGGTATTCGACCAGCGCGTCGCGTTCGAGCTCATGCTCCACGGCTCGGGCGACGAAGCCGCTCAGCCCCCGGTCGCCGACGTGGTCCTCGACCCGGCCGGCCAGCGCCTCCTCGACGCTCACGGACCACTTGCGCACCGGCACGAACCGAAATCCTACCACGGTACGAATCCAAGGTGGAGCAGGTCTCAGCGCAGCACTGCCGCTCACGTGGCCAGCCGCCCAAGACCTCGTGTCAACGCGGGATGTCGCGATACGGGATGTCCCGATCGACCGAGGGCTCGCGCGGCAGGCCGAGGACCTGCTCGCCGATGATGTTGTGCTGGATCTCGTCGGTCCCGCCGGCGATCGACTGGGCGGGAACCGACAGCAGGACCTCGGTGACAATGCCGTCGAGCAGCCCGTCGGTGCCGCGTAGCTGCCCGGCTGCATCGGCGAGCAGGGAATGGGTGCCCGCCGAGGCGCGAGCGACCTCGCTCGCCGCCAGCTTCCCGAGCGAGCCCTCCGCTCCGGGCGCGCGGCCGGCGGCGCGTGCCGACTGGGCGCGGCGGGCGGTCCACTCGTGGGCACGGCGCAGGGCGAGCAGTCCAGCGACGTGCTGGCGGGCGATCGGATCGCCGGTCCGGCCGGTCAAGGCGGCGACCTCCGGCACGAGATCGGCGCGGCCGGCCCGCTGGGGATACCAGGCGTAGGTGCGGAAGTAGGCGTCCGCCTCGGCCGCCGCCTCGACCGCGGCGCGCCCGCTCGGCGCGGCCCGCGACCGTGGCCGCACCGTCGCGAACTGGCGCTCGAACGCCAGCGTGGTCATCGCGATCCGCCACCCGTCGCCGGGCCGGCCGACGATGTTGCCGGCGGGGACGCGAGCGTCGGTGAGGAACACCTCGTTGAACGAGGCGTGATCGTTCATCTGGCGCACCGGGCGCGCGTCGACCCCCGGCTGGTGCATCGGCAGCACGAAGTAGCTGATCCCCCGGTGCTTGGGCACGTCGACATCGGATCGCGCCAGCAGCAGCCCGAGGTCGGCGTGGTCGGCGCTCGTGCTCCACAGCTTCTGCCCGTTGACGATCCACTCGTCGCCGTCGCGCACGGCGCGGGTCCGCAAGCCGGCGAGATCGGAGCCGTTGCTCGGCTCGCTGAACAACTGGCACCAGATGTCCTCGCCGGTCACTGCCCGCGGCAGCAGGTGGCGTTTGAGCTCGTCGGAACCGTGGGCGAGCAGCGTCGGCGCGGCGAGGGCCATGCCCCCGCCAACCGCCGGGCCGACGGCGCCGGCTGCGGCGAGCTCCTCGTTGACGATCGCCTCGGACCAGCCGGGCAACCCGCGGCCGTACCACTCGGCCGGCCACGTCGGCGTCGCCCACCCCGACTCGACGAGTCTCGTCCGCCACGCCACCAGGGACAGGTCGGGGTCCCAGTTGGCGGCCAGCCACTTCCTGACCTCCGCTCGCACCTGGTCCGGCGCCGCTCCCTCGCTCGTCACGGCCCCCATCCTCGCGATTCTCCGGAGCCCTCGTCGCGCTCAGCGCGACGTGGCGCGTGTCAAAATCGCGTCGAGGGCCGTGAGGACCGCGGCGACCTGGTGGGCGAGGGGTGCCGGCGCCAGTGTGAGGTCCGGCGACTCCGGCGGCTCGTAGGGATCGTCGATGCCGGTCATCCCGGTGAGCTCGCCGGCGCGTGCCCGGGCGTACAACCCTTTCGGGTCGCGTGTCTCGCACGTCGCCAGCGGCGTGTCGACGAAGACCTCGACGAATCGCAGCCCGGCCGCGTCGTGGGCGGCGCGCACCCGGTCACGGCCGGCCGTGTACGGGCTGACGACGGGAACCAGGGCCACCAGCCCAGCGTCGGCGAGGAGGCGGGCGACTTCCCCGACGCGCCGGACGTTCTCCGCCCGGTCGGCGGCCGAGAACCCGAGGTCGGCGTTCAGCCCATGGCGGACGTTGTCGCCGTCGAGGACGTAGACGGCTCGCCCGGCGGCGATGAGGTGTCCGGCCACGGCGTCGGCGACCGTCGACTTCCCCGACCCGGGGAGTCCGGTGAACCACACCGTCGCTCCCGACAGCCCGGCCGCCGCCCAGCGCTGCGCCCGTTCGACGGTCGCCGGGTGCCAGTAGACGTCGCTAGCCACGCACCATGCCGGCCGCCGCGGTCTGGTTGGTCGCCTCGTCGATCAGCACGAAGCTGCCGGTGACGCGGTTGTGGCGGTAGTCGTCGGCGAACAGCGGGGCGGTGGCCCGCAGCGTGACGCGGCCGATCTCGTTGAGGTCGAGCTGGGAGGCGTCGGGATCACGATCGAGCGTGTGCACGTCGAGGCGGTACTGCAGCTCGGTCACCATCGCTCGCACGGTTCGCGTGGTGTGCTTCAGCGTGTAGATCCGGCGCAGCGTCAACGGGTGGTCGGAGTCCATCCAGGCGACCATGGCGTCGAGATCCTGTACTGGCGCGGGGTGGTTGTGCGGCCCGCAGATCATGTCGCCGCGTGAGATGTCGAGGTCGTCGGCGAGCAGGAGCGTGACAGCCATCGACGGGCGGGCCTCCTCGACGGGTCCGTCCGCGGTGTCGATGCGGTCGATCGTCGACCGCATCCCCGACGGCAGCACCATCACATCGTCGCCCGGCCGCAGCGTGCCGCCAGCGACCGTGCCGGCGTAGCCGCGGTAGTCGTGGTGGTCGGCACGGTGCGGTCGCACGACGTACTGCACCGGGAAGCGAACGTCGACCAGGTTCTCGTCACTGGCCGTGTGCACCGTTTCCAGATGGTGCAGGAGCGTCGGGCCCTCGTACCAACCCATCGCCGGCGAGCGGTCGACCACATTGTCACCGGACAAGGCGGAGATCGGGATGAACGTCAGGTCACGCAGCTCGAGCCGGGAGGCGAACTCGCTGAACTCCTGACGGACGGCCTCGAAATGCCGCTCGGAGTAGTCGACGAGGTCCATCTTGTTGACGCAGATGACGAAATGCGGGACGCCGAGCAGCGACATCAGCAGGCTGTGGCGCCGGGTCTGCTCGATCACCCCTCGCCGGGCGTCGACGAGCACGATCGCCAGGTCGGCGGTCGAGGCCCCGGTGATCGCGTTGCGGGTGTACTGCACGTGGCCCGGGCAGTCGGCGATGACGAAGTCGCGATGCGGCGTCGAGAAGTAGCGGTAGGCGACGTCGATCGTGATCCCCTGCTCGCGCTCGGCGCGCAGCCCGTCTGTCAGCAGGGCGAGATCGACGTAGTCGGTGCCCCGCTTGCGGCTGACCGCCTCGATGTGCTCCAGCTGGTCTTCGAAGATCGATTTCGAGTCGTGCAGCAGGCGCCCGATCAGCGTCGACTTCCCGTCGTCGACGCTGCCAACCGTCGCAAAGCGGAGAGGAGACGTGCGCTGCGTTCGGAGCGCAGGCAAGTCACGCGACACCCAGGCTCCCGAGCGCTTCGGCCCCCGACCGCAGCAAGCGTGGAACGTCAGGTCGAGCGTCCGGCCGGAGGCCGGGCGGCGCCAGCCGCAGCGAGGCACGCGAGCGAGGCGCAGCCGAGCGAGCCATCGTCAGAAGTATCCGAGCTTCTTGCGGTCTTCCATGCCGGCCTCGGAGATCCGGTCGTCGGCGCGCGTGGCGCCGCGCTCGGTGATCCGGGCCACAGCCGTCTCGGCAACGATGTCCTCGACGGTGAACGCCGACGACTCGACGGCCGCCGTGCACGTGGCGTCGCCGATCGTGCGGAACCGGACGAGCGTCTCGAACGGCCGCTCACCCTCCAGCATCCGCACGTGGCGGTTGACGGCCATCAGCATCCCGTCGCGGCGGAACACCTGGCGCTGGTGGGCGTAGTACAACGACGGCAGGTCGACCTTGCGCTCGGCGATGAACCGCCAGATGTCGAGCTCGGTCCAATTGGACAGCGGGAACACCCGCAAGTGCTCGCCGCGGTGGTGGCGGGTGTTGTAGATGCCCCACAGCTCAGGGCGCTGGTTCTTCGGGTCCCACTGTCCGAACTCGTCGCGGTGGGAGACGACACGCTCCTTGGCCCGCGCCCGCTCCTCGTCGCGGCGGGCGCCGCCGAACACGGCGTCGAAGCGGTGCTCGGCGATGGCGTCGAGCAGGGTGACGGTCTGCAGCGCGTTGCGCGACGCTCGCGGGCCGGTGTGCTCGCGGGCCCGGCCGGCGTCGATCGACGCCTGCACCGACGCCACGACCAGCTCGACGCCGAAGTCATCGACCGTGCGGTCGCGGAACTCGAGCACCTCGTCGAAGTTGTGGCCGGTGTCGACGTGCATCACCGGGAACGGGACCCGGGCCGGCCAGAACGCCCGGTGGGCGAGGTGGAGCATGACCACCGAGTCCTTGCCGCCGGAGAACAGCAGCACCGGCCGCTCGCACTCGGCGGCGACCTCGCGGATGATCGTGATCGCCTCGTCCTCGAGCTGGGCGGTGCTGGAGACGGGCGTGGCGACAGCGGGGAGGGCGGGCGCGAGCGTCACGGCAGCCGATCGTAGCCGCGATTCCTGTCAAAGCCGATCGGGAATGTCGGGTTTTCGTCACGTCGCCACGAGGTCGGCGCGAGCCAGCGCCCGCCACTGATCGATCGGGAACGCCCGCGGGTCGTCGGTGAGCACCTGGATGCACACGTGGCTGGCGCCGGCGTCGCGGTGCTCCCGGACACGCGCCTTGATCGCCTCCTCGTCGCCCCACGCGACGAGGGCGTCGACGAGCCGATCGCTGCCGCCGCCGGCGATGTCGTCGTCGGTGAAGCCCAGGCGCTTCCAGTTGTTGGCGTAGTTCGGGAGCTGGAGGTAGCCGTTCACGTGCAGCCGAGCCGTCGCCCGCGCCGATGCCGGATCGGTGTCGAGCACGACTCCCTGCTCGGTGGCGACGATGGCATCCGGACCGACAGCCTCGCGGGCGATGCGCGAGTGCTCAGGCGTCACCAGGTAGGGGTGGACGCCCGCCGTGCGGGTGCGTGCCAGCTCGAGCATCTTCGGCCCGAGTGCGGCGAGCGCCCGGTCCGACGGCGCCAGCGGCGGGTCGGCGGCGTCGAGCCCGTCGAGGTAGGTGGCCATCTGGGCCAGCGGCTTCTGGTACGTGCCGGGCTGCTTGACGCGGTCGATGAACGGCCCGTGGCTGACCCCGATGCCGACCAGGAAGCGCGACCCGTGGGCGTCCGTCAGCTCGGCGTGCTTGGCGGCGGTCTCGTCGGGCGTGTGCATCCACAGGTTGAGGATGCCGGTGGCGACGGTCGCCGTTGTCGTCGCGCCGAGCAGGTTGCCAACGGCGCCGAACACGTCGCCCCCGACGTCGGGCACCCACAGCGCCGTGTAGCCGAGCGCTTCCAGCTCGACCGCCATCTCGGCCGCCTGACCGGGATCGCCGTAGCGCAACGCAGAGCTCCAGATTCCGGTACCGGTCAACGACGTCGTCATGACCCCAGCCTGCCAGGCGTGACGTGGCGACCGGGCCGGGTCCGAGCCGTCTCTACACTCGCGGCCCGTGGAGCGCTCCGATCCGCCCAGCCCACTCGAGGTTAGCCAGCGGTGGTGGGATGAGCTGTGGCACGACGGCAACCTGGCAGTGGTCGAGGAGATCTTCACCGATCCGCTGATCCGCCACAACGACACCGGGACCGAGGTCACCGGTCTCGCCGCGTACCGGGGTCGGTTGTCGGAGGTCCAGCGGGCGCTGTCGCGCGTCGACACGACCATCGACGACCGCGTTGTGGACGGCGACAAGGTGTGGACGCGGGCGACCAGTAGGGGGATCAACCGGGAGACCGGTGAGCGGACGATCGTGTCCTGGTTGCTTGTGCAACGAGTGGAGAATGGACGGATCGCCGAGCACTGGGTGGCGACGTTCCCCGGCATCGAGTGGACCACCTGACCGCGGGACGAGCCCGCCGGTCACGGCTCGGCGCCGGCCGTCGTACGATCGCTGGTCATGGTCGCGACACTCGTTCTCCTCCGCCACGGCGAGAGTGACTGGAACAAGAAGAACCTGTTCACCGGCTGGGTCGACGTCGACCTGTCCGAGAACGGGCGGGCCGAAGCGGTGCGCGGCGGCGAGCTGATCGTCGAGCACGACCTGCTGCCGGACGTCCTCCACACGTCGGTGCTGAAGCGGGCGATCCGCACGGCCGAGCTGTCGCTGGCCGCCGCCGACCGCTCATGGATCCCAGTCCGCCGGTCGTGGCGCCTCAACGAGCGCCACTACGGCGCCCTGCAGGGCAAGGACAAGGCGCAGACGCTCGCCGAGTTCGGTGAGGACCAGTTCATGCTGTGGCGCCGCTCCTACGACACGCCGCCGCCGGCGCTGGCCACCGACGACGAGTTCTCGCAGTTCCACGACCCTCGCTACGCCGGGTTGCCGCCGGAGCTGCGGCCGCGCACCGAGTGCCTGGCCGACGTGGTGCTGCGGATGCTGCCGTACTGGTACGACGCCATCGTGCCCGACCTGCTCGCCGGGGCGACCGTGCTCGTGGCCGCCCACGGAAACAGCCTGCGGGCATTGATCAAGCATCTCGACGGGATGAGCGACGAGGCCGTCGTGGCACTCAACGTCCCGACCGGCATCCCCCTCCGCTACGACCTCCACGACGACCTGCGGCCGGTCCAGATCGGCGGCACCTACCTCGACCCGGAGGCCG
Source organism: Ilumatobacteraceae bacterium (assembly GCA_044867195.1). Classification (GTDB taxonomy): domain Bacteria; phylum Actinomycetota; class Acidimicrobiia; order Acidimicrobiales; family Ilumatobacteraceae; genus JALZMG01. Next base: position 14,482 of record JBIOUO010000394.1, read on the forward strand.
CGGCCGCCGCCATCGAGGCGGTCAAGAACCAAGGCAAGCGCTGACTGCGAGCGCCGTCCTCGTCAGCCTTCCAGAATGGTCGCCGCCTTCGGCGGCGGCCGAGTTTCCTCGGGGGTCC
>JBIOUO010000395.1:0-8360 GCA_044867195.1 Ilumatobacteraceae bacterium
CTGCCTGAGCGCCGCGAGTGTGGCAGCTGTTAGACCAGCCGAATGGGCCAACGCGTGGTCCTCGAGCGATTCGCCCGCCTGCACCACGTCAGGACTCAAGTCGATGACCGCCGAAGCCGCCTCCGCAAACGTATTGAACGTAGGCAGCTCCAGCTGGGAAGGACCCACCAGTGTCTGAATGATCTCCTTCACCAGCTCGGGTGGTGCGTTGTTGCCCTCGATCGCGGGACCCACCAGTCGAAACGTGATGACGGTTGCTCCGCTCAGCCGACCGAGCTCGTCTTCGATCACCTGAGCCTCACGTAGCCGTCGCGACACCTGCGCCTGCTCGATGGGGTTCGAGGAGTCGCCGAAGCGGGCGACATAGTCGCGGGCGGCTTCGAGCTCCAGGCGCAGCCACGCCTCTCGTGTGATCGTCTCAGCCATTGCCCTCCTCTCCTACCAGCTTGATCCATCCAGCAACGATCTGCTCGCGGGTCTCGGGGCGCAGCGCACGAACCCTGCTGCGCCTCGCTTCCTTGTCCCGCTCGAACGAGTATTCGACGCCATCATGACGAAGGGGTGTCACGACGACACGAATGGGGTCGAGTCTGACGGGCTCGGCCGACAATGCCAGCAGGACCCAGACATCGCCCTCTGCCACGCGCAAGGCGCTGTAGTGCACGACCAGGTCAAGGTCGTCGACCTCTGGCGCGAGCGTCGAGGCGAAGCGCCCCCGAACCCAAGCCTCCCGCTTCGGATCCATCGCCAAGGAGCCGTCGAACCACGCCATGAAACCCCGGAGATGGCGGAAGGCAGCACCTCGGGTCGTTGAGCCCGACCCGAGGACGGACTCGACCTCGGACAGCGTCGCGGGCCACGGATCGCGGATGACCACCTCATCGATGCGGTGGCCGCTCAGGGCCTTCCGTCAAGATGCCCTCGGAGTCGAACCGGTCACGCAGCGTCACGCGTGCTCCGTCCCTTGGGCCCCATGCAAGGCCGCAGGGTACGCGACCAAGAACCGCCGTGCGCGAGGACCGGAGGCGCCAACCCAAGCGAACATCGGAGTCGGGGTGGGGAGATTTGAACTCCCGGCCTCCACGTCCCGAACGTGGCGCGCTAACCAAGCTGCGCTACACCCCGTAGCGGCGACCGAGCCTACCGCTGGCCGCCGGAGACTGTCAGCTCACGAGACCAGCAGCTCGGCGATCTGGATCGCGTTCAGCGCGGCGCCCTTGCGCAGGTTGTCGTTGCTGACGAACAGGGCGAGCCCGCGCCCGTCGGGCACGCCGTCGTCCCGACGGATCCGCCCGACGTAGCTCGGGTCGCGGCCGGCGGCCTCGAGCGGCGTCGGGATGTCGCTCAGCTCGACGCCGGGCGCGGCGGCGAGCAGCTCGACGGCCCGCTCGACCGACAGCGGGCGGGCGAACTCGGCGTTGATCGACAACGAGTGCCCGGTAAACACCGGCACCCGCACGCAGGTCCCCGATACGGCGAGGTCGGGGATGGCGAGGATCTTGCGGCTCTCATGGCGCAGCTTCTGCTCCTCGTCGGTTTCCGACGAGCCGTCGTCGACGAGCTTGCCGGCCAGCGGCAGGACGTTGAACGCGATCGGGCGGGCGAACTTCTGCGGCGCCGGGAACACGACGGCGTCGCCGTTGTGGGTCAGGGCCGCGGCCTGGTCGATGACCTCGCGGGCCTGCTTGTCGAGCTCGTCGACGCCTGCCAGCCCGGCGCCCGACACGGCCTGGTAGGTCGAGGCGACGAGGCGCACCAGCCCTGCCTCGTCGTGCAGTGGCTTGAGCACCGGCATCGCAGCCATCGTCGTGCAGTTGGGGTTGGCGATGATCCCCTTGCGCGCGTCGGCGACGGCCTCCGGGTTGACCTCTGATACGACCAGCGGGACGTCGGGATCCATCCGCCACGCCGAGGAGTTGTCGATGACGGTCGCCCCCGCGGCGGCGAAGCGCGGGGCCAGCTCGCGCGACGCCGCGCCCCCGATCGAGAACAGGGCGATGTCGAGGCCACGCGGATCGGCATCGGTGGCGTCCTCGACCGTGATCCCGTCGTCGCCCCACGGCAGCTTCGTCCCGGCCGACCGCGACGACGCGAAGTAGCGCACGTCGTCGACCGGGAACCCTCGCTCGGCGAGCAGGCGGCGCATCACGCCGCCGACCTGACCCGTCGCACCGACCACACCGACTCGCATGGTCGGACACGTTAACGACGGGGATGGGGCGCAGACCGGTGAGTTGCGGGCGGCCGTCACTTGACGGTCGCGACGAGCCACCAGTGATTGCGGTTGATGCCCTCGAAGCGGTCCACCCTGGCCCGCTCGACGCCCCACACCTGGGCGTTGCGCGCCGGGTTACGCCACACGACGATGTCCGCCAGGCGATCTCTGATCGGCCCGACGACCTGGTGCGGGTCGAGCCGGTTGGCCTGCCACGCGAGACGAGTTGCCAGTCGCCGACGGGAGAGCCACGGGCCGGCGACGGGCACCCGGAACAGGCCGCGGGTGAGCGCCCCGAGCGGCAGGACGACGGGATCGGTGCCCGACCACGAGCGGAAGTTGAGGGCGATCTGACCGCCCGGGCGCACCACCCGCACCGCCTCGCCGACCAGGGCGAGGGCGTCGTCGCGCTCGCAGTGCTGCAACGTGATGTAGCTGAAGGCCACATCGGCGACGTCGTCGGGGATGTGCAGCGTCCGTCCGTCGGCGACCTCCACGGTCCGCAACCGGTCGACCTTGCCGAAGCCCGCCACGGCCTCCCGGCACCGCTCGAGGAACCCGGCGTCCAGGTCACACGCGATCACCGTGCCGAAGCGCCTGGTCAGCGCACAGGTCATACGGCCGATGCCGCAGCCGATCTCGACCAGCACGCGCCGGTCGTCGTCACCGTCGAGGAGACCGAAGCGCTCGAGGAACACGGCCGTCTCGCTGTCGCCGGTGGCCACGAACTCGGCGAGCGTGAGCGCGTCACCAACTTCGCTGTTGAACACCCAGCCGGTGGTCTGCACGACCTCGTCGGCGCTCCCCTGCTCGTCGGTCAGGCGGCCGGCGACCTTCCACGGGATCAGCTGAGACCGGCGCCGCATCGGTCAAGTATGGCGGCACACAGGGGCTCCGCCGCCGGGTGAACCCCGCAGGGGGTTGGCGTTCCAGACTGAGCCGCGGGCTGCGCTCGGATGCAACACTTGACGCATGAGCCTCGTCGCGGACCGTGCCTTGTGGGAATCCATCGTCGAAGCCGATGCCGAGGTTCCGCCGGGGCACACCGCCGCCGAGTTGCTCCCGGCACTGCTCGACCTGCTCGGTGAGGACGACCCGTACCTGCGCGACGAGGTCGGGTACGGCGTGCTCGCCCGCTGGGTGGTGCAGGATCACATCCTCGACCGGTCCGAGCTGCGCTATGCCGTCGAGCGCCTCAAGCCCGATCTGCGCCAGGGCCTCGACGGTTCGGACAGCAGCGTGGACTCCGACGGGATGGCGGTGCGGCGCTCCTACTCGGCATTGGCGCTGGCGATCCTTGCCTACCGCGATGTCGAAGAGCACTTCCTCAGCCCGGACGAGGTCCACGGCCTGCTCGACGAGGCGATCGAGTATCTGCTCGACGAGCCCGACCGCCGCGGCTTCGTGCCCGATCTGGGCTGGATCAACGCCACCGCCCACGCCGCCGACCTGCTCAAATTCCTCGTCCGCAACCCGCTGACGAGTGCCGACGAGCACCGGCGGGTGCTCCACGCGCTGCAGACGCTGTTGACCCGGGCGACCGGTCCGGTGTTCGTGGACGACGAGGAGGACCGCCTCGTGCTGGTCGTCGTGGACGTGCTCGGTCGCGAGACGATCGACGACGACGAGCTGTGCGACTGGATCGACGGCTTCGGCTCGTGGCTCGCCGGCCGGCTCGACCAGTTCGACCCGGCGTCGCGAGCGGCGGCGGTGAACCTGAAGCGATTCATCCGGACGCTGCATCTCGCGCTCTGCTCGCGTGCCCACCGCCGCGAGCTGCCTCGCGACAAGCCCGAGATCGCCACCCTCGACATCGCCAGGAGGTTCGCCGCCGGACCGATCTGACGGCTGTCAATGGCCTCGCTCGCTGCGGCCGCTCGTGTCGATCCTTGTTCAGCCGGTCAGATCGCCGCCAGGTATGGTGCGAGCTGCTCGAAGCTCGATTCGGTGAACGGGCTGATCTGGACGCGCGAGATCCCCCTGTCGGCGACGCGGTGCAGCGCGTCGGCGACCTTGCCCGGTGGGCCGAAGAACTCACCGAGGAACGAGCCGGCCAGCCGTGCCTCGTACTCGCGGGTCCGCTCGTCGGTACCGATGCCGCAGAGGACGAACAATGTGAGTGGCGCAGTGGGGTTGACGTCGCGGACCTGGGCGAGCACGTCGTCGAGGTGCGACGTGGCGATCGAGGCGAGGATGGCCAGATCGAGCACACCGCCGCGTGTGGCGGGGGAGGCGACATTGAGCTCGATGCGATCGACGATGGGGCCGATCTCGCGGATCGTGCGCCGGCCGCCGAGCGACCCGACCAGCGGGGGCGGGCGATCCGGCTGCGGGCCGATCTTCGGGATGTCGACTCGGTAGTGACGGCCGGTGAACTGGCACGACCCGTGGTCGAACAGCTGACGGACGATCTGCATCGCCTCGATGTATCGGTCCGCTCGTTGCGCCGGGCCCGGGTACGTCAGGCCGAGGCCCTCGATCTCGTCGCGCGTCCATCCCGAGCCGAGGCCGGCCTCGAAGCGGCCACCGGAGAGCACCTGCATCTCGAGCGACGCCTGGGCGAACTCCACCGGCGTGCGCAGCAGGTTGTTGGCGAACGCGGTCGTCAGCGTCACCCGGTGGGTGACCGCGGCGAACGCCCCGAGCGTCACCCACACATGGGGGTACGCCCGGCGGGCGCTGAACACGTGGTCGGCGCATGCCAGGACGTCCCACCCTTCGTCCTCCCGCCGTCGAGCCCACTCGACCGGCGGAACGTCGGCGGTCATGTAGTTGGCAGCGAGCTCCATCGTCAGCCCCGGTCGCCCATCTCCCGGGCGATCTCGAACACCGACGGGTCGCCCGTCGTCCAGGTGACGGTCAGCTGGCAGCGACGGATCTTCCAGCCGTCTGCGGTGCGGACCAGCTGGTTGGTGTAGTACCCGCCGAGCGTGCACCAGCGGGGGCCGTCGCCGGGGTGGCCGAGAGCGGCCAAGCGCTCGGCGCTGTACCAGTGCTGAGCGTGCATCTGGCTGACGCAGGTCGCGACGTCAGCGGATTCGAACGTCACGACGTGGTTGGTCGACAGGTGTTGCGTCGTCTCGAAGTTCCCGTTCGTGCCGCGCACCCGCTGCGCCCACGTCTCGGCCGACATCTCGCCGGCCGGCCGGCCGCTCCACGACGAGAAGTCGATCTCGCACGGATCGGTGAAGCAGGACCGGAACAGCGCCCAGTCCCGGGTGTCGACGCCGGTGGCGTAGCGGGTGACGACGTCGACGATCGCCTGACGATCCGCGAGCCGGTCTGCACCCATGCCGGGCGACAGTAGTGAGGGCGCAAATCGAAGCCGCCGCCGGCCGATCGACACGGGTGCCGCCGTCCGGGAAGACTCGGTACCGATCTGCACCGTCCCCAGGAGGCCAAGACATGAACATGGCGAACGCTGTGCCCGAACCGGACGACGAGCGGCCGGTGGACGAGGAGCCTCGGCTGGAGCTTCCCGACCGCCTCGATCCGCCGCTCGACGCTGCGGAGGCCGACGTCGTGGACCAGCTCATCGAGGTGCCGGCCGACGACGACGAGGACTGAGGTGCGCCACCTGCGACGGCCCAGGCACAGTCGCGTGAGCTGCTCGTATGTGGGCGGGAATCGTCCCGGAATCCGAGACGATTCCCGCCCAGAAGCCCATCTCGGCGACGACGTCCGGGTGCTCGCGGCGGACGTCGTCGGAGAATGCCGCTGTCACGAGCGCTGTGATCACGTCGGCATCGATGACCGGTGGCCGCGGGCGTTCGGACGCCGCGGCCAGCGTCGGGCAGCCAGCGAGCGCCAGCCGGCGGACCCGTGCCGGGTGGCGGATCGCCAGGCTCTGCGCCACCATCCCGCCCACGGACAGGCCGACCACGACCGCGCTGTCAGACCGTCTTGACGACCAGCACGTCGCACGGGGCGTTGTGGGCAATCTCGTTGGCGACCGAGCCGAGGATGCGGCTGACGCCCTGCATCCGCCGGTTGCCGACGACGATCAGCTCGGCCTCGACGCGCTCGGCCTCGGCCATCAGCGCGTCGGCCGGCTTGCGCTCGATCGCCGCCGACGTGGCCGTCAGCCCGCGGCCGCGGAACGTCGCCGCCTGCTGCTCGGCGACCTGCTCGGCCGATGTCAACCCGCTGACGTCGAAGGAGTCGGAGCCCACCGTGATGCTCCCGCGGCCGCCTTTGCTGTACGCGCAGACCACGTGCAGGGACGCCCCCGTCGCCGTCGCCAGCTCTCCCGCCCGCTGGGCGGCGCGGGCCGCGGTCTCGGAGCCGTCAGTGCCGACCACATAGACCTTCATCGTTCCCCCCGCTCCATCCATCTGGACGTCCGACTGTATTGGCTCAGCGCCGCTCGGGCAGCGGAGCGGCGTAGTCGGCGCCGCTGTCGAGGTCGAACGCCGTGTGCAGCGCACGGGCCGCACGCTCGAGGTCGGCGGCGGCGACGACGACCGAGATGCGGATCGTGGACGTGGAGATCATCTCGATGTTCACGTTCTCGTCGGCCAGCGTGCGGAACATCCGGGCGGCGATCCCCGGCGAGGACTTCATGCCGGCGCCGACGATCGAGACCTTGGCGATGCTGTCGTCGTGGCTGACGCCCGCCGCGCCGATCTCCTTGGCGACCCGGCTGACGATCTCCTCGGCGACACCCATGTCGGCCGACGGCATCGTGAAGCTGATGTCCGTCGTCCCGTCGGTCGACGTGTTCTGCACGATCATGTCGACGTTGACGTTCGCCGCGGCGAGCGGTTCGAACAAGCTGGCCGAGACGCCTGGCCGGTCGGGGACCTTGAGCACCGTGACCTTCGACTCGCTGGCGTCGGTGACGACGCCGGAGATGATCGGATCTTCCATCGCGCTCTCCCCGGGGGTGTCGGCGGCCTGATCGTCGGTGACCCACGTGCCCGGCTCCCACGTGAACGCCGAGCGGACGTGCAGCGCGACGCCGTGGTTGCGGGCGAACTCCACCGAGCGCAGGGCCAGCACCTTCGAGCCGGCGCCAGCCATCTCGAGCATCTCGTCGAAGCTGACGCGGGGCAGCTTGCGCGCCCGCGGGACGATGCGCGGGTCGGCGGAGAAGACGCCCGTCACGTCGGTGAAGATCTCGCAGGCGTCGGCGTCGAGGGCCTTGGCCAGCGCCGAGGCGGTCAGGTCGGATGCGCCCCGGCCCATGGTCGTGATCTCCTTGTCGGTGCTCACGCCCTGGAACCCGGCGACCACCGCGACCTTGCCCTCGGCCAGCGCGTCGCGCACGCGGTCGCCCTTGACCTCGATGATCTTCGCCTTGCCGTGCGTCGTGTCGGTGATGATGCCGACCTGGCTGCCGGTGAAGCTCACCGCTGGGACGCCGAGATCGGCGAGAGCCATCGTCAGCAGCGCCGCCGACACCCGCTCGCCGGTGGTCAGCAGCATGTCCATCTCCCGTCCCGGCCGGGTGTTCGACACCTGGCTGGCGAGGGCGATCAGGTTGTCGGTTGCCTTGCCCATCGCCGACACCACGACGACCACGTCGTGGCCGTGGCGCCTGGTGATCTGCACGTTCTCGGCGACGGCCCGCATCCGATCGGGGTCGGCGACCGATGTGCCGCCGTACTTCTGGACGATCAGGGCCATCGGGGCGTCGAGCCTACTGGCGCACACGTGACTGGGCCGGTCCTCGATTCTGTGGAGTCTGCGGCACGCTAGGCGTGCCTCGGCGTGGTAGAGAATCCTCAGGTCGCGGCGGTGTCGCCCTTCCTGACGTGCTCGACGACCTCGAACGCCAGGAGGTCGGCGCGGGTGGAGACGGGCTTGCCGTCAGGCGACTCGGCCTTGGCGTGGCCGTGGGTGAACGCCTGGCTGCTGACCCACGCCTGGAACGACTCCTCGCTGTCCCAGCGGGTGTAGACGAAGTAGCGGTCCTCGCCCGCCACGGGGCGCAGCAGCTGGAACTCCTCGAAGCCCGGCATCTGCTCGACGCTGCGGGCCCGCGCGGCGAAGCGGGCCTCCAGCTCTGGCCCGGCGCCGGGCGGCACGGAGATGGCGTTGATCTTGACGACGCTCATGCGGTGAGTCTCGTCGATGGGCGTCGGCACCATGCGCGCGAGGCCGGCCCGCTCGGTCCGTGGACCGTTGGAGTGTTTGCTCGGGG
>JBIOUO010000396.1:0-5496 GCA_044867195.1 Ilumatobacteraceae bacterium
GACCGCAAGTTCGAGGAGTACGCCAACCGCGAGGGCGACATCGTCACCGGCATCATCCAGCAGACCGACACCCGCTACACGCTGCTCGACCTCGGGCGCGTCGAGGCCCTGCTGCCGCAGGCCGAGCAGGTGCCGTTCGCGCGCCCGCAGCCGGGCGATCGCTGCAAGGCGTACATCGTCGAGGTCCGGCGCACGGCCAAGGGCCCGCAGATCGTGGTCAGCCGCACCCACCCAGGCCTGATCAAGCGGCTGTTCGAGCTGGAGGTGCCGGAGATCGCCGACGGCATCGTCGAGATCAAGGCGTGCGCCCGCGAGCCGGGGCACCGCACGAAGATCGCCGTGTGGTCGAACGACCACAACGTCGACCCTGTCGGCGCGTGCGTGGGCGCCCGTGGCGGCCGGGTGCGGATGGTCGTCACCGAGCTGCGCGGCGAGAAGATCGACATCGTTCCGTACAGCGACGACTTCGACGACTTCGTCGCCAAGGCGCTGTCGCCGGCCAAGGTGTCGCAGGTGATCGTCAGCGACGACGGCACGCAGGCCGACGTCATCGTGCCCGACCACCAGCTCAGCCTGGCGATCGGCCGGGAAGGGCAGAACGCCCGCCTCGCCGCCCGCCTGACCGGCGTGCGGATCGACATCCGCTCCGAGACCCAGCTGGCCGAAGGCATCCCGGCGCGCCGCGAGGAGCTGGAGGAGGGCGTCGAGTACGCCGAGGGCCAGTGGGTCGCCAACACCCAGACCGGGCTGATGGAGTGGCACGCCGCCGACGGCAGCGTGATCAGCGAGGCCGAGTGGACCGCCCAGAACGCCGCCGCCCAAACGGCTCCCGCCGAGGGCGAGTCAGAAGCCCCTGAAGGTGCGGTATCGACCGCTTCGGCCCCCAACCGCAGCGAGCGTGAGAGCGCGGCCGGCGAGGGAAGCGCGAGCGACGAGCCGGAGCCGAGCGAGGCGGAGCCGAGCGAGGCTGATACGGCGAGCGAGGCCAGTAGCACGGCCAGCGACGACCCGGAGCCGAGCGAGGCGGAGCCGAGCGAGGAATCCGACGCCGGTGCGGCGCGCGAGCCAGCTGAGGGCGGGCTAGAGACCGCTTCGGCCCCCGCCCGCAGTGAAGATGACACGTCAGCCGGCGAGGGAAGCGCCAGCGACGAGCCGGAGCCGAGCGGGGCCATTGACGCGTCGAGCGAGGCCAGCAATACGGCGAGCGAAGCCATCCAGAACGGGGTGAGCGACGAAGCCGCCAATTAGAACGTGCGTCGGCTGCCGGCGGCGTCGTCCGCAGGCCGCGCTGGTGCGGTGCGTGCTGACGGTCGACGGCCGAGCGGTCGTCGACGCGGCGGGCGCCGGACGAGGGGCGTGGCTGTGCGTCCCGCCCGAGGCGTGCTTCCAGCTCGCCCGGCGCCGGCGGGCGTTCGACCGCGCGTGGCGCCGTGCGGCGACTCCCGGCGCGCTCGACGAGCTGGCCCGCCAGCTGGCCACGGTGGCGCTCGACGCGGCGGCGGTGGTGACGTGATGACGAGAAAGGTTGAATGACGCGGTGGCGAAGAACATGCGAGTCCACGAGCTCGCCAAGGAGCTCGGCATGACGAACCAGGAGGTCGTCGACCTCTGTGGTGTCCTCGGCGTGCCCGTCAAGAGCCACTCCTCGTCGCTCAACGAGGCCTACGCGGACATGGTTCGTCGCCGCGCGGTGCGCGAGGGCCTGACTCGCGACGAGCAGCCCGAAGAGCACAAGCCGGAGAAGAAGCCGGCGAAGTCGGCAGCCAAGAAGGCCGCGGCCGCGGCCGCTGCCGCCGCGCCGCCGGCCGAACCCGCCGCGCCGCCGGCCGAACCCGCCGCCGCGCCGTCGCCGCCGACAGCGCCACCCACAGGGCCACCGATCGCGGAGCCACCGGCCGAGGTGCCGGTCGCTCCCGAACCGATCCCTGCCGTGGCCGAGGTCCCGAGCCCGGCGGCCGCACCGACGCCGCCCGCCGAGGAACCGGCGCCCGCCCTCGCAGAGGTCCCGGCACCCGGGGCCGCGACGCCGGCACCGACGGTGACCGAGGTCCCGGCACCCGCGGCCGCGACGCCGGCACCGACCGTCACCGAGGCACCGCCCGCGGCCGAACCCGCCGCCACGGCGCCGCCTACGACGCCCGCGCCCGCCCCACGGCCAGCTGCCAGCCAGCGCGAGCGGCCCGCCGCCGCAGCGCCCGCGCCAGCACCGGTGCGGCCGGCCAGGCCCACATCTGCGCCTGTGGCCACGGTCCCAGCCGCCGCCGCGGCTGCCGCACCGGTGCGCGCCGTGCAGGGCGAGCGAGTCATCTCGTCGGGCCGTCCCGTCGCCGGCGAGCACCGCCCGGCCGAGGTTCCCGCGGCGCGTGCCGACGTCCCCGTCGCCCGCCAGACGCCCCGTCCGGCGCCCGTCCCAGCGGGCGCGCCGGCCCGCCCCGTCTCACCGTCGGGGCGACCGATCCCGCCTCCACCCGGTCGCCCGCTCTCGCCGTCGGGACGGCCGATCCCTCCGCCGCCCGGCAGCGCCCGCCCCTCCACCGGCGCACGGCCCTCGGGCGGCCCCGGCGGTCCCCGCACGACCACCGGCGGCCCACGTCCCAGTGGCGGTCCCGGCGGTCCGCGGCCCGGCGGCTTCGGTCCGCGTCCGGGTGGTCCAGGTGGACCCGGCGGCGGCCCGCGCCCTGGCGGCCCCGGTGGTCCTGGCGGTCCCGGCGGGCGCCCGTCCGGTCAGCGCCGCCCACCGCGCCGCGGCCGCAGCCGTCGCCGCCGTCGCGACCGCGAGGAGCTGCAGCCGCAGTTCACCAACTACACGCGCAGCGATGCGCCGGTGCCGGAGGGCACCGTCGTCATCGAGCGCGGCGTGTCGGCCCAGGAGTTCGGACCGAAGCTCAACCGCACGTCTGCCGACGTCATCCGGTTCCTGCTCAACAACGGCGAGATGATCACCGCGACGATGGACCTGTCGGACGACCAGATGGAGCTGTTCGCGCTCGAGATCGGCGCCGACATCATGCTGGTCGAGCCGGGTCAGCAGGAGGAGATCGGCCTCCAGGCGCTGTTCGACGACAGCGACGACGAGGAGAACCAGCAGCCGCGCCCGCCGGTGATCACGATCATGGGTCACGTCGACCACGGCAAGACGACCGTGCTCGACAAGATCCGCTCGACGAACGTCGTCGCCGGCGAGGCCGGCGGGATCACCCAGCACATCGGTGCCTACCAGGTCGAGCAGAACGGGCAGAAGATCACGTTCCTCGACACGCCGGGCCACGCCGCGTTCACCCAGATGCGCGCCCGTGGCGCCGAGGCGACTGACATCGTCGTGCTCGTCGTCGCCGCCGACGACGGGGTGATGCCCCAGACGGTCGAGGCGATCAACCACGCCAAGGCCGCGGAAGTGCCGATCGTCGTGGCGTTGAACAAGATCGACAAGGACAACGCCGACCCCCAGCGCGTCCTCAGCCAGCTCGCCGAGCACGGCCTGGTGCCCGAGGCATGGGGCGGCGACACGATCGTCGTCGAGATGTCCGCCACCCAGGAGCTCGGCATCGACGACCTGCTCGATCAGCTGCTGGTCGTCGCCGAGCTGGAAGAGCTCACCGCCAACCCGAGCGGGCGAGCCAAGGGCGTCGTGCTCGAGGCGAAGCTCGACGTCGGCCGGGGCCCGGTCGCCACCGTGCTGGTGGACAAGGGCGAGCTGAAGGTCGGCGACCCGATCGTCGCCGGCGCGGCGTGGGGTCGCGTGCGGGCGATGATCAGCGACCAGGGAGAGCAGGTGAAGTCGGCCGGGCCGTCGACGCCGGTCCAGGTGCTCGGTCTCGCCGCCGTGCCCGAGGCGGGCGACGAGTTCCGCGCCGCTCCAGACGAGAAGACCGCCCGCGTGGTGGGTGAGGCCCGTGACTACCGGCTGCGGATGAAGCACCAGCGCGGCGACGCGCGGGTGAAGACCGGCACCAAGCTGGAGGACATCTTCGCCCAGATCCAGTCCGGCGAGACGGCCACGCTGAACCTTGTGCTCAAGGCCGACGTCCACGGTTCGCTGGAGGCGGTCACCGAGAGCCTGCGCAAGCTCGACCGCCCGGAGGTCGAGCTGACGTTCGTGCACCGCGCCGTCGGGGGGATCACGGAGAACGACATCTCGCTGGCGGCGACGACGAATGCCACGATCATCGGCTTCAACGTGCGCCCCGACCGCAAGGCCCGCGAGCTGGCCGACGCCGAAGGTGTGGAGATCCGCACGTACGAGATCATCTACAAGCTGCTCGAGGACATCGAGCAGGCGATGGTCGGCATGCTGGCGCCCGAGTTCGAGGAGGTCGTCACCGGCGAGGCCGAGGTGCGGGAGATCTTCCGGGTCCCGCGGGTCGGCGCCATCGCCGGGTGCTACGTGCGCTCCGGGACGATCACCCGCGGCTCGAAGGTCCGCTTCCTGCGCGACGGCACGATCATCTGGAAGGGCGAGATCGCCTCGCTGCGCCGGTTCAAGGAGGACGTTCGCGAGGTCCGCGAGGGCTTCGAGTGCGGCATCGGGCTGTCCGATTTCCAGGACCTCAAGTCGGGCGATCTGATTGAAACCTACGAGGAGCGGGAAATCGCGAGAGCGTGACTGAGGCCCGTCCCGTCGACGTCGAGTTCTTCCTCGACCCAGTCTGCCCGTGGTGCTGGTTGACGTCCCGCTGGGTGACGAACGTCCAGGGCGAGCGGGCGTACCACGTCCGGTGGCGGTTCATCTCGTTGGAGATCCTCAACGAGGCCAATGAGCGGCCGCCCGAGCGTCAGGCGGCGCACCAGGCCGGGCTGCAGGCGCTGCGCGTGGCCGACCAGGTCCGCACCGACCACGGCAATGACGCGGTCGCCGCCTACTACACCGCGCTCGGGACGCGCATCCACGTCCGCCAGCGGCGCGAGGAGCTGGTCGGCGACACCGCCGCGTTAGTCGCCGAGGCGCTCGCGGAGGCCGGCCTTCCATCCGAGCTGGCCGCCCACACCAGCGACACGTCGCACGACGCCGGGCTGCGTGAGGAGGTCGAGCTGGCGATGTCGCGCACCGGTCCCGACGTCGGCACGCCGATCCTCACGTTCGCCCCCGGCCAGGAGGGCCGGGAGGGCAGCTTCTTCGGCCCGGTCATCGCCAAGTCGCCCCGTGGCGAGGAGTCGGTCAAGCTGTGGGATGCGATCGAGACGCTGGCCACGTCCGGCGTCGCCGAACTCAAACGCAGCCTGCGGGGGAAACCGGATTTCAGTTGATCCCGTTGGAGTGTTTCCGCCATCGGAGTGTTTCCCGGGGGTAGGCCCCTGCGGAAACACTCCATCGGGGCAAACACTCCAACGGCGGATGGCGGTTAGCGTTTCGCCGATGAGCGCCGCACGACGCAGCACCGGTGGGCATCGCTACCCGCGGAGTGCCCGGCTCAACGAGACGCTGCGCGAGGTGATCGCTGACGAGCTGGTGCGGATCGACGACGACCGCCTGGCGTTCGTCACGATCACCACGATCGA
>JBIOUO010000397.1:0-4337 GCA_044867195.1 Ilumatobacteraceae bacterium
CGGGAGGATGCGGTTGATGACGCCTGGCTACGGCCACCACGGCGGATACCGCCAACGCGCCCGCCGCGGCGCGATCCGCGGGGCCATCCTGCGAATGCTCGCCGAGCGCCCGATGAACGGATACGAGCTGATCGGCGAGCTCGAGGATCGCACTGGCGGACGCTGGCGCCCGAGCCCCGGCTCCGTTTACCCCACGCTCGCCGCGCTCGAGGACGAGGGGCTGATCCGCGGCATCGACGACGAGGGCCGGAAGCGCTACGAGCTCACCGACGCCGGCCGAGCTTGGCTCGTCGAGCATGACGACGGCCAGTTCGGCCCGCCCTGGGCGCGCGCCGGCGTCGGCGGCCACCGCGGCGAGCTGCGCCGGCTGGCCGGAGAGATCTTCGGCCAGCTGCGCCAGCTCGGACGGTTCGGATCGACCGCCCAGCACGAGCAGGCGCAGGCGATCCTCGCCCGCACCCGCGACGAGCTCTACGCCGTCCTGGCCCAACCCCGCACCGAGGAGCCCCCGGCCCCCGCCGACGAGCCCACCGGGGCCTAACCATTGGAGGGTTTGCGCCGATGGAGGGTTACGGCCGGGGGCCCCCCGCCTCAAACCCTCCAACAGAGGAAACCCTCCAACGAGTTATGCACGCATTGGGAGCGTTGAGCGCCACTCGCCGTCGAGATCGTGCAGGGCGGCGGCGACGGCCGGCGCGGTCGGCACGAGGCCGATCTCACCGACGCCCTTGATCCCGTACGGGGAGCGGGGCTGGGGCACCTCGATCAGCTCGACGTCGATCTGCGGGACGTCCTTGGCGCGCAGGATCCCGAGCTGGCGCAACGTCGAGAACACGGGAAACCCGGTCTCGGGATCGGTCGGGAAGTCCTCCGTCAGGGCGTAGCCCAGACCCATGTGGACGCTGCCCTCGATCTGCCCGGCACACAGCTGGGGGTTGACGGCGCGCCCGACGTCGTGGACGGCGACGACCCGTTCGACCGACCCGGACGAACGGTCGACGATCGCCAGCTGGGCGGCGTAGCCGAACGCGGCGTGGATCGTCGGGTTCGGGTGCTCCGGGTCGCCGATCTTCGCCGTCCAGTCGACCACGTGCTCGCCGTGGTAGTCCACGTCGGGCCGGCAGCCACCGGCCAGCGCCGCCTGGCAGGCTCGCTGCACCGCGCCGGCAGCCATCAACGTGCCCCGCGACCCGGTCGTCTGCCCGAACCCGAGCTGGCGGGTCGTGTCGACGATGACGTCGATGCGCTCCGGGTCGATGCCCAGCTCCTCCGCAGCCACCTGGAGGGCGACGGTGTGCACGCCCTGACCCATCTCGGTCCATCCGTGGCGCACCTCCACGCGCGTCTCCGGGCTCGCCGCGCTCGCCTCCGTGCTCGCCGCCGACCCTGCGGATCGGCGCTCGCCCGACATCGAGGACACGAAGCGGACCACTGCGCCCGACACCTCCCGGAAACCGTTGCCGAGCCCGGCGTTCTTCAGCCCGAGCCCGAGGCCCACCGCGTTGCCGGAGGCGACGGCCGCGTCGTAGGCCGGCTTGATCGCATCGAGGCATGCTTCGGCGCCGGCCGCGCCGTCGTCCATCACCTGGCCCGGTCCCCACAGCGCGCCGGGACGGATGACGTTGCGCTTGCGGATCTCCCACCCGCTGATCCCGACGGCCGCCGCCAGCCGGTCCATCACGCCGTCCATCGCGAACTGCGCCTGGTTTGCGCCGAACCCGCGGAACGCACCGCACACGAGGTTGTTCGTGCGCGCGGCGATCGCCTCGACGTCGACGGCGGGGACGTGGTACGGCCCGGTGGCGTGGCCGGCGGCCCGCTCGAGCACCTTCATTCCGACCGACGCGTAGGCGCCCGAGTCGCCGACGGCGCGCACCCGCACCGCGGTCAGCATGCCGGACCTGTCGCATCCGGCCCAGAACTCGAGGCGGATCGGGTGACGCTTGGCGTGGATGCGGAAGCTCTCTTCCCGCGACAGCGTGCACTTCACCGGCCGGTCGAGCAGCCACGCGGCCAGCGCGGCGTGGGCCTGGTTGGCCATGTCCTCCTTGCCGCCGAACGCGCCGCCGTTCGACACCAGCTCGACGGTCACCCGGTCCGTCGGCAGGTCGAGCACGCGGCAGATGTCGTCACGGTCGTCCCACACGCCCTGCCCGCCTGAGTACACGTGCAGCGTGCGGCCGCCGCCGGCGCCAGATGGCACGGCGAGCGACGACTCGGGCTCGAGGAACGCGTGCTCGATGCGCTGGGTCTGGAACACCTCGTGGACCGTGTGCGCGCTGGCGGCGAGCGCGGCGTCGACGTCGCCGCGGGCGTAGGCGCTGCGCGACAGCACGTTGCCGTCGGTGCCCCACACCGCGACTGGCGCGCCCGGCTCGATGGCCACGAGCGGGTCGGTCACCGGTGGCAGCACGTCGTAGCGCACATCGACGAGCGCAGCCGCGGCGCGCGCCTGCTGGCGGGTCTCGGCGACGACGATCGCCAGCACGTCGCCGGCGTAGGACGTGCGCCCGCCCACCGGGATCATGATCGGCCAGTCCTTGCTGATGATGCCGACCCGCAACTCGCCTGGGATGTCGGCGGCGGTGAACACGCCGACGACGCCGACGGCGGTGGCGGCCGCAGCGGTGTCGATGGCGACGATGTCCGCGCGGGCGTGGGCGGTGAGGTGGAGGGCGGCGTGCAGCATCCCGGGCACGCGGAGGTCGTCGATGTAGCCGCGGTCGCCGAGCGCCAGCTCGGCCGCCTCGTACTTGGCGCCCGACGCGCCGACGCCGGACCCGCGCGCCGGCTGGAACGACTTGCCCTTGGCCACCGCTTCGATGGCGTCGAGGATCTTGACGTAGCCGGTGCACCGGCAGAGATGGGCACCAAGATGCGGGGCCATCGCATGGCGATCGAGGTCGGCGCCCTTCTTGTCGATCTGCGACTTGGCCCGCATCACGATCCCGGGGATGCAGAACCCGCACTGCAGCCCGCCGCACGCGGCGAACGCGTCGGCGAACCGCTGGCGCTCATCGGCCGGCAGCCCCTCCAGCGTGACGACGTGCGTGCCGGCGATCCTCTCCAGCCCGAGGTTGCAGCTGACGACGGCCTTGCCGTCGACGAGCACAGTGCAGCACCCGCACTGCCCCGACGGCGAGCAGCCGTCCTTCGGCGACGTGACGTCGAGCTCCTCGCGCAGCGCGGCGAGGAGATGGGGATGGTCCGCCCGCACGGAGACCGGCGTGCCGTTGAGCGTGAACTCGGTACGGTCGGTCACCGTTCGCAGTCTGCCAAAGCGGCGTCCTGGCCGCATGGAGAAGCGCTGACGATCTTCAGCCGCGGCGGATGACCGCCTCGCCGCCCGGCCAAGTGATCCGCAGTTCCGGGCCGTGCTCAGTGGTGAACGAGCAGCCCAGCACCTCGCTCGTCACGGGGTCTCGCAGCCCGTCGGGTGTGTGCATCTCGACGGCCAGCGTGTCGGGTTCGACGATGAGCACCTCGCGGCACCCCCGCGCGAAGTACCACGGGATCTTGACCCTCGACTCGTCGCCAGGCGACAGGATCTCGATCACCAGCTCGGCACCGTCGACTCCTCGGCGTTTGACTACGTCGGCGCCGTAGGCGGCGAGGTCGGGCACGCGATAGTCGTCAGATCTGCGAAAGAAGCCGGTCTCATAGGTCAGGTGGAGGCCGCGCTCGTCGGCGAGCGGACCCAGCACACGCAACAGTCTCGACCCAAGCAGCTGGTGGCCCTGGGTCGGCGGTGGCACCATGTGCAGCTCTCCGTCCCACATCTCGTCGCGTCCATCGAGGCCGAGGCGAGCGCGTTCGGCGAGCAGCTGCGGGTCCACCTCCAACATGACGGCCCTCACCCGGCACACGGTACCGCGTCGCGTGTTGATGGCCGATCTGTCCGCCGGGACCGGCCCGATCGGGCCGGAAACGTCGGACAGTTCGCCTCACGGCGGCGGCGTCGGCCCCCGCTGCGACGTGATCCGGCTGTACATCTGCGGTCGGCGGTAGCGGTCGAAGTCGAAGACCGTGCCTTTGTAGCGGGCGCACCAGTCGAGGTCGCAGCGGGCGACGACCAGCTCGTCGCCAGCCGACAGCGCCTGGGCGACGATCTGACCGGACGGGGCGACGATCATGCTCTGGGCCAGGGCGTCGACGCCCTCCTCGACGCCGCCCTTGGCCACGCCGACGACCCACGTCCCGTTCTGGTACGCGCCGGACTGCATGACGAGCGCGTTGTGGAAGCCCTGCAGCACGTCCTGGCTCGGGTCGGGCGGGTAGTGGATCGGCGTGTTGTAGCCGCACAGGATCAGCTCGACGCCCTGCAGGCCCATCACCCG
>JBIOUO010000398.1:0-14328 GCA_044867195.1 Ilumatobacteraceae bacterium
CGGCACGATCACCTCGACCCAACAGAGCTCGACCGTCAACGTCAACATCGGCCAGCGCCCGACGACCACCAACTACAACTTCAACGGTCGCATCGACGACGTCCGCATCTACAGCAGGCCACTCACCGCAGCCGAGATCCAAGCCGACATGAACACCCCGGTCGGGTGAGACGTCGCCGGCCGCAGCCAGTCCCGACGTTGAGGTCGGCAGTCGCCCTCCCACGTTTCTGGGGCGCCACGGTCTCAGATCCGAGAGTGTGAGCACCCAGAAACCGGAATGAGACCACGGCCACCCAGTTGTGGGGTGGCGCGGGGGCGAAGTTGTCGGGATGTGTATCTGGCGAGCCTGTCGCGCCTCCTTAGCAAGCGTGACGATGACTGATGTCGTCGAGTGGGGCTCACGGCGTTGATGCGGGATCTATCCTCCGGGCGGCGCGCCGTTACCGTGTTCGACATCGAGCTGCCGCCCGGTCTGGCGTTCATCCGCTCGCTCGGGCGGGCTGGAGCTCCCGTCGTGGCGTGCAGCGCCAAGCGCACCGCCGCCGGGCGGCTCTCCCGCTACGTGACCGTGAGGCGAGACAGCCCCGACGTCCGGGACTGCGACCGCTTCATCTCATGGTTGACCGACCAGCTCGGGTCGGGCACCATCGATCTCGTCGCGCCGACGTCGGACTGGGTGATGTTCTGTGTCGCCGAAGCCATGGAACGGCTCGGTCGCGACTCCGCCGAGGTCGGTCACCCGGACCCCGATCGTGTCCGCACCTGCCTGGTCAAGGACCGCTTCGCCAGTGCGTTGGCGCGCTGTGGGTTCCCGACCCCGCCGGCGGGCGTGGCATCGTCGTTGCCGCTGGCGCTTCGTCTCGCCGATGAGCTCGGCTATCCCGTCCTGTTGAAGCCCCGCTCGCACGTCGGTATCGGGACCCACCGTGGCGTCGTGATCCGGACTCCCGACGAGCTGCGCGCCGCCTACCGGCCGTTCGTGTCCGGCCTGCAGCACCGTACCGTGCAGCGTCACGTGCCTGGCCTGTGCTTGCCCGTCCTGCAGCGCTACTACGACGTCGGCACGGTCGACGTGATCAGCGTCAGCGGGTGCCTCAGCAACGGTGAGGTGCTGGCGTTGCACCACTCGCGCAAGATCACTCAGGCCCCGGCCCGCCTCGGCGTCGGGACGATGTTCGAGCCCGCCGGACCGCAACCGTTCACCGACGCCGCCGTCGAGGTCGTGCGCCGCGTCCTCGGATCCGGACTGTTCGAGCTGGAAGTGCTCGTCGAGCGCGCCACGGGCGAGTTCAGCGCCATCGACCTGAACCCCCGCGGGTTCGGGCAGATGACGCTCGACATGGGCATCGGCCACGATCTCCCCCGTATCTGGTACGAGTCCGTGACTGGCGTCCGACTCGACGTGGCGGAGGCGGCGACGAGACCGCCGCGCTTGTGGCACGACGGTGTCGCGTCCTACGCCGGGCTGGCGGCGGGCGTCGCCCGCGGGCCAGCTCGCACCAGGACGCTCCGCCAAGCTCTCGACATCGCCCGCGCCCCGAAGGTCGGCGCGGCGTTCGTGTGGTCCGACCCGCTCCCCGGTGTCATGTTCGGGCTCGGCCATCTGCGCCACCCGCGGGCCTTCCTCCGCCAGCTCTTCGTCGACGTCGACTGCCAAGCGACACGCGCGACCGGTGACGGCGGGCGACGTTCACCTCAGCTTGCCCTCTCGGCGTGAGTGCGAGCCACCACCTCCGGTCAGACCGCGCAGCTCACGCCGGAGCTTGGTCGGGCTGACGTTGCCCTTGGCGCCGAGCGGTTGGGCGAACACGCTGACCCGGAGCTCCTCCAGCCGCCAGCCGAGGTCGACCAGGGCCGGGTCGGCAGTGCCCCGTCCGGACCTGCGCACGGCCGCCGCGTACGCCTCCTCGAGCGGAACCACCTCGCCCATCCGCCGGATGTCGCGCCCGACGTCGTCGGCAAGCCGCTCGAGGCGATGCTCGATGCCGCGGACGTAGCGCAGCACGTCGTCGAGACGCTCGGCGCCGGCCACGACGACGAACCGTGGCGGCACGAGCCGGTCGAGGTGCGCGCGTGCGTCGGCGAACGAGCGTTGCAGCACCGGCGCGACCAGCCGGGCGAGCCGCTCCCGCACCCGCACGGCAACAGCGAGCACCTCGGCGGCGCGGGCGAACGCGCCGGCGGCGATCGCGGGCGAGTCCTGGCGCACGACGCGCTGGAGCGCGGTGAACGCCTGCTCGTCCCACGGCAGCTGCGTTTGTGCACCGACGACTCGGTCGACGGCCGCGAACGAGCAGTCGCTGACGAGCGCGTCAAGGTCGACCCCGCTGGCGGCGATCGCCAGCCGGCCGGCCGGGGTGATGCCGCCGAGCACGGCTCGGGTCGGCGGGGCGGCCGTCAGCAGCAGCAGCCGGCGGGCGCCGCCACGCATCACCCGCTGTTGCAGGTCCGGGTTGGTGAGGACGCGCAACGACACGCTGTCGCCGTCGTCGAGCAGGGCCGGGTAGCCGGTCGCAGTGATGCCCGACCGGCCGGCCTCGACCTGCTGCGGGATCGTGCCCACGTCCCAGCTCGTGATGCCGCGCCGCTCGGCCACCGGTGCGGCTGCCGCGATCGCGGCGCGGACCGCCGGCGCCAACCGCGTCTTGAGCGTGGCCAGGTCGTCGTCGGCGTCGAGCACCTCGCCGTCGGTGTCGTGGACGATCCAGTTCATCCGCAGGTGCGCCGGCACGTCACGCATGTCGAACGTCGACGCCAGCACGTGCACACCGCTGACCTGACGGACGGCGGCGGCGACGGCGTCGACCAACCGCCCCTCGGGCGGACCCAGCGCGTCGAGCACGCCTCGTGTCGTCTCGGCCATCGGGACCAGCTGGCGGCGGACGTCCTTGGGCAGCGAGCGCACGAGCGCATCCACCAGCTGCGGGCGATGCCCGGGCACCTGCCAGTCGAACCCGTCGCCGGACACCCGCCCGAGCGCGGTCAGCGGAACGTGGACCGACACCCCGTCGAGCGGCCCGCCAGGGTCGAACCGGTAGGACAGCGGAAGTACGAGGTCCCCGTGGCGCCAAGTGTCGGGGAAGTCGCCAGGTCGCAACCCGGCTACGTCGGCGAGCACGTCGTCGGTCAGGTCCAAGACATGCGGATCGGCGACGTCGCGCCACCAGCGGTCGAAGCGCCGTCCCGACGTCACGTCATCCGGCACCCGCCCGTCGTAGAAGTCGTGGACTGCGTCGTCGGTGAGGACGTCGCCGCGGCGCGCCCGCGCGGCGAGCGCCTCGACCCGCTCGCGGAACGAGCGGTTGCGCTCGACGAACGCGTGGTGCGTCGACCACTCACCGTCCACGAGGGCGTGGCGGATGAACAGGTCGCGCGCCACGGCGGCGTCCACGCGGTCGTAGGGGACGATGCGGCCGCGCACGATCGGCAGGCCATACAGCGTGACCGTCTCGGCGGCGACCGCCATGCCCCGGCCGGGATCCCACCATGGCTCGCCGTACGAGCGGCGCACCAGGTGGGCGCCGGCGCGCTCGGCCCACCCCGGCTCGATCGCCGCCACCCGCCGGGCCCACAGCCGGTCGGTCTCGACCAGCTCGGCGGCCATCACCCAGCGCGGCGGGCGGCGGGCGAGGACCGACCCGCGAGCGATCGTGAACGTCGAGCCGCGCGCCCCGCGGATCACGCGGCCGTCGTCGTCGCGCATGCCGATGTGCGACAGCAGCCCAGCGAGCACGGCCTGGTGGACCTGCGCTGCCGTGGCCGGCTGCGCATGCGGGTGGATGCCGAGGTCGCCGGCCACCTGACGCAGCTGGCTGAACAGGTCCTGCCACTCGCGCACGCGCAGGTAGTGGAGGTGCTCGCTGCGGCACAGACGGCGGAACTGGTTGCCCGACAGGATTCGCTGCTGCTCGCGCAGGTGGTTCCACAGGGCGACGATCGACATCAGGTCGCTACCGGGCACGTCGAAGCGGCGGTGCAGCGCGTCGGCCTCCTCGCGCTGGTCCGCCGGCCGCTCGCGCGGGTCCTGAATGGACAGCGCGGCGGCGACGACGAGCACCTCCCGCGCGCACCCGTGACGGTCGGCTTCGAGGACCATCCGCCCGAGGCGGGGGTCGATCGGCAGCCGCGCCAGCCGGCGCCCGACCCGAGTGAGCCGGCGCCGGCCGTGATCGTCTGGCGCCTCGATCGCGCCGAGCTCCTCGAGCAGTAGGTAGCCGTCGCGGATGGCGGCCCGATCAGGCGGCTCCAGGAACGGGAACGACGCCACATCCCCGAGCCCGATCGCGGTCATCTGGAGGATGACGCTGGCGAGGTTGGTGCGCAGGATCTCCGGCTCGGTGAACTCCGGGCGCGCCGCGTGGTCGTCCTCGGCGAAGAGGCGGATGCACACTCCCGGTCCAAGGCGCCCACAGCGCCCGGCCCGCTGATCCGCCGACGCCCGCGAGATTGGCTCGATCGGAAGTCGTTGCACCTTCAACCGCCTGCTGTAACGGGAGATGCGCGCTGTGCCGGCGTCGATGACAGTGCGCACGCCCGGCACGGTGATCGACGTCTCGGCGATGTTGGTGCTGAGGATGATCCGCCGGCCGCGATGGGCCTCGAAGATGCGGTGCTGCTCGACGGACGACAGCCGGGCGTACAGCGGCAGGATCTCGGTGTCCGGCAGCTGCCGGCGGCGCAGGAGCTCGGCGGTGTCGTGGATCTCCCGCTCGCCGGACAGGAACACGAGCACATCGCCGAGCCCGGCGAGCTCGTCGACGGCGTCGCTGATCGCCTGGACCTGGTCGCGTTGGTCGCCACCCTCATCGATCGGGCGGTAGCGGATCTCCACGGGGTGGGTCCGGCCGGACACCTCAACCACCGGGGCGTCGACTCCGTCGAGCGCGAAGTGACGGGCGAAGCGGGCGGTGTCGATCGTCGCCGACGTGACGATCACCTTGAGGTCCGGCCGGCGCGGCAGCAGCTGGCGGACGTAACCGAGGATGAAGTCGATGTTCAGGCTGCGCTCATGGGCCTCGTCGATGATCAACGTGTCGTAGCGCCGGAGGCTCCGATCGCGGGCGAGGCCGGCGAGCAGGATCCCGTCGGTCATCACGCGCAGCCGTGTGCGGGGGCCGACGCGGTCGGCGAATCGCACCGACCAGGCCACTTCCTCGCCGATGCTCGTGCCCAGCTCCTCCGCGACGCGCTCGGCGATCGCCCGCGCCGCCACCCGCCGCGGCTGGGTGTGGCCGATCATCGCGTCGAGGCCGCGGCCGAGCTCGAGGCACAGCTTGGGGAGCTGGGTGCTCTTGCCGGACCCGGTCTCCCCAGCGACGATGACGACCGGGTTGTCCCGAATGGTGGACAGCAGCTGCTCCCGGCACGCCGCGATCGGCAGCTCAGCCGGCGTTTTGGTCCGGATCATGGTCGCACGTGCAACCGGGATCCGGACGAAAACGAGGTGCGGCTGACCATCGCCGCGGCGATCGCCTCGGCTGCTGCGACCACCTGCTCGCCGAAACGAGCGCCGGGCGCCCGCGTGAGCCGCTCGACGGGGCCACTGACGCTCACCGCGCCGAGCACGCGGTCGCCGTCGAGGACCGGCGCGCTGACGGACGCCACGCCGGGCTCCCGCTCCTCCACGCTCGCCAGCCAGCCGCCGGGGCCGAGCTCGCCGCGCAGCACGCGCCCGGCGGAACCGACGCGCAGCGGCAGCAGCGCGCCCTCCGGCACGATCCAGCGCAGCCCGTGGGCCGATTGCAGCGACACGACGCACCGCCGCCCATCGCCCTCGCGCACGAACAGCTGGACGCTCTCCCCCGTGCGGTCGCGCAACGCGGTCAGCGCCGGCCGCGCGGCGTGGGCCAGGGGGACGGCGTCGACGGCGGCTCGGCCGAGCGCCACGAGCGCCAACCCGAGACAGAAGCGGCCGGCGCCGTCGCGCCGCACGAAGCCGTGGCACTCGAGCGCGGTGGCCAGGCGGTGGGCGGTCGCCCGCGGCAGCCCCGTCGCCGCTTGCAGCTCGGTCAGTCCGAGCGGTCCCGGCTCCAGCGCACGGAGCAGGGCAACGGTCTTGTCGACGACACCGACGTTCGTTACGCTGTCCACAAAACAGGAATTATATCTCAGGATGTGAGATGATGTCACCACAGACGCTGCCGGAGAAGGTGTGGGAGCGCCACCTCGTGCGCTCGGTCCCCGGTGAGCCGGATCTGCTGTACATCGATCTGCACCTCGTCCACGAGGTCACCAGCCCGCAGGCCTTCGACGGGCTGCGCCTCGCCGGGCGCGGCGTGCGACGTCCGGAGCTGACGGTCGCCACCGAGGACCACAACGTCCCGACGGCCGACATCGACCAGCCGATCGCCGATCCGGTTTCCGCCCGCCAGGTCGAGGTGCTGCGTCAGAACGCCGCCGAGTTCGGCATCACGCTGTACCCGATGGGCGATCCCGGCCAGGGCATCGTCCACATCATCGGTCCGGAGCAAGGGCGCACGCTGCCGGGGATGACCATCGTCTGTGGTGACAGCCACACGTCCACCCACGGCGCATTCGGCGCGCTGGCGTTCGGCATCGGCACGAGCGAGGTCGAGCACGTGCTCGCCACCCAGACCCTGCCCCAGAGCCGCCCCCGATGGATGTCGGTCGAGATCGAGGGCGAGCTGCCCGCCGGTGTGACGGCGAAGGACGTGATCCTCGCCGTGATCGGCCAGATCGGCACCGACGGCGGGATCGGCCACGTCATCGAGTACCGCGGCTCGACGATTCGCGGCCTGTCGATGGAGGGCCGGATGACCGTGTGCAACATGTCGATCGAAGCCGGCGCCAAGGCCGGGTTGGTCGCACCCGACGACACCACGTTCGCCTACCTCGAGGGCCGCGCTCACGCGCCCCGCGGCGCGGCATGGGACGACGCGGTCGCCGCGTGGCGGGAGCTGCGCAGCGACGACGGCGCGGCGTGGGACCGCGAGGTGCGCGTCGACGCGACGACGCTGCGGCCGCAGGTCACGTGGGGCACCAATCCGGGCCAGGTCACGTCGATCGACGGAACCGTGCCGTCGCCGGACGACTTCGCCGACCCCACCGCGCGCGAGACCGTGTCGCGGGCGCTCGAGTACATGGGTCTGACGGCCGGCACCGCGCTGCGCGACGTCGCCGTCGACACCGTGTTCATCGGCTCGTGCACCAACAGCCGGATCGAGGATCTGCGTGCCGCTGCTGCCGTGCTCGACGGCCGCCACGTCAGCGCCAAGCGGGTGATGGTCGTACCCGGCAGCCACGCCGTCAAGGCGCAGGCCGAGGCCGAGGGGCTGGACCGCATCTTCACCGCCGCCGGCGCCGACTGGCGCCAGCCGGGGTGCTCGATGTGCCTGGCGATGAACCCCGACAAGCTGGCGCCCGGCGAGCGTGCGGCGAGCACGAGCAACCGCAACTTCGAGGGCCGCCAGGGTCGCGGCGGGAGGACCCACCTCGTGTCACCGGCCGTCGCCGCGGCAACCGCCGTCGCCGGCCACTTCACCACCCCAGAAGACCTGTGATGTCGTCGTTCGGAATCGAAGACCCGGTTCGCCACGCCGGGCGCTCCAGCGCTGCGGCGGCCGCATCAAGGAGCGTCCTGTGAAAGCCGTCCACGTGCTGTCGGGCACCGGGCTCCCGCTCAAGCGGTCCGATGTCGACACCGACCAGATCATCCCCGCCGAGTGGCTCAAGCGCGTCGAGCGGACGGGGTTCGAGAAGGGCCTGTTCGCCACCTGGCGCGACGACCGCGACTTCGTGCTCAACGACGAGCGCTACGCGAGGGCCTCGTTCATCGTCGCCGGCCGCGCGTTCGGGGTCGGCTCGTCGCGGGAGCACGCGGTGTGGGCGATCCAGCAGCACGGGTTCGACGCGGTCATCGCCCCCAGCTTCTCGGACATCTTCCGCAACAACTGCGCCAAGAACGGGCTCGTGCCAGTCGTCGTCCCCGCCGCCGTCGTCGAGCGGATCTGGGCCGCGATCGACGACGACCCGGCGACCGAGATCATCGTCGACGTCGAGCGCCTGCTCGTGGAGGTCCCGGCGATCGGCCTCGCCGAGCCGTTCCCGATGGACGCCTCGACCCAGGAGCGCTTCCTCGGCGGGCTCGACGACGTGGGGATCACGCTGCGCCACGCCGGCGAGATCGACGAGTACGAGGCGCACCGGCCGCGCTGGCTCGAGCCGGCCGGCTGACGGAGGTCGCCCAGCCGGCGGATCACGGCTGCGCGGTGGCCGGCACCTCCTCGCTCTCGTCGATGACGGTCGGCGACACGGTCGTGGGGATCGGCGCCGCGGCGCAGGCGAACGTTCCCGTCGCCGCGTTGCCCGCCGCGTCGGCGGCGTCGAACGTCCCGGACAACCCGCCGTCGGCGATGTCGACCGTGCCTGTGTAGGTGGTCGTGACCTGGTCGGCCGTGCTGACCTCGAGCGCGGCGTCGTGCTCGCCCGCTGATGCATCGCCGGCGACGTGGAGGGCGACCGACAGCACTCGGTTGCCCGCACTGAGGCGGCGCAGGTCGACGACGGACACGTCCAGTCCCTGCGTGATGTCGCCGCCGTCGAGCGGCGTGCACGTGGCGTTGAGGCTGACCGGATCGAGCTGGTCGGAACGCACCGAAGCCCGGTCGAGGGTGACCGTCTCGGAGAGACCGGTCGCCGCCACCTGAACGTTCACCGTGACGTACCCGGATCCCGCGGCTGCCGGGTCGACGCCGGTCCCGCCCGTGACGGCGGGTGACGCCGCGGTGCCCGCCAGCGGTGGAGTGGCAGCGGTCCCGCCGGCGATCGGGCTCAGCGTGTCGTCGGCCGCGTCGTCGTCATCCCCGCACGATGCCGTCACGGCAAGCACGGCGATCGCCGCCACGGCGAGCAGGCGCTGACCGATCGACCCCCGCTCGAGCACGCTTGGACAGTACCGGTGCCAGGTCAGCTGGCGAGGTCATGCTCCAACGACGCCAGGTCGCGCAGGCGGAGGTCGTTGCTGAACACCTCGATCGGCGGCTCCAGGGGCAGGCGCAACGTGCGCTGCAGGATGCGCATCTGGGTGTGCTGGTTGTACTCGACGAGCGTCACCGCGTACCCGTCGCGACCGGCGCGGGCCGTACGGCCCGAGCGGTGGAGGTACTCCTTGGCGTCCTTCGGCGGGTCGTAGTGGACGACCGCGCCGATGTCGTCGATGTCGAGCCCACGGGCAGCGACGTCCGTCGCCACGAGCACGGCGAGCTTGCCCTCGGCGAACGATCGCAGGGCCCGCTCGCGGGTGATCTGCGGCAGGTCACCGTGGATCGCCCGGGCGTCGACGCCGAGCTCGGCCAGGGAGCGAGCGACCTTGTCGCACAGCCGTTTGGTCTGGCAGAACACCGCCAGCCTCGGCACCCCCTGGCTGATCGCGCCGACGACGCGGTCCTTGTCCATGTGATGGACAGCGAGGAAGAGGTGGTGCATCGTGCCGACGGTGTCGGTGGCCGAGTCGATCGCCACCTCGACCGGATCGCGCAGGTAGTGGCGGATCAGATGACCGACGTCGCCGTCGAGCGTGGCCGAGAACAGCATCGTCTGGGTACGCCCGGTGCAGTGGCGCAGGATCCACTCGACTTGTGGTGTGAAGCCGTCGTCGGCCATCCGATCGGCTTCGTCGATGACGACGACGTCGACGTCGGCGAGCGAGATGTCGCCCGCCTTGAGCAGGTCGATCAGCCGGAGCGGGGTGGCGACGACGATCTCGACGCCATCGACCAGCGAGTCGACCTGGTCGTCGCGGCTGGCTCCGCCGTAGACGGCGATGATCCGCTGGCCGGCATGGGCGGCGACAGGTTCGAGGACCTCGGCGACCTGCACGGCCAGCTCGCGGGTCGGCACCAGCACCAGGCCGAGGGGCCGTGCCGGCTCGGCCTGCTCGAGGATGCGGGCCAGCATCGGGACGCCGAAGGCGAGCGTCTTGCCGGACCCGGTGCGCGCCCGGCCGCACACGTCTCGGCCCTGCATGGCCAGCGGGATCGCCTCGATCTGGATCTTGAACGGGTGGGCGAAGCCGGCAGCGGCGAGCCCGTCGTCGACGCGCGGCGGCACCCCCAGGGCGGCGAATCCAGTCGGCGGGGCGACGGGCGGAAGGGTGGTGATCGTGGTCAGCGCGGTCGTGGCACCGTGGGAGCCGGCCGATCGACCGGCGGACGCAGGGCGGCGCGCTCGCCGCCGCCGGCGGGGTGCGCCCCGCCGTGGGGATGCTTCAGTCATGGTGGCGGCCAGGCTAGCTGGGGCGATGTCGCAGACGGCGGGACCTAGGTCGTTTGCTACCTCGGTTGCTACCTCCTTTGCTACCTCGTAGCATCGAGGTATGAAGGTGAGCATCAGCCTGCCTGAGGACGACGTCGAGTTCCTCGACGCCTACGCCCTCACCCATGGGATGCCCTCCCGGTCGGCGGTGCTGCAGAGAGCGGTCGAGCTGCTGCGGACTCCAGTCCTCGCCGCCGCGTACGAGCAAGCATGGGCGGAGTGGTCGGCCGCGGGCGACGCAGACGCGTGGGAGTCCACCACGGCGGACGGATTGAGCTGATGCGCCGCGGCGAGATCCGGCTGGTCGATCTCGATCCTGTGCGCGGCGCCGAGGCCAGCAAGCGGCGGCCGGCGGTGATCGTGAGCAACGACGGCGCCAACCTGACCGCCGAACGGCTCGGTCGCGGCGTCATCACGGTGGTCCCGATCACGTCGAACATCGACCGGATCCATCCGTTCCAGGTGCTGCTCACGGCCAAGGAGAGCGGCCTCAAGATGGATTCCAAGGCCCAGGCCGAGCAGATCCGCTCAGTGGCCGTCGAGCGCGTCGGGAAGCGACTGGCGGTGATCGGTCACCAGACGTCCGGAGCGCTGGACGACGCGATCCGCCTTCACCTGTCGCTGTGATCCGGCCAACCCGCGCGCATCGGCCGGCAGCAACGGGCCGGCGCAAACGGGTCAGCTCGACTCGGCAGGCACCAGGCGCACGACGGGGATCTCCCGACCGGTGCGTGACTGGTACCCGGCGTAGCCACCGAACGACTGGACGGCCTGGCTCCACAGCCGCTCGCGCTCGTCGCCGGTGACCGTCTCGGCCCGCACCGGCAGGCGGCGACCCCCGACCGCGACCTCGACCTCGGGGTCGGCCTCCAGGTTCAAGTACCAGTCGGGGTGGTGGGGCGCGCCGCCGTCGGAGGCGATCACGACGAAGGCGTCGCCATCCTTGGTGTACGACAGCGGCGTCTGGCGCGGCTGGCCCGACCGGCGACCAGTCGTATGGAGCACCAGATAGCGACCCATCGGCGTGGACGACACGAGCGGGCCGAGCGGTGACTGCAGCAGCATCCGGTGGCCGCGGGTGGCTGCCTTCTGCAGCTCGACCATCAGGCGGGCTGGCGACGGGAGATCCATGGATGCGCTCCTCATCCTCGATCGGTACAACCGGTTGGCTGATGCGGCGGGATGGTAGTCGTCGCCCCCGGCGCCGAGATGCCTGCGGTACGAGTGCTCAGTCCGGACTGGCACCGAGAACGAGCAATCGTTGCTCAGGACTGGCGCCCGGTGAGCGGCGCATGGTGGGCCGGCCGCAACCGCGGCACCAGCCGCGACCACGGTCGGGCTGCCATCGATCACACGAACAACACCACCAATGCCCTCCACCACCCTCCGACGCGGAATCGGGCAGTCTTCGGCAACCTCGCCGTCGCCGGCAGCTTCATCGCCACCGCCCGAGCCGCCCACGCGGCCCCACCGGTCACCATCACCAGCAACGGCGTCACGCCCCACGGCACGTTCGCCACGGTCAACCTCTCGCTCAACGTCCCGGCTACGTCACCCTCGAGATCACCGACCAGCCGATGGTCGGTGCGGCTCCATATCACCAAGCCGCTCTCGGCACCCTGTTCAACGAGTACTACGACGGCGACCCGACCGGCTGTGGCGAGATCTTCGGCTACGCCGAGCGCGGTCATGACGTCGGCTACGGGCCGCACGGTCTGATGAGCGCCCTCGTCCCGTACGCCAGCCGCTGCAGCGGCGGGCGCTACCCGCTCGCCATCAGCTCCGGCACGATGGAGATCCGCAGCTACAACCTCGCCCAGAACCCGCAGCCGATGCCCTTCGGGCTGGAGGCAACCATCGTCGACGACGACGATCCGTTGTCACCTGCTCGTCGGGACGAACTGCGGCGAGGGGGCACCATTCGCCGTCCGCCTCAACGGCTCCCAGACCGTGTCGTACCACTGACGCGTCTTACGATCATCCTCTGCGACGACACGAGGACCCGCGGAGCGATCCGCGGGTCCTCGTCGTGTCCAGGACCTTCGGCTCTGGCCGCCGCAGGCCGGCTGGGCAATCGTCGCGGCGTGAGCCCCAAGGATCCCAGCCAGGACGCGCGGGCGCCGGCGCTTGCCGCGGCCGTCGCCATCGCCGGCTGCATCGCCCGCACGCTCAGCGTCCTCGCTCGGCGGCGGCTGCACCAACCGACCGGCAACGTGGGCAGCGAGGTCCGCTTCGCCGACGGGACCTCGGCCCAGGTCTACCGTGAGACGACCATCGACGCTGGGGTCGCGGAGCCGTGCGTGCTGATCGTCGGGTTCCGGCTGAGGTGGGTCGGCTCGGCCGTCGGCCATCGGCTGTTCCGCGCCGAGAGCCTCCTCAACACGGTCCTGTTCGCCGGTTTCACCGGCTTCCGCTCCAAGCTCTGGTTGCGCCACGACCAGACTGGCCGCTACCGCGGGATCTACCAGTGGGACGGCCCGGCCGCCGCCGAGGCCTACGTGCGCGCATTGTGGTGGCCGCTCGCTCTGGTCAGCCACCGCGACTCGATCAAGCATGTCGTGATCCCCGCTCGGTGGCGCGACGACGTCGTCGCGACCGCACCGCCCGCCAACGAGCAGTCCGGTCAGTGGTGGCGCGTCGTATCGACCCCACCGATCACGCCCCGGTTGGCCGCCGCCGATCCCGCCCGAGCGCAGTCAACGAGGCCGCGCCGCCCGCACCTACCTACTGGTCGGTAGGATGCATGTGATGGACAGCTTGCTGCGCGCGCTCGAACCCACTGTCGAGCAGCTCTTCGCCCGTCACCTCGACTCGACGCGCGAGTGGTTCCCCCACCAGCACGTGCCCTACGGCCGGGGCCGCGACTTCGACGCCGACGAGCCCTGGGACGCCGGCAGCGCCGACCTCGGCGGCTCGACCATCGACGACGCCGTGCGCAGCTCGCTGATCGTCAACCTGCTGACCGAGGACAACCTGCCGTACTACTTCCGCACGATCGAGCGCCAGCTCGGCGCCGACGGGGCGTGGGGCGCGTGGTCGAAGCGGTGGACCGCCGAGGAGGGCCGCCACTCGATGGCGATCTACTCCTACCTGATGGTCACCCGAGCCGTCGATCCGATCGCCCTCGAGCGCAGCCGGATGCACCAGGTCTCGACGGGCCAGGTGCCAGAACCGGCGATCGCCATCGACGTCCTGCCCTACGTCGCCCTGCAGGAGCTGGCCACGCGCATCGCCCACCGCAACACCGGTCGGCTGCTCGGCGACAGCGCCGGCTACGACGTGATGATGCGCGTCGCCGCCGACGAGAACCTCCATCACCTCTTCTACCGCGACCTCACGCGAGCGGCGATCGATCTCGACCCGTCGACGATGGTGCAGGCCATCGAGCGCCAGGTGGTGGGCTTCGAGATGCCCGGCACCGGGATCCCAGGGTTCGCCGCCCACGCCGGGGCGATCGCCAAGGCCGGGATCTACGACCTGGCGATCCACCACGACCAGATCCTCGCCCCGGTCGTGCTGCGGCACTGGGGGCTCGAGTCGCTGACCGGCCTCGACGACGATGCCGAGCGCTCCCGCGACCGGCTGCTGGCGCGGCTCGCCAAGAGCGCGCGCGTCGCCCGCCGCCTGACCGAACGCCGCGCCGAGGCCACGGCCAGCGCCTGAAGCATCGGCGGATCAACCCCAGCGAGCACGCTCGACGGATCAGCCAGCCGGGGCGAGCGCCGCTGCGCAGCGGCGGCGGCGAGCACGGAGGTGCGGCGAGCAGCCTGGCTGCGAGCCGAACCCCAGCCAGCACGGTTGCCTCCGGCGGCCGTCGCCGTGTAGGGTCGAGCCCGATGCGCCGCGCCGACCTCCTCCTGCTTACGTAGGGCGAGCGTCGGAACCAGCGCGTTCGCCCGCCCCCCGCCCCCTCCGGCCGGGGGGTCGTTCATTTTTCGCCCCGGCCCCCCGTCCTGACCACCAGCGTGAACCCGAGGAGCCCGACATGCCGCCCGCCAACGTGACCCCGAAGAAGATGCCATTCGGCAAGTACCGCCCGTTCGTCCCGATCCGCCT
>JBIOUO010000399.1:0-2076 GCA_044867195.1 Ilumatobacteraceae bacterium
GCGGAACCCGTCGACTACCCGCCGATCTGCGCCGCTGTGGCGCGGACGGTGCGCGACGGCGACGCCGAGCTGGGGATCGTCGTCGGCGGCAGCGGCCAGGGCGAGCAGCTGGCGGCGAACAAAGTCCGTGGCGTTCGGGCCGCGCTCTGCAACGATCTGTTCACGGCACGCCTCGCCCGTGCCCACAACGACGCCAACGTCTTGTCGATCGGGGCGCGGGTCGTCGGCACCGGGCTGGCCGAGGAGATCCTGGCCACGTTCCTCGCCACCGACTTCGACGGGGGTCGCCACGCTCGCCGGGTCGCCCAGATCACCGACCTCGAGGCGCAGTTCTGAGACCGCCCGACGAGAAGACCGGTTCCCCGTGTACCCCTGACGCTGACCAGGTTCTGTGTCACCGCATCCGCGGTCGGCGGCAGATGTGGTGACACAGAAGCGGGCGGGCGGTCGAGCGCGCACCCCCGTGGTTGAGTGCGATGGATGACCGATCACCTCCGCCGGCTGGCGGACATCACGACAGGTCAGCACGGGGCCATCACGGCGGGCCAGGCCTTGGCCGCCGGGATGAGCTCGTCGGAGCTTCGACGCCGGGTCCAGAGCGGCGTCCTCGAGCGAGTCGGCTCGCACACGCTTCGCAGCCCGTTCGTTGCGAGCACTGCGCTCGCCGATCTCGCCGCGCTCGTGCTCGACTGCGGCGCCGGCGCGGTCGCCTCCGGGCCGACGGCCGCCGCATTGCACGGCATGGACGGCTTCGTCCTGCGACCGCCGTTCCATGTGACGGTGGCTCGCGGCCGCAACGTGCAACGTGCACAGCACCATCTCCACACGACCACCGATCTGCCCCCGCGCGATCGGTCGACGGTCGAGGGCGTCCGCGCCATGTCGGCGACGCGGACGCTGATTGACCTCGCACGGTTCGTGACACCGCGCCTGCTCACTGCCGCCCTCGACTCGGCGCTGCGCGACCGCCTGACAGCGGAGACCGTGCTCCATGGGCGCATCGTCGAGCTGCGCTCCAAAGGGCGGTTCGGGATCCCGGCCCTGCTCGCGGTCATCGAGGGTCACGAGGCCAGTCGTGGCGGCCACAGCTGGCTCGAGCGCCGCTACCTCGAGCTCGCCGCACGAGCTGGACTCCCGCGACCGGAGACGCAATCGGTGCTCAGCCGCGCCGGCGACCGCCTCGTCCGCGTCGACGTGAGATATGTCGGGACACCCGTGGTCGTCGAGCTGCTCGGCTACCGATGGCACCGCACCCGGGACCAGATGGCCCGTGACGCTGCGCGCCTCAACGCCCTCGTCCTCGACGGGTTCGCACCCATCCAGTTCACGTACGACCAGGTGGTGTCCGACTGGCCGTGGGTGCTCGAACAGGTGCGCGCGGCGTTGGCAATGGTCGCCTGAGGCTGAGAGACGGCGCAGCGTTCTGTGTCACCACATCCGCCGTCGATCGCGGATGAGGTGACACAGAACCGGCGCACGCGGGCTCGTAGGCTGGCGGGTCGTGCCGACCACGGGTGCCTACCTCCTGATCGGCGCCATCGCAGGGGTGACGACGTTCCTCGTCACGCCGCTCGCCGGGCGTCTCGCCAGGCGCATGGGCTGGCTCTACGAGCCCAACGACCGCACTGTGCACATCACCCCGATCCCGGCGTTCGGCGGGCTGGCGATGTACGTCGGCTTCCTCGTGGCCCTCGGCGCAGCCCGGCTGATCGACGGCTTCGACCCGCTGTTCGCCCGCAACTCCGAGCCCCAGGGCGTGCTGATCGCGGTGACGATCATCGTCGCCGTCGGGCTGTGGGACGACATCAAGGGGATGTCGGCGCCGGCCAAGGTCACCGGCACGGTCGTCGCCAGCCTGGCGCTGGTCTGGTTCGGCGTGACGATGTACTACTTCCGCCTTCCGTTCGCCGGCGTGTTCGTCCTCTCCGACGACTGGATCCCGTTGATCACCGTGCTCTGGCTGCTCGGCATGACACAGGCGATCAACCTCATCGACGGCCTGGACGGCCTGGCCGCCGGCATCGTCGCCATCGGTGCCGGCGCGTTCTTCCTCTACAGCCAGCGGCTCAGCCAGCT
>JBIOUO010000400.1:0-5253 GCA_044867195.1 Ilumatobacteraceae bacterium
TGGGCCGGGGACTCGATCGCCTGGGACATGGCTCCCGGGGTCAAGGCCGCGCTGACCGCGGCCGGCGTGCCGATCGACGCCAACGCCGCTTCCGTCGGCATGCGCCTGCTGGAAGCGGATCGGTTCACGGACATGGCCAAGGCCGTGCGCATCCGGCTGGAGAACGACGGCACCGACACCGTCATCCTGCAGCTGTCCGTCTGGGACGCCTCGAAGTCGGCGCCCGAGCAACTCGTCGCCTTGACCATGCTGCGCGACCTCGTGCTCGCCCACGGCGCCCGGCTGGTCCTCGTCCGCCCGCCTGTGACCGCTGACGAGGCGATCAACGCCGGCGTCGCGGCGATGGCCGCCACAGCCCAGGCGTTGAGCGCCGAGGACCCGTCACACCTGGTATTCCTCGACCCATCCGCCGTCTGGGGACCGACCGCGGCGCTCGACCTCGACGGCGACGGGACCCCGGAGCGCAAGCCCGACCTGATCCACGTCTGCCCGTCGGGCGCCGCCCGCTTCGGCGCCTGGCTGGCCGACCAGCTGGCGGTGCACTTCGACGGCGTGACGGCCGCCTCGCCGGAGGTGTGGGCGACGGGGAGCTGGGTGACCGACGACCGCTACGACATGCCCACCGGCGCCTGCGCACCGGTCGGCTGACAGGTGCAGCCGGCCGCGTTCACAGCGCGGCGACGACCATCCGGGCGACGCGCTCCTGGCCATCCGTCGTCAGCTCGCCCGATGGCTCGCGCACGGCGATCCGGCCGTCGAGGTCGCAGCGCTCCCACCACTCGCACGGTCGCCGAGGGTCGTCGCCCGGCTGACCGACGAGGCGCTCGGGGTCGACGACCACCGCACCGATCGTGGCAAGCGCGCCGGCCGTCTCCGCCTCCGGCCGTTGCACGACGAGGGGGTGGCGGCTGCGCAGCGCCCCGGAGATGGTCAGCACGCATCGCTGCGCCGAGACGACCACCCGCTCCGGATCGACGCGCTCGACCATGGCCGCCACGAGCGACGGGTCGTCGCACCATGCCGGGTCGAACGCCACCCATCGGACCGTCCTGCCGTCCTCCCGCGCCCGCAGCTCGAAGGACCGTTCGCCGCCGGCGATGAAGTCATCGGCGACGACCAGCACGCCCGGACGGCTGTCGTGGGTGAACGTCGGCCACGCCCACCACACCGCCGCGCCGGCGACGAGCGCGGCCACAGCCACCGCCGCGCCAGTCGTCCGCCGCCGCTGGCCGCGCTCCGGCGTCGACTCGGTGCCGGCGCTCGCCGCCTCGCTGGCCATCGAACCACCGACCGAGCTCATACGATCCCCCGGCGCCGCCCGCCGAGCATCCGCGCGACGGACGGGCCGACCACGAGGCCCGCGCCCACCACGATCGTCGGCTCGGCCGGCGTTCTGATCCGGTGGGCGGCATAGAACGCGACGGCCGTCACCAGCACGCTGACGACGGGCGCGAGCAACACCCACCGCTCCGGCGGAGCGAGGCGCCAGAGCCCGATCGCTGCCAGCGGGGCGAGGATCCAGAACGACACGACACCCGCCCACGAGGCCCACCGGGGACGCTCCTCGCCGACGTCGCCGGCGACCATGTTGCGCACGCCGGCGAGGTCGGCGAGCCGGCCGACCCGAGCGGCGACCACGACCGGCACCCGCCCGGCGTGATCGAGGACATAGCGCGCCGCCAAGCGCCGCTGGCGGGCCGACCGCACTGCTGGATCTTCCCCCGGTGGGCCGCCTGCGTCGAGCACGCAGAACAGCGACCACCCGCCGGTGTCGGGACCGTGGTAGCTGTCGGCGCAGTTGGCGCCGAGCAGCGTCGTGCCGTCGTTGGTGGTCAACAGCACCGGCCGCTCGAAGCGCACGAGGTTGGCGCCGACCCATGGCACCAGCGGCACCGCCGCCCCGGCGACGAGCAGTGCGGCGGCCGGACCCCAGCGCTGCCTCTGGCGATCGGCGCGCCGCCACACGACGACGAGCAGGATCGGCACGAGCAGGACCAGCTCGCTGCGGGTGAGCGCCGTCAGCCCGCACGCCACGCCGCACGCGACAGCCCGCCACCAGCCCGGCTCGCCATGCACGACGTCGAGGGCCAGCCACACGACCACGGCGACGAGGAGCACGGTGATCGACTCCGACATCACCAGCCCGTCGTTCATCCACAGGTTCGGGTACAGGGCGCCGATCCACGCCGCCGCCACGGCCGCCGACCATCCGCCGACGCGACGGGCGAGGACGACGATGCCGACCACGGCCAGCATCCCAACCACGGCGGTGGTCAGCCGCTGCCACGGAACCGGATCGTCGATCCAGCTGACCGCCGCCAGCACGATCGGCGTCAGCGGTCCGTGCTCGGCACTCGGCCCACCGTAGAACGGGTCGGCGAAGCCGTGCCCGTCGGCGAGCACGATCGCCTGCCCGCTGTACCACCACGAGTCGTTCAGCAGCAGCGGACGATCCCACTTCACGGCGAGATACGCCACCCGCACGACCAGCGCCACCGCCAGCCCGCCGGCGAGACCGGCACGCTGCGCACGACTCGGCCCGCTCCGCTCGACGGCCTCGACGGCCTCGACGGCGTCGACGGCCTCCACACCCGCCGACGCTAGCGGCAGCAGTCCTCCCGATCTGGGTGGCCACAGTCGCAGCTGGGAGACTGTGAGCACCCAGAAGCCGGAATGAGACCACGACCACCCAGTTGTACGGGGGCGCGGGTGCCGGGTCGCGGAACCAGCCTCCGTCTACACTCCCGGCCGTTGTGATCACGCCCCAGCTGGCGACGGAGCCGGCCGCTTCGAGCCAGGGCGAGGGCCCCACCGGCCTCGGGCGAGCGGTCCCGCTGCTCACGGCGGGGGCGTTGGCCGCGGTGTGCGGAGCGGCGCTGCTCGCGGCGCGGGCTGCCGAGGCCACTGGTCGTGTCGCCGACGGCGCCGGCGGGCGGATCCTCGCCCGCCTCGACGTGGGGGCCGTCGTGCTCGTCGTGCTCGGCGTGGCAGTGGCCGCCGGCCCGGCGATCGAGCGGCTCGTGGACGGCCGGCCCCCGATCCCCTGGCGGACTCACCTCGCTCGCCGGCTGCTGCCGCTGTACGCGCTGTGGATCCCTGTGGTCGTGCTCGTCGCCATCGCCGTCGACCCGGCGCCGGGGCGCCGGGCGTGGGTCGAGACGCTGCTGCTGTTCCGCCGTCCAGGGGTCCCGGTCGCCGGGCTCGGCATCGGACCCGTGCTCACCGTCGTGGCGATGGTCGCCGTCCTCCTGCCGCTCGGCGAGCGCATACCGCGCCGCCTGCACCGCCCGAGCGGCGCGCCCGTCGGTCTCTACCCGCTCCTGCGTGCGGCGGCGGTCCTCGCCGTCGCCGGGGTCGCCGTGCGCACCGCCTTGGTGATCGGCGGGTGGACGGCGCCGTTCGGCGCGCTGTCCTGGTTGCCCGCCCATCTCGACGCGGTCGGCGCCGGCATCGCCATCGCCGCGTTGCGGGCCACCGGTCGCCTCGAGGCCGACCGCCACCGCGTCGCCGCGGTCTCGGCGCTCACGGCTGCTGTGGCGCTGCTCCTGGCCGCGACAATCCTCCCGCCCACCACGCTCGTCACTGGTGCGGCCGATGTCTGGCTGCGCGGCACGCTCTACGCCGTCGCCGCGGCGGCCGTCGTCCTCGCCGTCGCCACCGCTGGCGACCGGACGGGCACGATACGCCGCAGCCTGGCGGTCGCCGCGCCGGGACTCGTGCTCGCCGCAGACGCCGTGTTCATCGTCATCGCCCGCCAGCACGTCGAAGCGTTCGTCGAAGGTCCGAGCGGCCTGCACCTGACCGGCCCGTGGCTGCCGGCGTGGCTGTGGTCGGCGACGATCGCCGCCGCCATCGGCGTCGTGCTGACGGTGGTCGTGCTCATCCCCCTGCGCCGGGTGCTTGGCGGTCGCTGGCCGGCGCAGCCGTACCCGCTGGCGCTCGCCGGCGTCGTGGCCGGCGCGCTGCTGGTGCGGGTGACCACGTGGCTGACGATCGCCCCGACGAAGACCGACGGCGGCGACCCGTTCTACTACCACGTCACAGCGAACGCCCTGGCTGCCGGTCGCGGCTTCCCCGAGCCGTTCACCTGGCTCGACTCGCAGACCCACCTCGCCAGCGCCGTCCACGGCCCGCTCTACCCCGTCGTCCTGTCGGTCTCGTCGCGCCTCGGCGGCACGAGCTACGTCGATCACAAGTTCGTGTCGATCATCATCGGGACGGCGACGGTGCTGGTCACCGCCCTGGTGGCCAACCGGCTCGGCGGCCACCGGGCGGCGCTGATCGCCGGTGGCCTCGCTGCCGTCTACCCCAACCTGTGGCTGATCGACAGCCTGCTGTTCCCGGAAGGCCTGTTCGCGCTGCTGACCACGGCGTGCATCCTCGTCGCCTACCGCTGGGGCGACCGACCGACGCGGGCCGGCGCGGCGCTGCTCGGCGCGCTGATCGGTCTCGCCGCCCTCACCCGCGGTGAAGGTCTGCTGCTCGGCCCGCTGCTCGCCGTTCCCTGGATCCTTCGCAAACGCGCCGTCGCCCTCGGCGAGCGGTGGCGCCAGCTTGTGCTCGCCGGCGCGGCATGCCTCGTCGTGATCGCCCCGTGGACGATCCGCAACATCGCCTCGTTCGACGTGTTCGTACCGATCTCGACGAACAGCAACGAGCTGTTCGTCTACGCCAACTGTGACGACACGTACTCCGGCCCGTTCCTCGGGTTCTGGAGCTACGACTGCCAGCAGCGATATCGCGCCGAGTTCGGTGAGCCGCAGGGCGACGAGGCGCAGAAGGCGGCGTTCTGGCGCCACGTCGGGGTGGAATACGCGCGCGACCATCTCGGCGAGGTCCCGAAGGTCGTCGCCGCGCGGGTGCTGCGGCAGTGGGAGCTGTTCGCCCCGCGCCAGAACGTCGTGTTCGCGGGGATCGAGAACCGTGACCGGGAGTCGAGCGTCGCCGGCCTGGTCATGTACTACGTGCTGGTCGCCGCATCGGTGGCGGGAGCCGTCATCCTGCGCCGCCGCGGCGTGCCGCTGCTGCCGCTGCTGGCGCAGGTCGTCAGCGTCACCCTCACCGCCGCCTACGCCTACGGCAGCATCCGCTTCCGCGCGCCGGTCGAGCCGGTGCTGTGCATCCTGGCCGGCGCCTGGGCGGCGTCGCTGCGTTGGTGGCCGGCGACGGCGGCGAGAGCCGCCGGCGCGACCTGATGCGGTCGCCGACGCGGCGGCTGGTGCTCGCCGTCACCCTGCTCGCCGTCCTCGCCTA
>JBIOUO010000401.1:0-6449 GCA_044867195.1 Ilumatobacteraceae bacterium
CCAGTACCGAGGAAGGGGTCGAACACCGTGTCCCCAACGAACGAGAACATCCTGATCAGCCGTCCCGCCAGCGAGACGGGGAACGGTGCAGGGTGGTTCCGAGTCGATGCGCCGCTCAGTCGCCAGATTTGCTGGAACCACTCGGAATGATCCACTGCCGAGATGATTGACATCAACCGTGTTGCCAAATCGGGCTTGCGGTAACCACCTGGCTTGCGCTGGAACAGAATATACTCGACGTCGTTCTTGACGACTCCATTCGGCTCATAGGGTTTGCCGAAGAAGCCTCCCGCGCCCATCTCATACTGCGCGTTGGCGATCTTGTACCAGATGATTGGCGCGAGGTTGTCGAACCCAATGAGCCGGCAACGTTCCTGGATACTGGCGTGGAGTGGGAACACCATGTGGCGCCCGAAAGACCGGCGCGAGACATTCACGTCGCCCACCACGACGACCATCCGGCCACCGGGTACGAGAGCGTCGTAGCATCGACGCCAGATCTCATCCAGTTCATCCAGGAACTCGTCGTAGTCCTGTACTTCACCCAGTTGGCCGTCGTGTTCGTTGTACTTCTTGAGCGTCCAATAGGGAGGTGACGTGACGACCAGATCGACGCTCTCTGGCTTCAGATCGATGTGCCGGCTGTCGAGGTGGAACAGCGCGTGCCCTGTCGGCAATCCGGCGACCGCACGCTCAAGCTCGGCGCAGGCGACGGGATCCTTGGCGATCGCCGGAAACGCGCGCTGTGGCTCCGCGGCGACGTGGCCGAGAAGCGCGGGTGGCGCAGCGTCGCGGATCTGGTCCCGTGCCAAGAGCTCGCCCACCAACGTGGGCTCGCCTGGTGCCGCTACGGCAGGCGCTTCGTCGTGGTTCATCGAGCCAACCTCCGACCCGAACGATAGTTCGGGGGTGTCGTCACGACGGGGCTGTCCGACGGCAGAACCCTGCATGTCCGGACGGTACCGCCCGTCACATCGGTCCGGGCGGACCCATCGAGCGCTCGTGGCTGGTGATGATCACGCCGTGCGGGCATCGAGCAGGTGCAGCCCTGCATCGATGAAGGTCGCAGCGGCGTGATCGGGATCGTCCGTGGCACGCAGCTCGCCATGGCGCAACACGGCGCCGAACGGCGCGTTCCAGTAGTCGCCGGCGAGATGGCTGCTGTCGTGGGGGCCGACGTACACATACGGCTCGGGCACGCTCGCGTCACCGGGCGAGAAGCCGACATTCACGGCCTGCCCATCGACGTCGACGACGGCAGCGAGGTCGAAGTGCTCCGGCCACAGCTGGGCCTCGGTGACGGTGCCGCCGGCGCGCCGCGCGGCGAGGAGGTCGAGCTGGCGTGCCCCGAAGGCGTACCAACCGCCGAGCCACAGCGACGCGGCCGGGTCGACGGCGAGGGCAGTGTCGGGAGTGAATGGCGGCAGGTCGCGCCCGACGCCCGGATCCGGCGACACCTCGATCCCGAGGGCCTCGGCCGCCGCCCGCACCGTGGTGATCGGGATGTCGCGACCGGGCTCGATGACGAGCCGGTCGCCGCGGACGGCGATCCGTGTGCCGTCCTCGAACGGCGGGGTGCCGAACCCCTCGCCAGTCGATCGCAGACCGATCCGCCCGGTGCGCTCCTTGCGCGCCGGCGAGATGGCGTAGCAGGCGAGCGCGTGGAGCCCGTGGCGGGTGGGCACGAACGAAGTTGGCGGTGACGTCAGCACGGACATCTCGACTCCTGTCCTCACAGTGGGGTGGCGTGGGCCACGGGGACCCCGAACGTCTGGCACCAGATGAGCACGGTCCACGCACCTGTCTCGACGTCGACCTCAGCCGGCACGTCGTAGAACTGCGTGCCCTGATTGCCGCGGAGGTCGTCGAGGCGGGCGCCGCCGTCGTGATCGGCGCGGTCGGTTCCGGGCACCACGTAGACGTCGTAGTCGGGTCCCGGCTGGATGTCGAAGTCCTCGAGGCCGAGCACGTAGCGGCCGTCCGGCGCGCGGTAGATCGAGACGGTCCCGGACGCTCGATGGTCGATGCCAATGAACGCCCCTGAGCGCAGGAGCACCGGCGCGGCCGGCTCCGGCCTACTCGCGGTCGTGGGGGTTGTGGCATTGGGCGTTGTGGGTGTGGGCGTTGTGGTGGCCGCGGCGATCGTGGTCGGGCTCTGATCCGCGCCGTCGAGCGCGGAGATCGGGAAGGCTTCGACGACGGTCTCGTCGCGGTAGGCAGGCGCGACGACGACGGCGAGCACGCTCACGGCGGCCAACGCGAACAGCACTGTCCGCCCCACCGGCCAGCGGACCAGCCGGGCGAGGGCGATGCGGCTGACGATCCACAACAGGCCGGCCGCGATCATCAACGCGACGGCGCGGTCGCTCTTGAAGGCGCTGGTCGCGGCGTCGGGCTCGTCGACGAGGAACACGGTCAATCCGGCCGCGAGGACGAGCTCTGGCACCGCCTCGTACCACCGTGGACGCCACCACGACCGTTCGCCTCGCGGGCTCCCTGCCGATGACATGACCTGCAGTCCCGATCCGCGTCACCGCGTTACAGGGCCGCGGCGATGACGTGGCGCGGTACGTTGAGCGGCGATGCGGGCGTACAAGTTCCTCGACGCTGACGGTCGGGCCCCGTTCACGGCCACGGAATGGACGCCCGGCGAGTGGATCCAGACGGCGACCGCATCCCCGTGCCGCGAAGGCGTGCACGCCTGCCGTACGGCCGATGTCGCTCACTGGTTCGCCGACTCGATGTGGGAGGCGGAGCTCGACGGCGAGATCGTCGACACCCGGCACAAGGTGGTCGGGTCGCGCGGGCGGCTGGTCCGACTCGTCGAGGGCTACCCGGCCGCGATGCGCGAGCTGGCCGAGATCGGGACCTGGCGCGCCCGGGACCGCGCGGTGGCTGCGCTGCGCGGTGCCGGTGACCACGCACTCGCCGAGCGCTTCGAGCAGGCGAGCACCCTCGACGCGCTGTCCGCGCTGGGAGGTGACGTGGTCGACTCCACCTGGGCCGGCGCCGCTGCCGCGCTGGCTTCCGACGCGGCTCATTTCGCGCTCCACGGCGATCACGCCCAGTCGCCGTTCGTGGCCGCGTGCGCGGCGGGCCACGAAGCGGCCGGACCGGCGGGCGACCAGGCTGCTTACGACACCGGTTACGCCGCCGAGCGCGAGTTCCAGTCGGCCTGGCTGGCCGATCGTCTCGACCTCTCCTAGCCGCCAACCCTGTCCGGCGTGGCCCGAACTGTGAGCGGCGACGGCGGAAATCCGCCCGGAGGGCTCACAGTTCGGGGGCTACGTCCGGCAGCGGGCCGAAGTGTGAGCGGCCATGGCTGAAATCGTCCCGGGGGGATCACCGTTCGGCCGTTCAGTCGGCGGCGTGCTGGCGGCGGAAGGCGGCGAGCAGCGCGTTGCGCGCGGCCGGTGGCGGGGCGTCGGCGAGCGGCTGCTCGCGCACCATCGCCACCGCCAGCCGTAGCTGGGCGAGGTACTCGCTGCAGTGCGGACAGATGACCAGGTGCTCCTCGAGCGCCAACCGGTCGTCGTCGGCCAGGGCGCCTTCCATCCAGTCGGTGACGGTCTCCACGAACTCGACGCAGCGGACCTCGGGCTGGCGCATATCAGCTCACTCCTGCCCGCTCATCGAGATAGCCCTCCAGCAGAGCCCGCGCCTTGCTGCGGGCCCGATGCAACAGCACCCGTTGGTTGACCTCGCTCAGATCGAGCAGGTCGCACACCTCGGCGGCCGTGAAGCCCTGGACATCACGAAGCTCGAGCACCGTGCGTTGGGCGGCCGGGAGCGCGGCAACCGCCTCGGCCAGTCGACCGCCGAGCTCGGCGGCGAGCACGCTGGCGTCGGGCAGGTGCTCGGCCGAGGGTGGGGCGCTCCAGTACCCGGCCCACCTCCCGTCGCCGAGGAAGCGGTCGGGGTCGACGGCCGGCTCGTCGGCGTCGGCACCGGCGACGAGCGAGGAGAATGGCCGCGCCCTGCCCTCCCGCTCGCCTCGCGTCTTGGCCCGGTTGACGAGGATGCGGAACATCCACGTGCGTAGCGACGATCGCTGCTCGAAGCGGTTGATCCCGGTGAGCACACCGAGGAACGTCTCCTGGACGACGTCCTCGGCGGCCTCCTTGGTGGCGACGTAGGAGCGGGCGACGCGCAGCATCAGGCCGTAGTAGCGGTCGACGAGGTCGCCGAAGGCGTGCTCGTCGCCGGTACGCAACGCGGCGACGAGCGCGGCATCCTCCGCCAGCCGTTCGTCGGGTTCGCCCTGCACCGGGTGCAGACGGTACCTCGCCGCGTCAGCGCAGGCGCTCGGCGACGCGTAACGCATTGGCGAGAGCCGTCAATGGCGGCTCGCTGGCGCTCGCGCGGCTGCCGGAGCTCGGTGCGCTCACTCCGAGGACCACGTGCCGCGGAAGTCGGCGAACAACGTCAG
This sequence comes from Ilumatobacteraceae bacterium, assembly GCA_044867195.1. Taxonomy (GTDB): domain Bacteria; phylum Actinomycetota; class Acidimicrobiia; order Acidimicrobiales; family Ilumatobacteraceae; genus JALZMG01. Next base: position 4,430 of record JBIOUO010000401.1, read on the forward strand.
CCCGCCGTCGACGAAGATCGTCTGGCCGGTGATGTAGGCGGCCTCGTCCGACAGCAGGAAGGCGGCGACGGCGGCCATCTCCTCGGCGTCACCGGCCCGACCCATCGGGATGTGCGCCGTGACGAGCTCGCGCTTCACCGGGTCGTCGATCCACGCCCGGTTGATCGGGGTCACGGTGGCACCCGGCCCGATGCCGTTGACGCGGATGCCGCGCCCGGCGTACTCGAGCGCCAGCGTGCGAGTGAGGTTCTGCATCCCGCCCTTGCTGACCGAGTAGCCGAGGAACTTCGGCTTGGGGATCAGCTGGTGCACCGAGGAGACGTTAACGATCGCTCCCGGCCGCTCGTCGGCCAGCAGCTGGCGGACCTGCTCGCGGGCGCACAGGAACGAGCCGCGCAGGTTGACCGCCAGCACGCGGTCGAACGCCGCGGCGTCCAGCATGTCGGAGTCCTGGGCGACTTGGATGCCGGCGTTGTTGATCAGGAAGTCGACGCTGCCGAACTCGGCGCGGACCTCCTTGAACATCCCCTCGACGGCGTTCTCGTCAGACACGTCGGCGACGACGAGCACCGCCCGGCTGGGTGCCCGGCATTCGTTGATCTCGGAGACGCACGCGTGGACGCCGGACTCGATCGTCTCGCGAGTGGTCACCGCGCCTTCCATCGGCCCGACGTAGTTGATGGCGACGTTGACACCCTCGTGGCCGAGCCGGACGGCGATCGCCTGGCCGATGCCCGAGCTGCCCCCCGTCACGATCGCCGTCTTGCCCTGCAGACCTTCCATCGCCCCTCCGTTCATGTTCGGGTTTTCGGCTCTCTCGATGCGTTCTTGCCGTCCGTCGAGACGGCGATTCGTTACGAACGTTTCTGAGGAGGGACGGGCTTCACACGGCGTGCGACATGGAGATCCCATGGCGCACGCGTGGGCGAGAAGGAGCGGTTTGGGGTCGCGGCGCGGGTCCGGCCGTCACGAACAGAGGGCGCGCTCGATATCGCCGAGGCGCCGCCAGAGGCGCCGCTCGTCGAGGTGGTGGAAGTCGAAGTGGCGGTAGAACTCGGCGGCTCGCTCGTTGGTGGCGTCCACGACCACGGCTCGGGCGCCGAACTGGCGACCGCCTCGCACGCAACGTTTGAGGGCGTCGACGAGGAGGTGGCCGCCGAGCCGTCGGCCTTGTTCGGTGAGGTCGATGGCCAGGCGCGCAAGGAGAACGACTGGGACTGGGTCGGGCATCCCCCGCCGGAGGCGGGATGGGGCCTGCTCGTGCCCGATCGAGTTCATCGCCAATGCGTAGTAGCCGACGAGCCTTCGGCCCCGGCACACGACGTATGTGGCGGCAGTGCCGGCGGAGGCCGCGACGCGCGCGGAGCGTCGCAGCCACTGATCGAGCTCGGCGACGCCGCAGTCAAACGGGTCGAGCTCGTGGGTGTCGGAGAGCGCTTCGACCGGACCGAGCGTTTCAACGCTCACGGTCGAGGGAGCGGGCTTCGTTTCCGTGCGTAGCGGTGAAGCGTCGGCATCTCTTCGGGAGGCCCGTCGAGCGCGGCTACGAACCGTTCGAACGCATCGGAGCTGACGTTGATCCGCTCGGCCCGTTCGAGCACTTCGTGAGCTCGTTCCGTGGCCGCGGCGAGCACAAACCCGGTGAGCGTCTCGCCGGTGAGGTCGGCGGCCGCCCGCAGCTCCCGCTCTTGGCGCTCGCTGACTCGCATGTTGATCCGTCCTCGCCGATCTGAAGCTAGCTGGCTCACCAAGTCCAGCGTACACACCTGGTACGTACGTCACGGGCGGGCGAGCGAGCGGTGCTTCGGACTTCTTGACGCCTATCGGACGCCCGTCGGTGTCCGGCGGCGGCTGGCGGGTGCCAGCGCACGTCGAGCCCGCTCGGCGAGCTGCGGAGACCGCGGCGTTGAGCTCCTCAGAAGACATCAGGCGGCGTGGAACGTGCGGTACAGCGCCACCAACTCGGCCCGAACGTCGGGGTCGAGGCGATCGGGCTCCAGGCGTCCGAGCACGGCGATCG
>JBIOUO010000402.1:0-3816 GCA_044867195.1 Ilumatobacteraceae bacterium
TTCTCGTGGTTCGTCACGGAACCGAACCCGAACGCGGCGGTCGATCCGGTGACGTTGGCGGTGGTGGATGTCGCGACGGGGTTACCGACGACGCCTGATCGGTCGGTGGAGGTGCGGCAGCCTTCGACGGCGTGGATCTACCGTGAGGTGGTCCCGACCGGGACGTGGACGCCGGAGAAGCAGGGCTTGGCGGATGCGACGGACGTGGCGCTGAGCGAGGGCCGCGTGGACATGTCGACGGCGAACCGGTTCGGGGCGCTGTACTTCGCGGGCAACCATCCGTTGGCGACGGCGACCCGCCGGTTCGAGGTTCGTTGCGGCCATCCGCCCGAGTATCCGGGGGGCTTCGAACCCGGCATCTTGGATTACGTCGAGGTGCCGATGACGGATCCGTTCTGGAACCCGTTGGTGCGCCTGGGGATCTTGTGGGGGATGGTGCAGCTGCCACCGTTCCGGGTGATCTCTCCGCCCGAGGTCGCCACCTATGGCGGGCTGGTTGTGAACATGCCGACGTGGTTGCAGATCCAGGCTGAGGCGTGGCGGCCGTACTTCACGGCTGTCGATCAGTACATGGGGTGGTATTCGCAGCTCGGGTTGTTCCCGGCCGAGTTGGAGTTCGAGGTGGTCGGGCCGGGCGGCGACACGATGCCGTGTGCGCCGGCGGAGTCGGCGGTGAAGGCGAATGCGATCCCGGGGTTCCCGGACGATCTGCCCCGCTACTTCGAGCTCGGCCAGCTCGAGCGGGATTGCACGTGGGTGCCGCAGGAGACGGGGACGGTGACGATCCGGGCGCGGATCACCTACGACGTGTTGTTGACGATCTCGGGGTTCAGCGAGTGGCTGTCGCCGTACGTGTGGTACTCGGACCCGCTGACGTTGTCGGTGGGTGAGCTGCGGTTCCGCAACGTCATACCGGAAGGGGGCGTGTCGCTTGCCACGAGCATGGGCCCACCAGCCCCGGTTTTTGCCACGTGGATGGGACCGCTTCGTTGCCAGTCATGGGACCACCTGTGATGGCCATGGCCACGCCGATTGAGCGTGGTAGCCCGCACATCTCGCTCGGTCGAGCAGGAGGTGCGGGATGGCGTTCAGGGAGGTCCCGGTGTATGAGATCAGGGAAGTGCTGCGACTGCGGCTGGGCGGGGAGGGCTATCGCTCGGTCGCCCGGTTGACGGGCGTGGACCGCAAGACGGTGCGCCGCTACGTGGAGGCGGCGGTGGCGGCGGGCATGGATCCTGGCGGCGGGGTGGAGCAGCTTGGCGACGGGCTGATCGGTGCCGTGTGTGGATTGGTGCGTCCGGCGCGTCCGGGCGGTCATGGGGCGGCGTGGGAGGCGCTGGTGCCGCACGAGGACCAGATCCGCACGTGGGTGCAACAGGATCTGCACCTCACCAAGATCCTCGAGTTGCTGGCCCGTCGGCGGGTGGCGGTGCCGTATCGGACGTTGCACCGCTTCGCCGTGGAGCGCTGCGGGTTCGGGGACCGCGACGTCACGGTGCGAGTCGCCGATGGCGAACCCGGTGTGGAATGTCAGGTCGATTTCGGTCGCATGGGGCTGATCTTCGATCCCGTTGCGGGGCGGCGTCGGGTGGTGTGGGCGTTGATCTTCACCGCCTGCTACAGCCGGCACTGCTTCGTGTGGCTGACCTTCCAGCAGCGCCTGGTCGACGTGATCGAGGGATGCGAGGCGGCCTGGAGGTTCTTCGGCGGCGTGTTCCGGGTGATCATCCCGGACAGTCTCAAGGCGATCGTCGTGGAGGCCGACGACATCAACCCGAGGCTGAACGAGGGGTTCATCGAGTACGCCCAGTCCCGCGGCTTCGTCGTCGACCCGGCCCGGGTGCGTCATCCGCGGGACAAGCCGCGAGTCGAACGAGCCGTGAGCTACGTGCGCGGCTCGTTCTTCGCCGGTGAGACCTTCATCGATCTTGCCGACGCCCAGCGACGAGCCGAGCTGTGGAGCCGGACCACGGCCGGCATGCGGATCCATGGCACCACCCAGCGCCGTCCCGCCGAGGTGTTCGACACCGACGAGCAGCCACACCTGCTGGCAGCACCGCTGCTGCCCTATGACCTGCCGATCTACGCCCGGCCCAGGGTGCATCGCGATCATCACGTCGAAGTGGCCAAGGCGATCTACTCGGTGCCCGGCCATCTCATCGGCCATCACGTCGAGGCCCGCGTCGACGCGCAGCTGGTGAAGCTGTTCTGGCGCGGCTCGCTGATCAAGATCCATCCCCGCCAACCACCCGGCGGCCGCCACACCGACCCCGATGACCTGCCCGCCGGCCGGTCCGTGTACGCGTTGCGTGACATCGACCAGCTGTGCCGGCAGGCAGCGTTGATCGGCACGTCGGTCGGGATCTATGCCCGCCGACTGCTCGACGTCGAGCTGCCATGGACCCGGATGCGGCAGGTCTACCGGCTGTTGGGTCTGGCCCGCCGCTTCAGCGACGAACGCGTCGAGGCCGCCTGCGCCCAAGCGCTCGCCTTGGACCTCGTCGACCTCTCGCTCATCGCCCGGCTCCTCGAACGCGGACGCGAACACACCTCGCCGACGCAGCCGCCGATCGCCCCGACACTGCCGCTGCGCTTCGCCCGCCATGACCCACTCGCCGTCACCAGCGTCACCGTCCCCGCAGGAGGTTCCCGATGAGCGCCGAAGCGGTCTCCGCCGAGCTGCGCCAGGTGCTGCGCGACCTCAAGCTGTCGGGGATCCTCGACACCTTGCCGGAACGGGTCGAGCTCGCCCGCCAAGCCCACCTGCCCTACCCCGAGTTCCTCACCGTCATCCTCGCCGACGAAGTCAGCCGCCGCGAACGGGTCTCCACCACGGTGCGCGCCCGCGCCGCCCGACTCGACGCCACCATGACCTTGGAGGGCTGGGACGACAGCACCGAAGCAATCTTCGACCGCGACCTGTGGGCCGAGCTGTGCACGCTGCGCTTCGTCGAAGCCCGCCGCGACCTGATCGTCATGGGCCCCGTCGGGGTCGGCAAGACGTTCATGACCACCGCACTCGGACACATCGCCTGCCGCCGCCGCTACACCACCTTGGCCGGACGCTGCGACCAAATCCTCAAACGGCTGCGCGGTTCCCGACTCGACGGCAGCCACGACCTCGAGCTGCGCAAACTGATCCGCGTCGAGGTCCTCATCTTGGATGACTTCTGCCTCCAGGCCCTCGACGCCGCCGACACCGCCGACATCTACGAGATCGTCGTCGAGCGCCATCGGCGGGCGACCACCATCGTCACCAGCAACCGGGAACCGCCGGGGGAATGGCTCGCCGCGATGGGCGACCCGCTGCTCGCCGAGTCGGCGATCGACCGGCTGACCTCCAACGCCTACCAGCTCGTCGTCGACGGCCCCTCCTACCGGCAACGGCAACGCCCCAGTCGGGCCCGGCACGAAGGCCCCGCCCGAGGGGCGGGGCCCGAACCATTGTCCCCAGCTCGGCGCTCCACCACCGCCGGCGTCAAGGCCAAGCCCTCCGGGCGGCCTGCGGCCGGCCTTGACCCCGGCTCGACGCGACGAACGGCAACAACCAGTTGACCCCGACGACGACTCGTCTCATCATCAACAACGCGTCAGGTCGTGGCCCGCGAGACGGTCCCATGGTCGTGGCAAACCGGTGGTCCCATCACCGTGGCAAGCGACAACTGAGGTCACCGACTGGCTCTCCCAATGGATCAGCTCTGGGCTGATCGCATAGTCCTGGTAGCGCGTCGTGGGTGAGAACTCGCCGCTCGTCTTGTCCAGAGTGAAACGCGAAGACGTCAGTCTGCTCGTGAGGCAACCACTTCACCCCGCTGT
>JBIOUO010000403.1:0-28085 GCA_044867195.1 Ilumatobacteraceae bacterium
GGTACCTGCCAACGCGCGCGTCCCGACCCGGGCACCGCAAGGCGCTGTCCGTCGTTGAGGTGCTCGAGCCGAACCCTGAGGTCCGCCGCAATCGCATGACGCCCGAGTCGCGAAACGTTGGCTCCTCTGCCACCATCCGCGGTATCGCTTACGAGCGCTTCCCGGATGCTCGACAGGGTGGTCGACAGCGCGGCATCGGGCGCGGAAGTCGGACATCGCGTCGCGACCGTCTGAATCTGAGTGCAAGAGGATCGGCGCGTCGGGGATGCGCTCGGAGGGCTTCGCTCGAGGATTCTCCTATGCGCGGTGGGGGACGCCCGCGGGTTCTCCTCGACCGACACTTCGGGTGGACGCTGGCGTCGCCGGCGGCGTTCTTGGACCGCTGCGCTGCAGCCCAGTGGGTTCATCCGGTCCAGCACTTCGGTTGCCGCGGGGCGAGGCCCATTGGTAGACGCGGTGATAGGGTGGCCAACCGGTTGCCCTGCTGCTGTGCTTGGATCGATGTTGCTGGTGGTGTCGGCCGAGGCACGACGGCGGGCTAGATCCGGCGGCGCCTTCGACCGGGCGTAACGGCGGCGCCGACGACGGCGGCTCTGGCGACGGGTGAGGGTCCGGGCGTGACCGCGGCGCCGACGACAGCGGCTCTGGCGACGGGTGAGGGTCCGGGCGTGACGGCGGCAGCGACGACAGCGGTCTTGGCGACGGGTGCTCCGACCACTCCGACTCGTCCCCGACGGGTTGCTCTCAATGGCATGTCAGTCTCCTACTGGTTGGAGCGTTTCGTCCGCCTCGATCGAGGCGAGGATGTCCTGGACGGGGATCCGTCCGTTGGCGATCAGTTGGCCTCCGGAATGGCGCACGGCCGATGCGAATGGTGCCGCCCAAAGGTTCTCGTAGATGAGCACCCCGGCGGTGCTGCCTGGTTCCATCGCTGCGGCGAGGTTGACGACGTCGTCCTCGGCGAGCAGTTCGGCGAGCTCCGCTTCGAGTTCGCGCAGCGGGCCGAGATCTTCCAGATCGGCCAGTTCCATCGCCTCGATTGCTCCGTCTGGGTCCTTGACGAGGATCAGGATGTCGATCACGCGGATCGTTCCGGCCTCGACGAGTCTCAGCAGCTCGTCGGTCATCGCTCCGGTGAAGTTCGCTGCACCGGCAGGGAACTCGACGATCGCGTAGTCGACCGGTCCGAGTTCGTCCAATGCTGTGTCTGTCATGGGCGCTCTTCTCTCTGTGTGTTGCTGGATGTGATCGCTCTCAGGTCAGGTCGTGCATCGCGGCCGGCGGCGCGTGGTCACCGGGCGAACGTTGTCGGCCTGGTGCGGGTCCGGTTCAGGGGTTGCGGTGTGTTGGTAGGAGGCGTTTGGCGTCGCGTTCGGCTTCGAGGATCGATTGCAGCTGGCTGAGTTCGCGGGGCGCGGCGTCGACCCGGTTGACCCGTTCTTCGGGGTCGGCGGTCAGGTTGTGCAACTCGAACAGCGGCTCGGCGGCGGGGGCGGAGGATGGGTTGGTCGGCATCCCGTGGGCGGCACTCCAGTCTTCGAGGCGCTCGTAGTAGTGGTTGAGCTTCCACAGTTCGAGTCCGCCGTCTTGCCCGGTCGGCAATGTGGCGATGACGGATTCGACGTGGGATGGGAACGCGACCGGTTCGAAGGGTTCGCCGGTGAACATGTTGGCGGTGGTGCTGCCGCGGGAGACGTCGTCTTCGGTCATGAAGTACACCGGTGATGCCGCCGATTCGGGGGACGCGGAGCCGGTGATGACCGCGCTGAGGTCTCGGCCGGGCAGCGGATGGGCCTCGTCGTGGTGTTCAGCGACGCCGGCGGCTGCCCGTTCGAGGTCGATGCCGGCGAGTCCGAGCAGTGTCGGCAAGAGATCGACGTGGCTGGTCGGGACCGGGATCCCGCCTGGCGCTGCGGCGACATCGGGACCGGAGATGATGAGGGGAACGTGGATTGCCTCGTCGAAGGCGTTGTACCACTTCTGGACGAGCCCGCCGTGGGCGCCGAGGAGGTCGCCGTGGTCGGATGTGAACACGACGATCGTGTCGTCGGCCATGCCGGACTCGGCGAGCGCCTCGAGGATCCGCGCGATCGCCTTGTCGACGAGTTGGTGGAGGTAGTAGTAGAGCCGGCGGTAGGCGAGGTCGGTGGGTTGATCGAACAGCATCTTCGGCCAGACCGCTTTGAACTGCTGTTGGCACGGCGGTCTGTCGGCGAAGCTGTCGGGTTGCGACGGTGCCTCGGGGATCTCCGGCACGGTGTCGTCGGGGGGCCCGAAGCCGAGCAGTTGGCCCCAACCGAACTCGCCGAAGGAGATGTCGTGTGGGTTGACGAACGACGCGACAGCAAGCCACGGGCCGTCGCTGGAGGACCGGGCGAGGGCGGCAAAGAGATCGACGACCTGTTCGGCGAAGACGCCGTCGCGGACGGCCCCGCAGTCGGCCTTGTGCGCACCGTGCGGCTCACGCCCGATCCACCCGGAGAACCCGAACGGGTCGAGACGATCGGCGGTGAGGTAGGCCTCGACGGCGTGGGCGATCGGGCGTCCGGCGTCGTCGGAGGCCATCAGGCCATCGTGGGTGCCGGGAACGGTCAGGTCGGCGTGGGAGATGTGCCATTTGCCGCGATAGTGCGTGTGGTAGCCGCCGGCACGGAACCAGTCCCCGAGCGTGGGCACGGTGTCGGGGTCGAGCCAGGACATCGCCGGGTCGGTGTTTGCCTTGGCCAATCCGTCGGTCTGCGAGGCGCCGTGGAGCGACGGATACTGCCCGGTGAACAGCGTGGTGCGGCTCGGCAAGCAGGCCGTCGAGCCGGCGTAGTGGCGGTGGAACTCGACGCCTGAGGCGCGCAGCGATTCACGGGCGGGCAGTTGCTCCGTCCGAAAGGCCGTCACCGTGTCGGTCTCGTACGGCGGCGGGTACCGCTCCTCGTCGGTCATCACGATGAGGATGTTCGGTGACGTCATAGCGGCACTGTACGAATGCGAAGTCGGCGGGAGCCTCGTCCGATCTGGGCGATTGTCGCCGGCGCCGTCGCGACGATCGAGGCCGCCGGTGAGGACTTGACCGGTCCGAGTGTGCGTGAGCCACTGCGCGCGCGCGGGTGTTGGCGGCGGATCGGAGCCGCATATGCCGGACGTTCAACGGTTGCGCGCCGCCGTCGTGGACTGCCTTCGGGGACGCCGATCGGCACCCCCGAATCGCCCGAACCGGACGAGGCCGCAAGGCGGCGGCCGTCGGTACGTTCGCGTCGTGGGAACCACTGGAGGATGTTCGGATCGCGGTCCGCGCCGCGGGCTCGAGCCCAGTCCATTGACGACGCCACGCGCGGCCGCGGTGGCGGGGATCGTCTTTTCCGTGCTGCTCGGCACGGCGTTCGTGCTGATCCGGCTGTCGATCCCCGCCGACCCGACCGATGCCGGGGAGTGGCTCGAAGAACGATCCGGCATGGTGAAGCTTGCTCTCGGCCTCGTTCCGTTCGCAGGGATCGCCTTCCTGTGGTTCATCGGGGTCGTGCGTGATCGTCTCGGCGAGCTCGAGGACCGATTCTTTTCGACCGTGCTATCCGGCAGCGGGCTGCTGTTCCTGGCCATGACGTTCTTCGCCACCGCGCTCACCGGCGGCCTGCTGGTGACCTACGAGGCGATGCCCACCGAAACGCTCGAAAGCGCCGTCTACACGCTCGATCGAAGCGTCGTCCATCGTGCAACGAACACGTTCGCGGTCCGCATGGCCGGTGTGTTCATGGTCTCGGCGGGAACGATCTGGCTGCGCTCGCGCACCATGCCTCGTTGGATGGTCGCGGTGACGTACGGTCTGGCGGCGCTCCAGCTGGTGATCGTCTCCTACAGCTTGTGGGTGACCCTGTTGTTCCCCGGGTGGACGTTGCTCGTCAGCGTCTACATGCTCGGCTCGGGCATGGCGACACCACATCCGCTCGAGGACTGAAGGGCCCCGGGACAGCGCCGGGTCGTGCCCGGCGTGTCGATGCCACGGCACAGCAACCCCGTCAGGGCGAGGTGGGAGATGGCGCCCTCACCCCCACGGCGTCATCGGTGTCATCATCCGTTGTGGGCAATATCCGACAACGTGGATTCGATCGCGTCACCGATCGCGAGGAGGCCTCCGTCGTGGGCGGCGGCGACGGCTTCGCTTCGCGACGCCGTGCCGAGCTTGCGGTAGATGGCGATGGTGTGCGCTTTGACGGTGTTGCGGGACACGTAGAGGCGTTCGGCGATTTCGGCCAGTGAAAGATGGGTGGGCAGGTACTGCAGGACCCGGCGCTCAGCCGTGGTTAGCGACGACGGTCCGAACCGTGCGTGTCGCGACCGTGACGCCAGCGCGCGGCGGATGGATGACACTTGCCCGGCGACGGCGACGGCGTCGGAAACCGCACCGAGGATCGGTTCGAGCTCGTCGAGCAGGGTGGCCGCCTCGACGGGATCGTCGAGCAGCACGCTGGTGCGGGCAAGGGCGATCCTCGCTTGGAGGTTTGTCCACGGGGCGACGTCGGCGTAGCCGGCCAGGTGTTGCCGGCTGAGTCGTCGGTCGCGATCGGCGGCGTCGCGATGGCCGTGGTGCGCTTCGACGAGGCTGCTGAGGGCGATCACCAGACAGGTGACCGGCAGCTTCACGCGAGCGTCGATGAGGGCGCGGGCGCGGCGGGCGAGCCGTGTCGCCTCGGCCCAGTCGTCGCGCTCGACGCGGAGCACGGCGTGGTGGGCGAGGCCGAGTGCCTGGACGATGGGACGGTCCGCAGCGCCTTGTGTGCCTTCTCGGAAAAGGTCGTCGGCGAGGTCGTGGTGGCCGAGCATGAACTCGGCCGCCCCGCGCAGCACGCAGGCGGCGGGTTGCCAGTCGCCGTTGGGAGGGAGGTGACGGTAGGCGTAGCCGGCTTCGTCGGCCATCTCCCCAGCGGTGATCGGCGCCGCGGCGGCGCGCAACTCGGCCAGCGCAACAGCCGGCACCCATCCGGTCACCCCGTCAGGACGATCGTCGCCGACCACGTCCTCGAGCCGTGCCATCCAGCCGGCGGCCGCCGCGCCGTCGCCGCCGAACAGCCGGGCGTAGGCGGCGGCGACCATCAGCAGCGGCCGCGCGGCGAGCTGCTCGTCGGTGAACAGGCCGAGCCAGCGGTCGATCGCCTCCTGCCGGCCGTTGGTCGCGTAGATCGCAAAGTGGGTGTAGATCAGCGTCTCGGTGCGGGCGCTGTCACCGCCGCGCACGGCATGGGTGATCGCCGCGTCGATGTCGCCGTGGTGCTCGAACCACTCCGACGCCCGCCGGTGGACGCTCACCATCCGAGCAGGATCCCGGCGTGCCAGCTCGGCGCGCAGGAACTCGGAGAACGTCTGATGCAGCCGGTACCACTCACGATGATCGTCCAGCGCGACGATCAGACGGTTGCCACGGAGCAGCTCCTCGAGCAGCAGCGCCGAGCCCTCCCGGTCCAGCACGGCGTCGCACAGCGGGCCGCTCAGCCGATCGAGGCACGACGCCGCCATCAGGAACGACACCGTCTCCGCTGGCAGGTCGGCGAGCAGCACCTCAGCGAGGTACTCAGCGATCAGCCGTGTCTGTCCCGACGGATCGATGACGGTGGCCTCGTCGAGGCGGTCACCGCGCCGGTCGATCGAAGCCAGGTGCAACGCGAGCGGCCAGCCTTCGGTCCGACCCACCAGCCGTCGCGCCTCGTCGGTCGAAACGTCCAGACCCCGGCCCGCGAACAGGGTCGCCGCCTCCTGCACGCCGAACGCCAGCTGCTCGACACCCCACTCGACCACCCGGCGCCGGACCCGGAACCGGGCATAACCGATCGGTGGAAGGAGGCGGCCGGCGAGCACCACCGTTGAGCCGTCCGGTAGCTCCGACACCAACATCGCGAGCACATCCAGGGCGTCGCGGCTGACCAGCTCGTGGACATCGTCGAGCACCAGCAGTACGGCACGGCGACGCCCGGCGAGCATCAGCCCGAATCGCTGCAAGGCAGGTGTCGACACCGACGGGGAGCGACCCCACAGCTCCCACACGACGCCCGGATCGACCGGCTCGACGTCGTCGAGCGCCAGGGCGACATTGGTGAGCAAGACGGCGGCGTCGTTGTCCGAACCGTCCAGCGACACCCACGCACACGGGCCCTCGTCGGCGGCGACCAGCTCGGTCAGTGTCGTCGTCTTGCCGTACCCGGCCGCCGCGGTCACGAGCAGGACGTCGACGTCACGGTCCCCGATTTCGCCCAGGATCGCCGACCGCGACACGAGGTCCCGGCGTCTGCGCGGTGGGCGGAGCTTGGACGCGACCGGGACGAACCCGACGCTGCGCAGCACCGTCCCGACGAAGCTGCGCAGGGCGCTCGGCGGGTCGACCGCCGACGACTGATCGGCGTTCGCCCGGCTCGCCGCCGCTCGTGTCCCGACAGGGTGCTCGTCAGACGCGTTGTCGACGCCTGGCACCGACGAGACCGGCGCCGGGCGGCGTCTTCCTTCGACCGTTCGCGCCGGACTTGTTGCCGCCCGACCTGTCATCTCGCCACCCTGGTGTTGGTTCCCTCGGTCCGGTAGGGTACAACGTCCCCTTCTCCGGAGACGCCCTGATGCGCCGGTCACGCCTCGCCAGGCCGGTCACCGACGACGGCACCGCCAGGGCGTTCAGGTGGTGTGGTCGTCCTCACGGCCCAGGGGGACGGTCCGGCGGAGTTCGGCGAGTTCGGCGCGCACGGCACGCATCTCGCTCAGCACGTCGTCACGCGCCCCGGCCGGGAGCGTCGATGGGTCGGCGGGCGCCGTGTCCGAGGCCTCCCCCGTGGTGCCGCTGGTGAAGAACGACCCGAGCGAGCCGGCGAGGGTCCCGATGAGGGCGATGCCGCCGACCATCAACAGCACCGCGGCAACACGTCCCTCGGCCGTCACCGGGTACAGGTCGCCGTACCCGACGGTTGTGAACGTGACGACCGTCCACCAGATCGAGTCACCGAACGTCGAGAAGCCCGACGACGCCGGCTCCGCCGCGTTGACGATCAGTGCGCAGCACACCACCAGCACCGCCCCGTACAGGGCCGCCATGCCGAGGCGGCGTCCCAGCTCTCGGAGCACCTCGCTCTTCGTGGAGACCACAAAGACGCGGCCCAGCCGGCCGAGGCGGGCGAGGCCGAGCACTCTCGCGTTGCCGAACCCGGGGATCAGGTACCACGGTGCGGTCAGCGCCACGATGGTCAGGTCGAACCATCCGACCCTGGAACGCAGGTAGCTGCGCTTCCACGCGATGTGAGCGACGAAGTCGGCGATGAAGACGGCCCACGACCCGACGTCGAGCCACACCGCCGGCTCACTCTGACCTCGCTCGGTGAAGGCGACGACGATCGGCAGGATGGCTGCGGCGATGATGATCGGGTTCATCCGCTGTTCCCACGCAGCGAGACGCTCGCTGTTGGTCGCAGCTGTGTTGGCGTGAGGTTCCACTCGGCCCCGATCGATTCGCTACCGGTGGTGGTGCTCGGCGACGCGCCGCGGCGCGAGGGCGTCGTCCACCCCGGGCAGATGCTCTGGCTGGCCGTCGCCGAGCTGCCCGGCGCGTGCCCCATAGCGGCGGGCGAGCGGGCCGGCGGTGAGGCCGTGCACGACGACGCTCAACACCACCGTGAGCATCACCATCGAGATCACCGCGCTGCCCTCGGCGGCCGGCAGCGCGTCCAGGGCGATCAACGCGAACACGATCGAGGCCAGACCACGCGGACCGAACCACCCGACGAACGCGACGGTGACGCCGCTCAGTCCGGTGCCGGTCAACGCCAGCGCCACCGGGGCCATCCGCAGCACCGTGAGGGCGAGCACCGCGAACACGACCATCTCCCAGGTGACGTCCGCGAGGACGTCGACGACCAAGGTGCCGACGAGCAGCCACACCACCAGGCCGAGCAGCTCACCGAGTCGTTCGCCCAGCTCACCGACCTCCGCCGGGTCCCGTTGGGTGCTCCCGAACGCCAGGCCACCAACGAACGCGGCAACAAAACCATTGCCGCCCAACTCCAGCGCAGCGGCGTAGGAGAACAGGGCCAGCGCTGGCACCACGATCCCGCCGGCGGCCCGCGACGTCCAGCTCCGATCCTGCGCCACACGCAGCAGCCAGCCACCAGCGACCCCAACCGCCACGCCGACAACCAACCCGCCGGCCAGCTCGATGAGCGCCGAGCCCGGCGACACGTCGGGCAGGCTTCCCGCTTCGGCCACGGCACCGGCGACGAAGAACGTCACCAACGGCGTCGCCAGACCATCGTTCAGACCGCTCTCCACGTTGAGCGTGCGCCGAATGCGCATCGGGACGTGACGGTCGGCCACCACCGGCGCGCCGAGGGCGGCGTCGGTCGGGGCCAGCGCCGCAGCGACCAACGCGCACAGCCACAGATCGAGATCGGTCACCAGCGCGGCGGCGGCGAAGCCGAGCCCGATCGTCAACGGCAAGCCGACCAGCAGCAGCCGTGCCGGAAGTCCGCGATCCGCGCGCAGGCCGCCCACATTCACACGCGACGCATCCGAGAACAGCACGAGCACGAGGGCGCCCTCCACGAGCAGACGAACCGTGTCGCTGGTCGGAGACGGAGCGATCAGATCGAGCGGCTCATTGGCCACGACGACACCGAGCACCACCATCGCCATCGCCGAGCTGATGTTCCACCCGGCCAGGCGGCGGGCCACCAGCGCCCACAGCGCGATGCAGCCTGCACCGACCGCGAGCACGCTGACGTCCACCCCGTGCTCGTGCACGCTTCACCTCCCTTCAGGCGGGCGACGTCGGGCCGGTCCGCAAGTCACGACTCGGGGCCGACTCCTGGGTCGCGGCGGTGGCCAGCGATTCGTGTGACGCACCTCGGGCGCTCACGCGTTGCGCAGCTCGTCGGAGAAGAATGCGAGTGCGGTCGCCGTCTTGGTCTGCTGCTCACCGGTGACGTCGATCCCCCGTTCGTCGAGGAAGGCTCTCGCCTCGGCGGCGACCTGAAACGCTTCCGCAGGCTCGCACTTGGTGGACAGCTCGACGATCCGTGACCCGTCCGGGTACAGCCATGCCTCCGCGACGAGCCGGCGGGCCAATCCCGCTGGCGAGAACTTGAGCTTGAACACGTTCATCGGGCCCAAGACGTCGAGTCCGTCGAGATCGATCCCCACCGGTGCGTGATCGGCGAAGAAATTCCGTTGACCCTTGGTGAACAGTGTGTGCACCGGCCGCTGGCCCAACGCCACCTGGCGCACGTCGGTCCGGCCGAGCTTGGCCTTGTACGACGCCGAACAGACGAACCCGCCAGGCAAGGCGTCGACCTCGACCCCGAAGTCGCGTCGCGCGCGGAGCTCGTCGGGCAGCTCGTTCGGTACGACCGGTCGCAGCTTGACCACCGAGTCGTCGACCGACCCTTGGCTTCGCCGCGCCCGCACCACCACACCGTGTTGATTGAGGACCAGGTCCGGGGTGTCGAAGAAGAACACTTGACGCATCTGTGCGTCCAGCGGGTCGATCCCCAGCGCGGCGAGCGTGGAGCGGTAGCCCGACGCCGATTCGGGGACAGTCAGCTTCAGCTCAACCGTGTCCGCGTCCTTCGTCAGCGCCAGCAGTCTCGAGATCTCCTTGGCCGACAGCGCGGCCGGCCCAGTCGATGTAGCCATCACTTCCTCTCCCTTCCATCGGAACCGTCGTCGCAAACGCCTGCCGTGCCGTGACACTCGCCTGGGAATCGCCGCCGACGCCGCCATCAGCGGCGGCGGTTCGCAGCGACCTGCCCCGCACCACACCTCCGGATCATCAACTCCTACGATCTCCCGAATCGGTCAACCACGGCACCGCTCGGGCGCCCTCACCGTACGGAATGGCACAGCCGGCTGTCCTCGCCCACATCGGATAATGCCTCGGCGCGACCACTCGACGTCCACCTCGTGATGAGCAGCGCCAGGCAACAGCTGGCAACAGGCCCGGGCGTGGACCAAAGGACGTGCGCACGGGCGACGTCCCCTATCCACCGCGGGTGGCTGAACGGCACGGCCAGGCGGCCCAACGATTCGCCCACTCCGGAGGATGATCGCGACGCAGCCCCG
Organism: Ilumatobacteraceae bacterium; assembly: GCA_044867195.1. Classification (GTDB taxonomy): domain Bacteria; phylum Actinomycetota; class Acidimicrobiia; order Acidimicrobiales; family Ilumatobacteraceae; genus JALZMG01. The sequence continues at coordinate 10,075 of JBIOUO010000403.1, forward strand.
TCGTTCGATGAGTACGACGCAGTCGACGACGCCCCGGAGGTGAGATGGGTCTTCTGTTCCAGCCACGTCGGGTGGTGCTTCAAGCCGCCCACCACCCGTGGCGAGGCGATGACAACGAACCCTCCGACCGCACCCTCGTGTTCCGTGCTGCGTTCGAGGCGGTCGTGGTCGGCGACGCCAGCCGCTTCGACGAGTTCTTCACCCCAGACGTCGCCTTCACCAGCCCGCACCTGGCCGTCACCTCGCGCCAGTCCGTCCAAGCAGCCTTCGGTGCGCCCGAGGACTCGCTCAGTGATGTCGCCATCGACGTGCTCCGCCAAGACACCGGAGGCGACACAGTTGTGGCCGAGTGGCGTCTCGCAGCCACGTTCTCCGGGGCGCTCCTGTTCGACGACAGTGTGCTCATCGAGCCAACCGGAGGCCGCGTCGTACTCACGGGGGTGTCAGTCGCCGAGTTTCGCGGCCTGCAGATCTGCACGTTCCGTCACTACTTCGACGACACCCAACTGCTCGACCAGGTCCCCCGCTTGCCACTCCACCTGCGGTGGACCTCCCGATAGCGCCCGAACTGCCTCGCCGCTCCACCCGATGGAGTTACCCGGTTTGGAGAATGCGACCAGCAGCGCATCAGGCGCACCATCCCAACGGCGCCACGGACGAGCACGAGCAGTGCTCGTCCACGACGCCTGCCGTCGCAGAAACCACGCGTCGGTCATCACGACAACGAGGAGATAGGCATGTTCGCTGCAGAGTTCGGAACCGGCCAGGTGTTCTGGTCGATGATGTGGTTCTTCCTCTGGTTCATCTGGATCTGGCTGCTCATCGTCGTGTTCGGGGACATCTTCCGTAGCCGAGACCTGTCGGGATGGGGCAAGGCGCTGTGGACGATCTTCGTCCTCGTCGTCCCCTACCTCGGGGTGTTCGTCTACCTCATCGCCCGCGGTCACAAGATGCAGGAACATGCCCTGCAGCAGGCCCAAGCACAAGACGAAGCCACACGCCGACACATCCAACAGGCAGCCGGAGCCGCGCCCAGCACCGCCGACGAGCTCACCCGACTCGCCGACCTCCGAGCGAGCGGCGTGATCAACGACGCCGAATTCGAGCAAGCCAAGACCAAAGCACTCGCCGACAGCAGCACCTGAGTGGAGGTGAACCACGCTGCCCGGCAGCCCACCGACCACGACACCGACGAACACCTCGCCTCAGTGGCCGGAGCGCCCTTCAGCCCCACCACGTTGCCGCAGAGGAAACCCGTGCTGGGGGAGCACCAACCGTGACCCAGGTGCAACGGCGCGTCAAGCGGGACCCCGGACGAGCCCGAACAGCGACGGCAACACTCCGCGCGACGAGCCCACGACGACGATGGCGACGTATCAGTCTTCAAGAGTTCAAGCACGATTTCCCAACGATGACAAGCGAGGACGCCAGATGACCGCGAGCAACCAGTTCAACGGCAAGATCGAGGTCGACATTCGCGATTCGACGCCCGATTGGGAGCCGTACCTCGCCCCTCAGGCTGCGCCGGGTGCTCCGAATGTGTTGTTCATCGCGTGGGACGACCTCGGCTACGCCACGATGGACATTCACGGTGGTCCGGTGGAGACGCCCGCGATGCGCCGCATTGCGGAGCGGGGCGTGAAATTAGCGAACTTCCACACCACCGCGTTGTGTTCACCGACGCGGGCATCGTTGCTCACTGGTCGCAACGCGACGACCAACGGCATGGCGACGATCGCGGAGTTCGCGTCTGGCTTTCCGGGGATCTCGACGCGGATCCCGTTCGAAAGCGGGTTCATCTCGGAGGTGCTGGCGGAGCACGGTTACAACACGTACTGCGTCGGCAAGTGGCACCTGACGCCAGGTGAGGAGTGCAACCTCGCCGCGTACAAGGGTCGGTGGCCGCTCGGACGCGGGTTCGAGCGCTTTTACGGCTGGCTGGGGGGCGAGACGAACAACTGGTATCCGGATCTGGTTCACGACAACCATCAGGTCGATGCGCCGGGACGACCCGAAGACGGGTATCACGTCGCCGACGACCTCGCGGCGAAGGCGATCGAGTTCATCCGCGACGCCAAGGTGATCGATCCTGACAAGCCGTTCTTCATGTACCTCGCGCCGCAGGCAGGACACGCGCCGCATCAGGTGCCGCTCGAGTGGGCCGACCGGTACAAGGGCCGGTTCGACCAGGGCTACGAAGCGATCCGCGCCGGAATCCTGGCTCGACAAATCGAGCTTGGCTTCCTGCCCGAAGGAACCGAGCTGTCACCGATCAACCCGCACGGCGGACCGGAGCGGACGAGCCCGGAGGGTACGCCGTGGCCGATGCTCGACACGGTGCGTCCGTGGGACTCGCTGAGCGCCGATGAACAGCGGTTGTTCGCCCGCATGGCGGAAGTGTTCGCCGGTTACATCTCGTACTGGGACGACCGGATCGGGCGCCTGCTCGACTACCTCGAAGAATCGGGGCAGCTCGACAACACGATCATCGTCGTCGTCTCCGACAACGGGGCGAGCGGCGAGGGGGGACCGAACGGCGAGTTCAACGAGTGGAGGTTCTTCAACGGTCTCGCCAGCGACCCCGCCGTGACCCTTGAGCGCATCGACGAACTCGGCACGGCCCGGTCGTACAACCATTACAACACCGGGTGGGCCTGGGCGCTCGACACGCCCTTCCCGTACTGGAAGCGGTGGGCCGGCGCAGAAGGCGGCGTCGCCGACCTGTGCGTGGTGTCCTGGCCGGCACAGATCGCCGCCGATCCGTCGCCCCGCCAGCAGTACACCCATGCCGTCGACATCGTCCCGACGATCTATGACCTCCTCGGCATCAAACCGCCCGAGACGCTCAAGGGATACCTGCAGCACCCGATCGAAGGTGAGAGCTTCGCGACCGCACTGGCCGACGCCGACGCGCCGGGAAGAAACACCCAGTTCTACACGATGCTCGGGCAACGCTCGCTCTATCACGACGGCTGGCTCGCCAGCACCGTTCACCCGCCGCTATCGGGTTGGGGCAGTTTCGACAAGGATGAGTGGGAGCTGTATCACCTCGAAACGGACCGGGCGCAGACCCGCAACGTCGCCGCCGATCACCCCGAACGCGTCGAGTCGATGAAGAGCTTGTGGTTCTACTACGCCGGCATCTACAACGGGCTGCCGCTCGATGATCGCACCGCCCTCGAACAAGTCCTCGCCGAACGGCCACGCGGCGGACCGACGCGACAACGATACGAGTACTTCCCCCACAGCGCCGACGTCCCCGAGTCTGCCGGCGTCGCGATCAACGGTCGGTCCTACACGATCGTCGCCGGAACAGAACTCGAATCCGACGCGGCCGAAGGTGTGCTCTTCGCCCACGGCGGCGTCGCTGGTGGACACTCGCTGTACCTCAAGGACAAGCGGCTCAAATACGCCTTCAACTGGGTCGGCACGACGTTGCAGACCATCGAGTCCGACCGCGACATCACCCCCGGCCGCCACGCCTTCGCAGTAGGATTCGTCGTCAACGGACCCAACGCCGATCCCGCCATGCCAGGCTTCGCCGGCACCGCGACGCTGTACATCGACGACGAGGAAGTCGGCTCAGGTTCGATCGTCACCCAGCCAGGCTCGTTCTGCCTCATCGGCGACGGCATCTGCGTCGGCCGCGACAGCGCTTCGCCGGTGACACCCGACTACGCCGACCGCGGCACCTTCGAGCTCACCGGCGGCACCATAGAAAAGGTCATCGTCGACGTCACCGGCGATCACTACGTCGACCACGAAGCCCAAGTGCGCGCCTGGCTGATGAAGGACTAGCCGCAATCCACCGATCTGAGCGGTGGGCTGTTGCTGTGGGGTGTTGTCGGGGGACTGGTCGTGGTTGGGTGCCGTTGGTCTGGGTGGCGCCCGCGTCAGGTCAACAGTTCGTGCGGTGGAGGTTGTCAGGGCTGAGGGTGTGAGTGTGGCGCGCCGGACCGCGACACACCACCACGCCGTATCGGTCGTACGCCTCCCGTCCGCAGAGGTGGGCGTCCCTGCCGTCGGCGTACACGGCGGTCGGCCGGAACCGGAGCAGGTTGCGACCGGCCACACCGACTGGTCGGCCATCACCAAGCTCTACGAAGGACTCGCGACCATCGACCCGTGCCTCGGAACGCTCGTCGCTCGCGCCGCCGCCATCGCCCAAGGCTCCGTCGCCGGACTGCAGGCACTCGATGCGATCGATGACCCCGACCAGGTGCGCTCATACCAGCCCTACTGGGTGGTACGAACCGAACTCCTCCACCGCAACCGTGAGAGTCGACGGACTATCGAGGCCGCCCGCACCGCCATCCGCCTCACCACCGACCCTGTCGTGGCGTCCTGCCTCCGCCGCCGCTACCCGACGAAGTGTCCGTCGGGTGAGCGCTCTCGCTGCGCGACCACACCGGCGGACGCCCGACACTCCGAGGGTGCAGCGAGCCGGGTGACCTCATCCCGAAGCGGGATGCAGTCAACCCGGAGCCAAATTGGACGGGAGCGTTCTGCATTGGGATCGTGCCTGATCAGCGCGTCGGAGACGGAGTGGGCGTGAAGCCCACAATCACTGCAACCCGATTCCACGCTCGCCGGGGCAACGTACTGCACACCTCGATGCTCACCGATGGCGAGACGTTGCGCCCGTCATGGTCATCTACCAGGTCTTTTGTGTGGGGCTAGCAAGAATCGAACTTGCGACCTCATCCTTATCAGGGATGCGCTCTAACCGACTGAGCTATAGCCCCGGCCGGTCGAAATCTATCGCTCCGGATCCTCGATCGGGTCCTGGGGGACGGGCAGGCGGTCGGACTCCTGGCGCATCCCGGCCTCCGGATCGATGCCCCCGCCGGTCGGCCGGCGGACGACGAAGCGCCGCATCGGGGAGACGGTGCGTTCGACCACCTCCTCTTCAAGCACGGTCATGCGGACGCCACCGACGAGGTCGGTGATCAGGTTGAACAGCGTGGCGGCGAGCACCGCGGCGCCCGTCAGCCCGATCACGCCGAACAGGCCGGCGATCCACCCCGCGTGGTAGATCGCGCCACCGTCGAATTCGAAGTCCGACCACCCGAACGACTCGAAGAAGCGCTCGAGGTTGTCCACCGTGCCCGTCGCGTTGGCCACGTTCCACAGCAGCACGCCAGCGGTCAGCAGCACCGCGTACAGCACGAGGTTGAACACGATGGCGACCTTGAACACGCTCCACGGATCGACATGACGCACGACCCGCGTCACCCGCCGCACCCGCGGCCGCCGGCCGAGCAGGCGGGGCACCGGTGCGATCTGGTGCGGCACCGTCGTCACATAGGGCGCATCGGGCGGTGGGATCGGCCGGTCGGCGAACCCGGGAAGGCCAGTGGTGCGCGCTGCCGGTGTGCCGGCCGGCACCGCCACGGGCAGGACGGTCGGCATGCCCGGGCGCTCGCTTCCAGGTGAGCGGCGAGCATTGGGGTCGACGCGCGCTGTGGGCAATGGGGGCAGCGGCGGCGCCAGCAGGGATTCGGGCTCGGGGAATGGTGGGTCGGTGAGCACCATGGGCTGGTCCCCGGGCGTGCCGGTGATGACGGTCTCGGGAGTGGCTTGGCCGCTGGCGGCGGTCTCGCCGGTGGCCACCACCTCCCTGTCGCTCGGGCTGATCTCGGTCGACACAACGACCGGGCCGAGCTCAGTCGACTCGGCCACGGGGCTGATCTCGGTCGACTCGGTCACCGGCGCCGAGCCAACCGTGACGGCTCGCCTGGTGACCGAGCTCGACGACACGCCACGCGTCGACGCGCTGCCGCGCTCGGGGCTCACAGCCCTGCCGGGCGTCAGCGTGGAACGCCGCCGCGGACGGCTCGGGCCGACCTTTCCGCCGTTGCCACCCGCGAGCGTGCCCGGCGTTGCGCTCTCCTGGTGACCGTTGCCCGACGGCGAGGGGTGCCCGTTGGCGTCAACCTGCTCGCCGTCGACCCCGGTCTCGACGGTGCCGCCGGCAGACTTGCTCGGGCTCACGACGACCCAGTCTACGCGAGCACCCCCCGTCGACAGGGGCGCGTCAACGATCGCCGCCTGCCGCTCCGGGCTCGGCGACGTCGCCGCCCGTCGCGCGGGACGTCGCCGTAGCGTCCCGGACGCGCACGGTCACGACCACGTCGGCGCCGTCCCGTCGCCACATGACCAGCGCCGCCCCGTTGCTCGCGGCGATCGTCGACGACGCCTGGCGCCCACCCTCGACGCCGGCGAGTGCCGCCGCATCGGCTGCCGAGCGGGCCTGGCCGGCATCGACGACATCCGCCGCCAGCTCGCCCATCGCCAGCACGAGCACCACCGCGACGCCGACCAGCGCCGCCACCAGCGGTACGGCCTGACCAGCCATCCCACGCAGGCGCATCTACGCACCCCCTGTTCCGAGCGGCCGTGACGGCGACGCGCCGCGGCGAGTGGTCGAGGGCGGCACTGGCCGCCGAGGGGGGCAGCGGACCTCGGTCCGGTCAGGCGTCGTCGTTGGCCAGGATCGGCGCCACCGACCCGACGGTGTCGCCGTCGTCGAGGTTCATCAACCGCACCCCGGTCGCCCCGCGGCCCTGCGACGAGATCTCCCGCACGGGCATACGAATCGTCACGCCGCTCGCCGACACGGCGACGATCTCGTCGTCGAGCCCGACCATGAACGCGGCCACGACCTGACCCTTGCGCCCGGTCAGCTTGATCCCGATCACGCCCTGCCCACCGCGGCCCTGCAGGTTGTAGTGCTCGAGCTGGGTGCGCTTGCCGAAGCCGGCGTCGGTGACCATCAGGATCGCGGTGTCGTCGCGGGCGACGTCGACCGCCACCACTTCGTCGTCTGAGCGCAGCTTCATGCCCCGCACACCGGCGGCCGTGCGGCCCATCGGGCGGACATCGTCTTCGGAGAAACGGATCGTCATGCCCTTGCGGCTGACCATGAAGATGTCGTCGCTGCCACCCGTCTCGATCACCCGCACCAGCTCGTCGCCGTCGTGCAGGTTGAGGGCGATCAAACCGTCGCGGCGGCTCGAGTCGTAGGCGTCGAAGGCGGTCTTCTTGACCGTGCCCTTCCTGGTGGCGAAGAAGAGGAACCGCTCGCCGGCGAAGTCGCGGGTGTCGATGATCGCCTGGATCTTCTCGCCCGGGGCCAGCGGCAGCAGGTTGACGATCGGCATGCCCTTCGCCGTGCGCTCGCGCTCGGGGATCTCGAGCGCCCGTAGGCGGTACACCTTGCCGAGGTTGGAGAAGAACAGCAGGTACGCATGCGCGGTCGTGAAGATGACATGGCGGACGATGTCGTCGGCCTTGAGCTTGCCGCCGCTCACGCCGCGCCCGCCGCGCGACTGCGTCTTGAACGAGCCGGCCGGCACGGCTTTGACGTACTGCGCCTCGGTCATCACGACGACCAGCTCCTTGTCGTCGACGAGGTCCTCGATCGACATCTCGCCCGAGTCGAGCGCGATCTGGCACACCCGCGGCGTGGCGAACTCCTCCTTGATCGCCAGCAGCTCGTCCTTGATCACCTGGCGCAGCTTCCCGTCGTCGGCGAGGATCGCCTCCAGCTCGAGGATCCGGGCACGCACCGCGGCCAGCTCTGTCTCCAGGTCGATGCGCGACAGACGCGTCAACTGGCGCAGCTGCATGTCGAGGATGTCGACCGCCTGACGCTCGGTGAACTCGTACGGCGGCGCCATCAGCCCGGCCTTGGCCGCCGCCGGGTCGTCGCTGGCGCGGATCAGGGCGATGATCGCGTCGATCACGTTGAGCGCTTTGATCCGCCCCTCGAGGATGTGCTCGCGCTCGCGGGCCTTCCGCAGGCGGAACTGCGAACGCCGCGTGACGACCTCGATCTGGTGGGCGACATACCCGGCCAGCGCCTGAGTCAGGTTCAACGTGCGCGGCACGCCGCCGACGAGGGCGACCGTGTTGATCGCGAAGTTCGTCTGCAGCTGGGTCTGCTTGAACAGCTGATTCAGAACGACGTTGGCGTTGGCGTCGCGTCGCAATGTGATCACGAGGTTCGTCTGGCCACCCGACGAGCCGTCGTTGACGTCGGCGATCCCGTCGAGGTCGCCGCCGTCGACGAGCTCCTGGATGCGCGCCGCGATCGACGAGCAGCTCGTCTGGTATGGCAGCGCGGACACGACGATCTCAGTCGCCCCGCGAGCGGTCAGGTTGATCGAGGCCGTGGCGCGCATCTTCACGCTGCCCCGTCCGGTGCGGTAGGCGTCGATAATCCCTGCCCGCCCGAGGATGCTGGCCCCAGTCGGGAAGTCGGGTCCCTTGACGAACTGCATCAGGTCGTCGGGCGTCGCCTCGGGATGATCGATCAGGTGGACCGTGGCATCGACGACCTCACCGAGGTTGTGCGGCGGGATGTTGGTCGCCATCCCGACGGCGATCCCCTGGCTGCCGTTGACCAGCAGGTTGGGGAAGCGCGCCGGCAGCACCGCCGGCTCCTCGAAGCGCCCGTCGTAGTTGGGACGGAGCTCGACGGTGTCCTCGTCGTAGCCGTCGAGCATCCGCATCGCCAGCGGGTGTAAGCGGCACTCGGTGTTGTGATTGACGAAACCTCCGGCGAGGAACGAGTGGTCGTCGGAGTCCACGCGGACCGAGTACACGTCTGCCGTCCCGGCGTCCTCGACGCTCACGATCTCCTCGTAGCGGTATCCGGCATCCATGATCGGCAGGATCGTGGCGAGGATCTCCGGGTCCTTGATGCGATCGATGATGCGCAGGCGCTCGGTCTCCCAGCGCTCGACACGATCGAAGTTGTGTTGCATCAGCCACTTGCGGCCAGAGCCGCGCGTCGCCGCCGGAAGCTCCGACCGCACGAAATCGGCGACGAACGGCACACGGTCGGAGCTGAGACGGTGTGGGCGCAACGGGGCCCGACGCACGAGCGCTTGTAGCGTTGCCTGCTTGGTGGCGAGGAAACCGACACGCTCGGCGAACGCCCGGACGTTGCGCAGCCCCGAGATGATCAGTCGGTGCTCCACCGAACCGCTGGCCCGCGTGTACTGATGGCGAGCGGCGATGATGCCGAACTCCGCCAGCAGCTCCTGCAGCTCCCGTCCGAGCCGCTCGCTGTACGTGGAGTAGTGGATTGTGAACGCGCCGTCACTCGTGTGGCGCGGCCCGCCGTCACCCTCGAAACAGGCCATCAGGAACGCCCGTTTAACACCCCAGCCACCGTTCCACACGACATCGGGCACGAACTTGTCCTTGGCCCGCGAGCCGAGGAGCGCGTGCAACGGGCTTTGGCGCAGCGCCGCGAGGTCCTGGACGTCGAGCTCGTACAACGTGCGCCCGGAGACGGTGGTGCGTCGCGTGCTCAGATATCGCCGACCACCGACCAACTGGTCGTAGGCGTACACGACGTCTTCGAAGAACGACTGATCGGTGTTGTTGAACCCGGCCCGACCCTCCGAGACCCAGCCCTCGCTCACCCACGCTCCGAGCAGGACGCCGAGCATCGACTCTCGCGCCGTCGGCACGACGTTCATCCAGGCGTTGCGGGCGATGCACACGACGGTGCCCGGCAGGATCTCGTCCAGGCGACGCCACTGGAACATGGGGACACCTGCGATCGGCACCAGGCACAGGACCGGGTGGTTGTGCGTGGCGCAGAGCTCGAACCCCGAGCGTGTCGTGATCCGCCGTGTCGGGTGGTGGCCCGAGTGGAACACGCGGTCGACGTGCACCGGTTTGCCGTCCTTATCGAGGACCTCGATATCGGCATCGGCCTCGCGGTCGGCCGGTAGGTTCACGAGATCAGCGATGCGCGGCGACGTGCCGTCGGCAAGGCGGATCCTGGTATCGCCGCCGACGCAGTACCTCATCGCGGCCGGTCCGAAGTCTGGGCTCCCCAGGTTGCCCTTGAAGTCGATCAACGGGTGGCGCAGCGAGAACGGCTGGGCCATCCGCACCAGCGCGTCGTACACCGCGTCGGGCGAGTGGGGGTGGAACTTGGCGATCACGTCGCCGGCGACGTTGGCGCACTTGACCCGCGGCCGATCGGGACGGAAGCCCTGCTGTTCCATGTCCCAGATGATCCGGCGGTGCACGGGCTTCAGGCCGTCGCGGACGTCGGGCAGCGCCCGCGCCATGATGACTGACATCGCGTAGTCGAGGAACGAGGTCTCCATCTCGTCCTGCAGCTGTACCGGCTGGATCGGCTCCAGCGGCAGCTCGGGGGGTTCGTCAGGCATGGTCGCTCACCCGCTCAGAAATCCAAGTTGCGCACGTCGCGCGCGTTGGTGGCGATGAACTGGCGGCGGCTCTCGACGTCGTCGCCCATCAGCACGCTCATCACCTCGTCGGCCAAGGCAGCCTCCTCCACCGTGACCTGCAGCAGCGTGCGGCTGGCGCTCGACATCGTGGTCGCCCGCAGCTCCGGCCAGTCCATCTCGCCGAGGCCCTTCAGGCGCTGGAACTCCTTGCGGTGGTTGGGTCGCTCCTCCAGGAAGCGGGCTTTCGCCGCGTCGTCCTTGAGGTACACCTTCTCCTTGCCGACCTCGGTCGAGTACAGCGGCGGCTGGGCGATGTACACGTAGCCGGCCTCGACCAGCGGCCGCATCTGGCGGAAGAAGAACGTCAGCAGCAACGTGCGGATGTGGCTGCCGTCGACGTCGGCGTCGGCCAGGGCGATCACCTTATGGTAGCGCGCCTTGGCGGCGTCGAACTCGTCGCCGACCCCCGCGCCGATCGCCGTGATCAGCGCCTGGATCTCGTTGTTCTTCAGCATCCGGTCGATGCGCGCCCGCTCGACGTTCAGGATCTTGCCGCGGATCGGTAACAGGGCCTGCGTGCGCGGGTCGCGCGCGTCGAGGGCGGTGCCGCCGGCCGAGTCGCCCTCGACGATGAACAGCTCGCTCTCGGCCGCGTTGCGGCTCGAGCAGTCCTTCAGCTTGTCGGGCATCCCGGCGCCCGACAGCGACGTCTTGCGGCGGATCGCGTTGCGGGCGTTCTTCGCCGCCACCCGCGCCTGGGCCGCGGCCTGGGCCTTCTTGACGACCTTGTTGGCCTCCGTCGGGTTCTCGTCGAGCCACTCGGCGAGGCGCTCGTTGGTGACTTTCTGGACGAACGATCGCACCGGGACGTTGCCCAGCTTGGCCTTCGTCTGACCCTCGAACTGCGGGTCGCGCAGCTTGACCGCGATGATCGCCGTGATGCCCTCGCGGATGTCCTCGCCGAGGAGGTTGTCGTCCTTCTCCTTGAGCAGTCCCTTGGCGCGGGCGTACTTGTTGACGACCGTGGTCAGGGCGGTGCGGAAGCCCTCGACGTGCATCCCGCCCTCGGTGGTCGAGATGCCGTTGGCGTAGCCGTGGATGCCCTCGTAGTAGCCCGTGTTCCACTGGATCGCGATGTCGAGGGCTTGGCTGTCCTCGTCGGCCTCCTCGTAGTGGCAGACCTTCGAGAACAGGGCCTCCTTCGAGGCGTTGAGGTGCTTGACGAAGTCGACCAGCCCGCCCTTGTACTGGTACGTGACCTTCTGCTGCTTGTCGACGCGCTGGTCCTCGAATACGATCTCGAGGCCGCGGTTGAGGAACGCCATCGTCTGCAGCCGTTCGAGCACGGTGCGGGCCAGGAACTCGGTGCCCTCGGCGACGAAGATCGTCGGGTCGGGCCAGAACGTCACGGTCGTGCCGGTCGTTCGACCGCGACCGGGCGTCGGGCCGACGACCTCCATCCGGCCCTGTGGCTTGCCGCCCTTGGCGAACTCCTGGCGGTGGTGCTTGCCGCCGCGGTCGACCTCGACGATCAGCCGCTCCGACAGGGCGTTGACGACGCTGACACCGACGCCGTGGAGGCCACCGGAGACCTTGTAGCTCTGGCCGCCGAACTTGCCGCCGGCGTGGAGGACCGTGAGCACCACCTCGGCCGCGCTCTTGCCCTTGTGCGGACCAGAGGGGTAGGGATCGACGGGGATGCCGCGGCCGTTGTCCTCGACGCGGCAGCCCCCGTCCGGCAGCAGGGTGACGATGATCCGCGTGCAGTGGCCGGCCATCGCCTCGTCGACGGCGTTGTCGACGACCTCCCAGATGAGGTGGTGCAGCCCGGCCAGCCCGGTGGAGCCGATGTACATGCCCGGCCGCTTGCGCACCGGGTCGAGACCCTCGAGGACCTGGATGTCCTTGGCGGCGTAGTCTCCCGCGCCGGCGGGACGCGGGATGGCCCGCGAGGTGTCGTCAGTGGACACGGGGGGCTCGTTCCATCGTCATGTCGGCGATCTGATCCGTTCGGCTCGCGGGGTGGAGAACACGTGGCTCACAGGCGTCCACGAGCCCGCCGGCACGGCCCTCGCCGGGGGTCGGGAGGGCCGGGGGCGACGTGTCAGCGATGTGATGCAGTCTACCAACGGGGTGTCACGCGCAGGCGGAGGCTCGCCTCGCCGCCCGCACCGCGCGGCGGTCACGCCCGTCGTGGGCGGCGGACCCGGACCTCCAGGCGCTCGACCGCGACGCCCGACTCCTCGGCCACGCGGCGGCGGATGTCGTCGGCCAGGAACCGCACCTGCGTGGCCCATGCCGGGTCGTCGACCTCGACGAGCAGCGTGCCCTGCTCGAGCCGCACCGGGCGCACGTGGGTGGCGATGGCGGCGCCGACGGCGTCGTCCCATCGCCCGAACAGACCACCGATCTCCGCTCGCGTGCCGCCCCCGCGCAACGACCGCAGCACGCGGTCGAGCGCGTCGGTCACCGGCATCGGCTCGTCGGTCACGGGCTCCTCATCGGCGCTGGGATCTGGGCGGGATCCGTCTCGGTTTCCGAGACGATTCCCGCCCAGTTGCGGGGTTGAGACGATTCCCGCCCAGATTGGGGGGCGTCGGTGAGCACACGACCTCCGACGATGCGCAGCACCCGCTCCGGACGGACGTCGCCTGGCACGGAGCCGGCGGTCGTGATCACCACTTGCCCCGCCGGGAGGTGGTGCATCAGCGCCGTCGCCCGTCCGGGATCGAGCTCCGATAGCACGTCGTCGAGCACGAGCACGGGCGTCGATCCGGTGCGGTCGGCGATGAAGCGGTGAGCGGCCAGGCGCATCGACAGGGCCAGCGTGCGCTGCTCGCCCTGCGACGCGTGGGTCCGCGCTGGCATCGCGGCGACGGTCAGCTCCAGCTCGTCGCGGTGCGGACCGACGGTCGACACGCCGCGCCGCACGTCGGCGTCCCGCGCCGCCGCCAGGGATGGCGCCAGCCCGCCGGCCCGCCACGGCGGGTCGTAGCTGAGGCCGATCTCGGTCGACTCCCCTGCCAAGTCGCCATACGCCGTCACGATCAGCGGAGCGAGCCGCTCGACCAGCGTCGCTCGGGCGCGGCCGAGATGCTCGCCGACCTCGGCCAGCTTGGCGTCCCACACATCGAGCGTCGTCGCTCCCGACTCGTCGAGCCGGCCGCCGAGCTGGCGCAGCAGCACGTTGCGCTGGCGCACGACGCGGTCGAGCTCGAGGCGCAAGGCGTCGTACTTCGCCGCCAGCGCGACCAACGTGTCGTCGAGGAACCGGCGGCGATCGCTGGGCGCGCCTTTGACCAGTGTCAGGTCGTCGGGCGAGAACACGCTGACGCGTACGACGCCGAGCAGGTCGCGAGCCCGCGCGAGGCGTTGGCGGTTGACCTGGACTCGGTTGCGCCCAGACGGAACGAGCTCGGCCTCGACGAGCGACGCCCGCCCGTCCTCGTCGCGCAGGTCGGCACGCACGATCGCCGCCGCCGTGCCCTCCCGCACGAGGGCATCAGCCGGAGCGCGCCGGAAGCTCGACAGCGTCGCCAGGTAGGCCAAGGCCTCGACGAGGTTCGTCTTGCCCTGGCCGTTGTCGCCGACGACCATCGTGATGCCGGGCGTCAATGGGAACGCCGCGCTGGCGTAGTTCCGGAAGTCGACGAGGTGCAGACGTTCGACGATCACGTTCCGGCTCGCCGACGTGCAGTCCTACGGCACCCGCACCGGCATCAGCAGGTACAGGTAGTCGTCGCGGCCCACGCCGCGGATGACCGCCGGCTTCAGCGGGTTGAGCCGGGAGATCGTGATCTCCTCACCCTCGACCGCGTCGACGCCCGCCGACAGGTAGTCGGGGTTGAAGGCCACGGTCATCTCCTCGCCGTCGTAGCGGGCGTCGATCTCCTCGCTGGCGTTGCCGACGTCCTGGGTGGCCGACAGCTGGACCGTGTCGCCGCCGAGGCGCAGCCGTACGAGGTGGGAGTCGGTCGCCATGATCCGCATCCGCCGCAGTGCGGCGAGCAGCGCCTCGCGCTCGACGGTCAGCACGTTCTCCGTCGTCGCCGGCAACAGGCTGCGGTAGTTCGGGTAGTCGCCTTCGATCAGCCGTGTGGTGAGGCGAACGCCGCCGCACTCGAACACGGCGTCGCGAGTGCCGAGCCGGACCTGCAGCTCGGCACACCCACCAAGCACCCGTTGCAGCTCGTTGAGCGCTCGGCTCGGCACGACGACCTTCTGCCCGGCGGCGAGGACATGGGTCTCGGCCAGCTCGCGGACGGCGAGGCGGTACGAGTCGGTGGCGACCATGCGCACCCCGTCGTCCTCGGCGATGATCAGCACACCCGACAGCAGCGGTCGGGTGTCGTCGGGGCTGGCGGCCCGTACGACCTGACGCAGCGCCTCGGCCACCGATGCCGACGGCAACGTGACTGAGTCGACAGCCGGCTCGCTCTGCACTGGGTAGTCGTCGACGTTCCACGAGCGCAGCGCGAACTGCGAGCGGCCGGCGTTGATCGCGACCTCCTCCCCTTCGGCCACGACCTCCACAGCCCCAGGCGGCAGCGAGCGGACGATGTCGGCAACGAGCCGCGGCACGACGACGGCGCCGTCGCGATCGCCGGCGGCGACGACGGTGAGCCGGATCGACAGCTCGAGGTCGGTGCCGGTGACCGACAACTCGCCGCCGGCGATCTCCAGGCGCAGACCAGACAGCACCTGCAGCGAGCCACTCCGGCTCGTTGCCCGCCCGGCGGTGGCCAGCGCGTCGGCGAGGACGTCGCGCTCGCATCGGAACTTCACAGGGGGACCTTTCCCACATCGAGGTGTTGGACAGAAGTGATAGCGGTAGTAGGGGCTGTGGATTGGGGACAACCCGATGTCGCGGCAGCGTAGAGGTTGGGTGTCACCGCGCCGCGTTGTCCACGGTCGTCCCCAGCCCGGAAATCACGGCGCTGTGATTCGGTGGATGACCGGCGGTCGTCCGGAAGCTGAACCCCGGTTGTCCACACGATGTCCGCCCGGTGCGGAGCGTCATGACTGGAGCTGCTGGAGCACGTCCGTGACCTGGTCGTAGATCTGCTTGCGCTCGCTCATCAAGCGCTGGATCTTCTCCACCGCGTGGATGACGGTCGTATGGTCGCGGCCGCCGAAGATGCGGGCGATGCCGGGGTAGCTGAGGTCGGTCAGGTCGCGGAACACGTACATCGCGATCTGCCGCGCCGTGACGAGCGGCCGCTGCCGGCTCTTGCCCTTGAGGGCGACGACGTCGAACCCGAGGATGTTGGCGATCTCGGCGAGCAGCTCCTCGTCGGTGCGCGGGCGGGTCGACGACTCCCGCAACAGATCGGCGAGCAGGTGCTGGGCCATCTCCGTCGTGATCGGCACGTTGTTCAGACTGGCGTAGGCGGTGACGCGGATCAGCGCCCCCTCCAGCTCGCGGATGTTCGTCGAGACCTTGGTGGCGATGAACTCGAGCGCCTCCGACGGCACCTCGACGTGGTCGCGCTCGGCCTTGTTGCGCAGGATCGCCAGCCGGGTCTCGAGATCCGGCGGCTGGATGTCGGTGATCAGCCCCCACTTGAACCGGCCGCGAAGTCGGTCCTCGAGCGTCGGGATGGCATCGGGCACGCGGTCCGACGAGATCACGATCTGCTTGTTGGCGCCGTGCAACGAGTTGAACGTGTGGAAGAACTCCTCCTGCAGGCCTTCCCGGTTCTCGAGGAACTGGATGTCGTCGACGAGCAGGACGTCGATCTCGCGGTAGCGGCGCTTGAAGGCGTTGCCGGTGTTGGTCCGGATGGCGTCGACGAACTCGTTGAGGAACGTCTCGGTGGAGACGTAGCGGACCTCGTGGTGCTGGTAGTTGTGATGGACGTAATGGCCGATGGCGTGCAGCAGGTGGGTCTTGCCGAGCCCCGCCGCGCCGTAGATGAACAGCGGGTTGTACGACCGGGCCGGCGTCTCGGCCACGCGCAGTGCGGCCGCCAGGGCGAACTGGTTGGACGCCCCCTTGACGAACGTCTCGAACGTGTAGCGGGGATTCAGCCCGGCGTCGTCGAAGAGCGCTGAGCCGTCCGGCCCGGAGGCGAGGCCGGTGCCCATCGTCGCGTCGTCGAGTGAGCGCGGCTGCTCGTGTGCCGATGGTGACCACACGTCGTCGAGGGTCGCCGGCTCGGCGACGATGATGCGCAGCGCGCAGCCGGGAGCGACCACGTCGCCGAGGGCGTCGGTGACCAGTGGCAGGTAGCGGGTGAGGATGCGGTCCCGCACGTGGTTGCTGGGAACGCTGATCGACAGGTGATCGCCGTTCGCCTCGAGCGGCACGACGCCCTCGAACGTGGAGTACCAGACGGCTTCGGTGAGTTGGTCCCGGAGGTGCTGGGCGACCGCCGTCCACACCTGCATCTGGTCGCTCACCTGCATGTCCCTACCTTCGGGCCCGACCCAATCCACATGGTTGTCCACAGTCTGGGGACAGTGGACCGGGCGGGTTGACGACGCTACCACTGCCGGCGATCGCCCCGACACGAGCCGGTCACCGGACGGTCACATGCTCGCGCGTCGCGCTCGGCACCCCGAGAGCTGGCAGGTGGGTGCCCACGGGCGGACGTTGCCACCTCGACGGGCGTCGCCGTAGCCTTTGCGGGTCGGCGCGCGCCAGCCGTGAGAGGATGGTGCCCGCCATCGAGCGGCCGGCGAGCGCGTCGCCGCTCGGCCGTGTCGACCTGATCTTGCCGGAGCCTGACGTGAAGCGCACCTACCAGCCGAACACCCGCCGCCGTGCACGCAAGCACGGGTTCCGCGCCCGAATGCGCACGCGGGCCGGCCGGGCCATCCTGCGCGCCCGGCGGCTCAAGGGTCGCACCCGGCTGTCGGCTTGATCGGGCGGATCCGCGAGCGTCGTGAGTTCGAGCGTCTGACCCGCCATGGTCGCCGCGCCCGGAGCAACACGCTGTGGTGCCGGTATCTCGACGACTCCAGCGTCGTGCCGCCCCGCGTTGGCTTCGCCATCGGTCGGGCCGTGGGAACCGCAGCGAGCCGCAACCGTCTGCGGCGCCGGCTGCGCGAACTGGCGCGCGCCGCGACCAGCGGGGAGGCGCCCTCGCTCACTCATGGCGTGCTGCTCATCGGCGCAGTCCCGGGTGCCGGCGAACTTTCGTTCGATGATCTGGCGGGCGAGGTGACCATGCTGCTGCGAACCCTGCATTGCTCGCCCCGAGCGGCGTCGTCGGGCGATGTGAGAGCGAACCCGTGAGTCGTCTCGCACATCGAACCTCCGCGGCCGCACCGAGCCCCCGCTTGGTCCGCGCGATCGACTGGTACCAGCGGGCGTTCGAGGGTCGCCCGTCCCCGTGCCGGTTCACGCCGTCGTGCTCCACGTACGCGCGAGAGGCATTGCTCGTCCATGGCACCGGCCACGGCCTGTGGCTGACGCTGCGGCGGCTCGCCCGCTGCCGGCCGTTCGGACCATCGGGCTGGGACCCGGTGCCCGAGGCGGGCCATCAGCGCCGCCACCGTCACCTGGGCCCGAGCCCAGCGGCGAGCGCGATGGCCGACGAGGTCGAGGAACGCTGATGTTCGAGCTCCCGGCGTGGCTGCTGTCGTGGTTCTACGGCCTGACCCACAACTACATCCTGTCGATCGCGCTGATCGCCGTGGTCGTGATGGCGATCATCACACCGCTGACGTTGAAGAGCACCAAGGGGATGCTCGAGATGCAGCGGCTGGCGCCGGAGATGCGCAAGCTGCAGCAGCAGTACCGCAACGACCGCACCAAGCTCAACGAAGAGATGATGAAGCTCTACC
>JBIOUO010000404.1:0-15285 GCA_044867195.1 Ilumatobacteraceae bacterium
CGGGCCCAGTCCCGCAGCCGCTCGTAGACGAACGACGGCGTGTCGTCGCGCAGGCCGAGCGCGTCGCCGAGCGCGGCGACGAGGCGCCCGACGTCGCCGGCGAGGTCGTTGCCGGTCTGGGCGGCGAGCGTGTCGAGCAGGAATGGCAGGGCCTGGCCGACGACCTGCTCGACTGCCGCCGCGGCGAGGCCGGGACCGGCGGGGTAGAGCGTGATGTCGGCGCCGGTGGGTGGGCGCAGCACGACCCGCAGCCCGTCGCCGCCGATCGTGACGTGGACGGCGCGGCGCTGGTCGGTCGCCGCGCCGGTCCCGGCGAGGCCGGCGAACAGTCCGAGGGCGAACGACGGCGGGCCGTCGCCGACGCGCAGCGTGGCGCTGGCGCCGGCGACGAGCCGCCCGACGGTGGAAGCGACGGGGGCGCCGAACGCACTGGTGTCGACCGCGGCAGTGACCCGGATCGCGCCGGCGTCGTCGGCGACGGCGACGCGCACGCCGGCGACGATGTCGAGCGCGCCGGCCTCGCCGCCCACGCCGAGCAGTGGCTTGACGGCCTCGACGAGGGCGATCGCGCTGGACGGCCGCCGACCCAGCGACCCGGCGTGAGCGAGCCACGCGGACGGGAGGGTGACGAGGCCGAGCGGGAGGCGCACCCGCGGGTTGTCGGCGATCGTGCGGTCGAGCAGCCCGATCGCCTCGAGGCCGGCGTCGATCACGGGGCGCGCCGTCTCGTCGATGTCGCGCAGCATCTCCAGCGCCGCCTGGCCGAACAGCGCCGGCACCAGCTCGGTGAGCGCAACGCCGGCGGCCGAGGGGTCGAGCGTCGGGAACAGCTCCAGCGTGCGCGGCGACGCCTCGCCCGCCAGCCGCCAGCGCAGCCGGGCGCCGACGCGGTCGACCTCGAACCACGCCGCCCCGGCCGGTGAATCGGATCCGTCGCTCCCGACGCGCACGTACCAGTCGTCGCCGGGGGCAAGGCCGGTCGGGTCGAACGAGACGTGCGCCGACCACCCGAATCGCCCGCCGCCGTCGGGGGCGTCGAGCGAGATCGTGCGGGCGGCGAGGTCGATCGTGGTCGTCGCCACCGTCCCGGCGATCTCGATGCGGTCGGGGGCCGACGCGTCTATCGGCTTGCCACCAGTGAGCGCACGGATCGCGGCGGCGAGCGCAGCGCGCGTCCCGGGTGCGTTCAGCGCGCCGGCGACGAGCAGCGCCGGCTGGTGGACGAGCGATTCGACCGCGTCGGCGACGCTGCCGTCGGCGGCAATCAGGCCGAGCGCGTCGAGCAGCGCGCGGAGTTGGACGGCCGACGGCGACGGCGTCGCTGCGGTTGCTTCTGCAACGATCCGCCCGATCGCCAGCGACAGCAGCAGCCGAGCCTCGGCGGCGATCGGCTCGCCGCTCGGCGTGAGGTCCCACCACTCGCGGTGGACGCCGAACGCGATGCCGTCGAGCAGCGTCACGCGCGCTGCGGGCTGGGCGGTGGAGCCGGCGCCGCGCGGGAGCACGATCTCGACGGCGACCGCACGGAGGCCGTGGTCGCGGGGCCGGGTGGGGCCGCGGGCGGGGTCCGGCCCGCCGGCCAGCCAGCCGTCACGGGCGCCTACGCGCAGCGTGATCCGCACGGCCCGGTCGTTGGCTGGCACGACGGCACCGGTGGCGGTGTCCCAACCGCCCGTGTCGACCGTCGCCCAGCCCTCCACGACGAGCGGGCCGGGATCGCCGTGGATCGGCACGCGCAGCCCATGGTGCACACCCGTGGCGAACGCGACCTCCTCACCCGCGGCGTCGGCGCGCGCGGAGGCACGCTGGGCGAGGCCGTTGATCACGGCCGCGGTGATCGAGCGCCGGACGCCCTCGGCGCTGACCACGCCGAACACCGCGTGGTGGGTGAGGCCGGTCCGGCTCGGCACGCCGCCGGCGGGCTCGCGGAGCTCCTGCGCCGGGTCGACCAGCCGGTCGACGGACGTGAACGCGTCGAGCAGGGCGCGGGCACGGGCGAGGTCGTCGTCGGCGCCGGCGTCGTCGCCGTCGGCGCCGGCGAGCGACGTGAGCAGCCACCACACGTCGCCGGCGTCGCGCTCGTCGAGCACGGTCAGCGACACAGGGCCGAGCGGCGTGGCGGTCGTGACGAGATCGGTGACCGTGGGGTGGCCGGCGGCGGCGAGCCGGCACGCCTGGCCGGCCGGGCCGTGGCCGACGAGCACCTGGTCGGCGCCGGCGCCGGCGAGCGCGTCGAGCAGGCGACTGACACGGGCGGCCTGGCCGAGCGTGCCGTCGGGGTCGCCGGACGCCAGCCGGCAGGCGGCGCGGGTGCCGAGGGCGACGAACCACTGCCCAGCTCCCGCCGCCGCCGGGGCGAACGTCTCCGGCGGGCGGTTGGGTTCGACGAGCGAGATGCGGTGCGCCGGGTCGGCGTCGGGCCACGCCTCGTCGACGCTGGCGCCGACCTTGACGTGGACGACGACGCTCGGGTCGCGCCCGACGAGGCCGGCTATGTCGAGCACGCCAGGAAGCTGGCCGGCGGCAAGCTCCGGGAGCTCGACGACAGTCACGCCCGGTGGTTGGCTCGCGGGCGGCACGATGAGCCCGTCGCTGCCGGTCCAGCGGGCGACCAGCGCGTCGACGCCGCGGGCGATGTCGCGGTTCCAGATCAGGTCGGCGAGGTCACCGTCGAGCGCGGCGTCGGCGTCCAGGGCCGCGGCCAGCTCGCCGGCCTCCAGCGATGCGTCGCCCGGCCGCCACAGGCGGATGCGGTCGGCGACGTGGGAGAACGTGGGCGAGATGCCCGCCGGTGGGAACCACGCCAGCAGGTCGGGCCCGCCGGCGCCGAGCCCGATCGTGAACGGCGTCTCCACCGTGCCGGCGCCGACCAGGCCGCCGAGCAGCTCACCGTCGCCGCCGACGGCGTCGGCGAGGAACGCCAGCACCTGGCCACCGCGGGCGACGAGCGCGGCGACCAGCCAGTCGCGCAGCGCGACGACCGGATCAGCGCCGGGACCGACCAGCTCAGCGAGGCGCAGCCGCGGGCCGTCGCCGTTCCAGCCGAGCAGCCCCACGACGTCGCGGAGCCACGACGACGCCAGCGGCGCCAGCTGGCCGACGAGCAACTGGACGGCGTCCCACGCCGCGGCGTCGAGCGCGGCATGGTCGAGGGCGGTGAGCGCGGGCAGCGCGATCGGCCGCAGGCCGGCAATCGTCAACGACGAGTTCGGCGCGTCGATGGCGAACCGGATCCCGGCGGCGGGGCTCCACGTCAGGCCGACGGCGACGTGGTCGGCGGCGATCGACGCGACGTCGAGGTCGAGGATCGCCTGTGGCGGGTTGAGCCCGCGGCCGCGCATGCGCAGCGTCGCCGCGAGCGCGGTGCCGACCTGGGCCGAGCGTCGGGCGAGGTCGATGGTCGCCAGCTCCAGGCGCAGGTCACCCTCGATCACGGTGCACCGCTCGCCGAGCGTGTCGACGCGGGTCTCTGCCGCTACGGCAAGGTGCAGCACGCCATTCTCGACGTGCGCGGCGAGGCCGACGTCGGCGGCGAGCGGCACGAACCACGGGTTCGTCGGTATGCCGGTCCCGCTCACGGTCACCGAGGCCGAGGTCGCCGCCAGCGTCGTGCGCAGCACGTCGAGCACGTCGCCGACCGCGTCGGCGTGGCTGGTCACCAGCGTCGACCAGTAGCCGCACACCGCGCCGAGCGGGTCGCTGGCCAGCGCCGGCAACGTGATCGTCGGGATGGTCGGGTGGCCGGGCGGCGGGGCCAGCCCGAACAGCACCTCGGCCGCCTGGGCGAACGGCCCGAGGCGGGCGATCAGCCCGTCGACGACGCTGTCGACCGCCGCCCCGGCGACGTCCATCAGGGCGTCGGTCGAGGTGAGGTCGAGCGTCGGGAACTCTGGTTGGTCGCCGATCGTCACGCGGTCGGCGGCGACGACCACGATCGGCCGGCGCTGCTCGTCGAGGGCCAGCCCGACGCGGACCGCCTCCACCCGCACCGCGGGCGCCGGCGGGGCGGCCGCGACGTTGAGAACGACCGGCTGGTTGCCGCCGGGCCGGCGCCCCAGCTCGGCGGCGAGTGCGAGGCCGGGAAGGGCGAGGGTCGCGCCGGTCGCCAGATTGGTGGCGAGGAGGTCGGCGCGGACGACGACCTGCTGGCCCGGATCGCCGACGGTTGCCTCGACGAACGGGACGACGGTGAGCTGGCCGCTGGCGTTCTTCGTGCTGCGCACGCCGACCGTGAGCTCGGCGATGCCGAAGTCGAACGTCACGCCGTCGCCGGCGGCGTTCAGCGCGCCCCCGAGCAGCGTGACCAGGTGGCCGAACCAGACGGCCCGGCTAGCCGCGTCGTCGAGCACTCCCTGCAACCAGTCGGTCAGCGCCCGCACGCCGCGCTGGAGCAGGTCGTCGATCGGCAGCGGGTCGACACCGGGTGTGAGGCCTACCAGCCCGGCCAGCGCGCCGACGACGCCGCCGGCCGTTCCCGCCTGGGCCTGGACGAGGCCGAGCACCAGCTCGAGCACGATGTCGTCGAGGTCGTCGGCCGAGTCGGCGGAGAACGAGAAGTCGCGGGGCGCGCCGCCGGGGAGCTGCAGTTGCCCGAGCGACAGGCCGATCACCGGGTCGCCGTCGCCGGCCGTCGTGGTCGGGACGTCGACTGTGACGCCGATCGAGCCGAGGTGGAACTCGCCGGGCGCCGGGGCAGCGCCATCGAGCGTCACGGTCGAGGTCAGCCGGATCCGCCCGCCCGGCTTGCCGAGCAGGATCGGGTCGGCCACCGCCGGCGCGGTCCCCCGGCGGGTGCGGAACAGCGGCACCTCGAGGCGGGTGGCGGTCTCCGGCCGGCCACCGCCGGCGGCGGTGGCGACCGCGGCGAAGAGGCCGATGTCGATTGTCGCTGTGGCCGGGGCGACGAACGCGCCGACCACGACATCGGGATCGCCGGCCTTGACGAGCGGGACGAACGAGCGGCCGGCGGGGTCGTGCTCGACGTCGCCGTCGTCCAACACCTCGTCGAGGAACGCGACGAGCGCGTCGCGCTGGTCGTCGGCGGCGAGCATCCGCGACAGGCGGGAACCGGGATCGCCGAACCATCCGGGATCCGGGTCGCCGTTGGTGTCGAACGCGCCGAGCGCCTTGGCGAGGTTCTCCAGGACCCCGAGGTCGTCGCTCGTCATGGTCACCGCGCCGCACCCCCGAAGCGGTGGCGAGCGAGCGGGACGATGGTCAGCCCGTCGGGATTGGCGACGATCTCGCCGGCGATCAAGCGGGCGCCTGTACGGTCGACGCCGGTCGCCCCGGCGACGCCGTTGACCATCCCGACCACGACGCTCCACGCGAACGCGACCAGCGCGTCACCCCAACGGTTGACGACGACCGGAGGACCCTCGGGCACGCGGGTCGCCGCCGCGATCAGGCCGGCCGGGCGGTCGTCGGAACCGACCGCGAACGTGACGCGGACAGTCACCGGCCGTGGCCCGGTCTGGTCGCAGGCGACCGGCACGGACACGACGACCGCGCCGTGGGCCGTCTCCATCGTCACGCCGCCGGGGTCGACGACGAGCTCGTCGGCGCCCTCGGCCCACACCACCTCGGTGCGGCGCGCTGCGGCGCGCACGCCGCTCGCCCGCCGGGCGGCGCCGACGACGATCGGCCCCAGCGCGTCCGGTGGCAGCGTGACGCCGGTTGAGATCGTGCCCGGGGCGAGCGGCCGGTCGACGAACACGGTGCCGGTCGCCCGGTGCAGCGCCAGTAGCTCGCGCCGGATCTCGACCGGGATGCGCGTCGACAGCACGGGCGCTTTCACCGCGTCGCCTCGCCCTGGCATCGACCCCCTCCCTCTGTGCCCGCCGCATGTTCGCGACCGCCCGCAGAGGTGTCAAGCGTCCGCTGACGCGGATCCGGCTTCTGGGGGAGGGAAACTGCCCGATTCGCGTCTATTCCCTTCCACAGAAGACGGTCGCGTCCGAATACCTGCCGAGGTAGGCGATCGTGAACACCGGACGCCCGGTGTCCACGGCCTCGCCGCGGTGCAGAGCCGTGTCGGTGCAGTCGCCCTCGGACTAACGTTCGCGACCCGGAGGGGTTGCGGCATGGACGGGGCCAGGCGCAAAGGCGTCAAGATCGAGGCTGGCGCGAGGGCGATGCTGCAGAACATGGCGGCCGGCGACTCCGACGCCGGGTGGGCACTGTGGGAGCTGCTCGTCAACGGCAACGCGCAGTCCTCCGTGCAGGCTGGCGCCCGCCGCAACGTCGCATTCACGAAGACGATGGCCACGAGTGGTCCGGCGCTCGTCGCCATGGGCGACCGCATCGTTGCCGCATACGTCCGGCCGTTGACGTCTTTCGAGTTGTCCTCGGTGCGCGGTCGGGGAATGACGGCCGATCCGCGGGGCCAGGTCCGCAGTCTGGCGGAGTGGTTCGACGACGACCAGGACACGGTGGACGCCTACAACGCAGTCATTGTCGACGTTCGCGACATCACCGACTGGGTCCTGAAGCATCGTCCGGCGTGGGCCCACCCGACGGACTGAGGGCGCCACCGTCGTGAGCCGACTCGTTGCCGTCGTCGAGAAGCTGGCGTGCGACTACGCCGGCATCTCCGGCCCATGCATCCAGCCGGGCGAGGCCGTGTACCCCTTGTACGGCGCCTTGGCTCTCAACTTCATGTCGTCCGTCGGGTGGAGGACCTTGCCGCCTCCGGCGTTCGGATCCAAGCCCTGGGCGGCGTCCAGGGCGCGCCGGAGCCGGTCGACGAACGGTGCAGCCGACACGATGGCGGCGACCGGGCGGTTGTGCTCCGTCAAGACCCTCACGTCACCTGCTGCGGCAGCATCGAGGACGTCCGACACTGCTCCGGTCCGGCTCAGATCACGGGCCGACACGAAGCGGGCGGAGTCCGTCCAGTCGATGGCATCACGGACTGCGGTAAGCGCCACCACGGCCCCGGCGGGCGTGCCTCGCCGCGTCACGAGCACCCACCCATCGCGGGTGAGCTGGCGGACGCGAGCGCCGTCGCGCGCCAGACCTGACGCCGTCACGACCGCGATCGGTCGTCCCGCGGTCGGATCACTCATGCCCATCACCTCACGCTGCAGCGTAGTACAGACGAATGTCTGTGCCAAGCGAGTCTGCCACGACTGCGACGCGGATGCCCGATCAGCCCGGTGAGCGACCCGGCGCCGCGGAGACCGAGTCGGCGGACCCCCCTCTGCCGGCGCTCTTCGACGACGTCATGGAGGGAGAGCGGTCGGCGACACCGCTGCCGACGTACGGGCGCACCTGCGAGACGATGCGCGACACCACGAAGTGGATCTTGTCGTTCGTTCCCGGCGCCGCCCTCCTCGTGACGCTCGGCGGTGTGGTGCCCGACGTTGCCGCGCTTGCACCGGCGGAAAGGTCCGAGCCGATCCGTTGGCTGATCGCAGCCGCGGTCCTCGTGGGCGTCGCCACAGCGCTCGCCGTGTGGGTACTGGCGACGGATCCGCCAGGGTGGAACTGGATCTCCGCGACGTATCAGCGCGAGACCGGCCCTGGTGCGCGGCCTGGGGAGCGCAGCTTCTCAAGAGAGCTCGACGGCTCGGGCATCCTTCTCCTGTTCGGCTACCGATCGGCCAAGCACTTCTTCGCTGTTATCAGCCAGGAACGACCTGACCACGTCAAGCACGCCCTCGGCGCCGGCGGGACGATTCTCGACTTCGCCTACCTGCGCGACCTGCGCAGACGGTTCGTGCTCTTCGTGGCCGCCGGCTCGGTCGCCGCCGTTGGTGCCGTTGCGTGTATCGCGATCGCTCGTGGCGACGTCGCCGATGCCACGCGTGCGCGTGCAGCGGCCGTACTCGAGCGGCCGCCGAGAGTCGGCGCACCGCTCCAGGCTGAGGTCTTCCCGACGGCGGCTGGTGTCCGCCGGCTACAGCGAGCCGGCTGCTCGCCGGCGGATGCTGCTGCCGGCGTCTCGGTATGGGTGATCGCCGGCGATCTGAGCGACGGCACCGTCGTCGTCTCTGAGGATGGCTGCGTGCCGACGACGCTGCGGCACTGGGTGGCGGCGACGCACGGCGTCATCGTCCCGAGCGACGGATGAGCATCGACGGCCAGCCACGTCGTCCGGCTCGAGGCACCGGCGGAGAACCCGACCCGCCCGGCCACAGCACCAGCCCGTCGGTGCGGTCGCCATCGGTTGGTGTCACGTCGATCGCGACGTCGGTTCCCTGGCGACCGCCGAAGAAGTCGGCGCCGGCACTGCCGCGGAGGGCGTCACGGCCGATCTCGACGGCGGCGGGGCCGGGGCACCGATCAATTCGCCGGAGGCGGTGTGCCGGGCTGACCTAGCGTCGGCGCGCGATCCGAGTGAGGGGACGGGCGATGTCGCAGATCGAGTTCAACGAGCAGCTCGCCGGGCGGATGGATGCGTTCTACCGCACCCGTGACGTCGTGCGCCGCCGGCGGCTGGTTTACGAGGCGCTCGGCGCCCAGCCGGGCGACGACGTGCTCGACGTGGGGTGCGGTCCCGGCTTCTACGCCGCCGAGCTGCTCGACACGGTCGGCGAGGCCGGGTCGCTAGTCGCGGTCGACGCCAGCCCAGCCATGCTGGCGATGGCCGAGCGACGATGCGCCGGGCGACCCAACGCGACGTTCCACCACGCCGACGCCACGGCGCTACCCGTCGATGACCAGTCCGCCGACCGCACAGTCTGCGTGCAGGTGCTCGAGTACGTGCCCGACGTCGACGCCGCGCTCGCCGAGCTGCATCGAGCGTTGCGGCCAGGCGGCCGGGCCGTGGTCTGGGACATCGACTGGGGGACGCTGTCGATGCACTCCGCCGACCCGGACCGGATGGCCCACACGCTGCAGGCCTGGGACCTCCACCTCCGCCACCCGTCGCTGCCGCGCACACTGGCGTCACAGCTGCGGCGGGCCGGCTTCACCGACGTGGCGATGACGGCACATGCCTTCGCGACGATCGACTTCATTCCCGACGCGTTCGGCAGCGGGCTGCTGTTCCTCATCGAGGAGCACGTCGCAGGCGTGGACGCGATCGGGCCCGACGGAGCGCGAGCGTGGGCCGACGAGCAACGCCAGCTCGGCGAGCGTGGCGAGTTCTACTTCGCCGTCACCCAGTGCTGCTTCGCGGCGACCCGGCCGGATTGATCGCCGCCGCCCTCACGGCGCGAACGTCCAGCGCCGCGGGCGCGCCGGGTCGGGCACGTAGCTGCACGCCCGACCGGTGGTGATCGTGGCGCGGAGCTCCGCGCCGAGCGCCGCGTCGGCCTGGGCGATGGTCTCGAGCACGCGGCTGATCGCCTTGCGGGACCGCAGTGCGCGCCCGCTCGCCGCCGTCGGCGAACTGCCGCGTGCGCCCGGCCGGCCGCGACACCTGCTCGGCGAGGGCGACCGCCGATGCCAGCAGGGCGCACGCCCCCTCGAAGTCGAACCCGCCGCGCAGCGCCTCCGCCGCGGCTCTGCACGCGCCGATCGCCCGCCTCGCGTCCGCTTCGGACCGCGCCGCCACGGCCAGCGCGTGGTGAGCACGGCGGGCAACGGCAGCAGGCCGGTCGTCGTCCGGCGCGAGCGTCGCCGCCGCGGCATGGAGGTCAACGGCCTCCATCGGGGTCAACACCGCCAGCGCCGCCTGGCGCACCAGATCGTGGGTGCGCACCCATCCGACCGGCGACGGTTCCACCAGTCCCCTCGCCGCAGCCTGGTCGAGCGCCTCCAGCACGTCCGCCGCGCTCGCCCCGGACACCTCGTGGATCTGTCCGCATGATCGTGCCCGATCGGGCGCGAATCGACGGACAGTTCGCCTGCTTCGACCTGATGAAGCAGTGGACGATCCTGGCCGACCACACCAACAGCGGACCGATCCGGCCGAAGGCGTCGTTCGACGGCCCCGCCAACCGGAACTACCAGCTGAAGGGCAAGCGCTACCGCAAGTTCCTGCAGGGGGAGGAGCAGATCGGGATGAACATCGGATGGACCGACGACGCCGAGCCGAGCACGGCGACGCGGGTCCAGCGTTGGTTCTTCCGGCGCAACGGCTCGCTCGACGCGCCGCTGCGCTACGGCGAGCTGCTCGCCTTCGGCAACGGCAAGCCGCCGTCGTTCATGAACTACGAGGAGCGCACGGTCGGCGTCAACCTGCAGTGGCACGACGGTCCGTCCTACGAGTGGAAGATCCTTGGCGGCAAGCTGGGCGCGGAGATCAAGACCGGCGACTGTGTGGCGCTCTACAACACAAAGGCCAAGGAGTGCTTCATCGCCTTCGACCGCACGGTCGGCGGCGACGTCGGCTGGCCGAGCAGCAAGACGTGGTCCCAGCAGGTCGAGGACAAGCTCGGCGAGCTCGCCGGCAAGGCCCTCGACAAGGCCATCGACGGCGCCGTCGCCGCGCTGATGAGCGGCGCCGCGGCGTAGCACCGCAGCCACCACCCGAGTGTGGGCGGTCGTCCGAGTGCAGGGACGCTGGATTCCGGCCCCACCACACTCCGATGACGCCCCACACTCGGGTGGCGCGGCGCGTATCACGGGCGGGCCTCGATGTCTCCAGTTGACGAACGCACTCAGGGCGGCGTCGGCCATCCACGCCGCCTCGCCGTGCGAACCGTTGGTCGAAGGACGACGTAGAGATGAGTGGCACACCAAACGATGAGGGGATGAGGACGATGGTCGAGATCCACGCCGACGAGATCCAGCCGGGCGACGTCGTCGAGTACGGCGGCTGCCTGCACCGCGTGAGCCACGTCGATCGCCGGGCCGGATGGTCATGGCCGATCGCGGCCGACGACAGCGGGTGGGCGATCGCCCTCGATCACCACCTGGTGACCGTCCAGCGCGCGGCCTGACCGCGACTCAATGGGCGTCGCCGGGCGCCTGCGCCGGAGTCCACCACGTCGGACTCACAGTCGTCACTCGCCGGTCGTACCGTCGAGCAGCTCGCGCAGGATGTCGAGGTGCCCGAGGTGGCGGGCGGTCTCCTCGATCAGGTGGAGATACGCAAAGCGCAGTGTGAACTCGCGGGTGGTGTAGTTGACAGCGCGATCGTCGAGGCCATGGCCGGCTGCGGCTCGGCGTGAACGGTCGCACGCCTGCTCGTACAGCGTGACGACCGAGCCGATCGGCTCGCCCGTAGCACTGTGGAACTCCCAGTCCGGATCGTCGTCCCACGGGGCCGACGCCCACGGCTCCGGATCGGGTTCCCCGGCGAAGCGAGTGGCGAACCAGGCGTCCTCCACGGCGGCGAGGTGCTTCACCAGGCCGGCGATCGTGGTGGCGGACGGCACCACGGCGGCCGTCGCGGTGGCCTGGGAAACGCCGTCGACCTTGCGCAGCACGGCCTCCCGGTACCACTCCAACATGTCCGACAGCATCCGTGGCTCGTCGGCAGTGTGCACGCCGGGCGGGAACGGCACCTGCCCGGGCGGCATGGTGGCTTCGCTCTCGTCGTCGGCCATCACTCACGCTCGTCGGACTGTGACGTGGTCGATGCCAGCAGCCGGCGGGCCCGCCGGCCGAGGTCGCCGAGGTCGACGCGCCCTGCGTCGGCCGCCGCAGCCAGGCGCTCGGCGAGGTCGAGCGCTTCGGCCATGATCGGCGCGTTGGCGGCAGCGTCGTCACCCATCTCGTGGAGGATCGTCCGCTCCGTGCGCGAGGCCACGATCGGCGAGGTCATGCCCTCGACCCACACCCTTGTCCGCCGCCCGTCGCCACGCTCGTCGCCGCGCAGCGGCTCGAGGGCGTAGATCTTGTCGGCTCGGGCGAACTTGCCGAAGCCGAGGAAGACCATGCGCGACTCATGGGGCATGGCGCCAGTATCGCCGCTGGCGATCCTGGTACTCGCGGCACTACCGACGTGCGGGCTGTCTGGCGCAAACTCGCGCCGTGACTCCGCCGTTCGGATCCGTGCTCGCGCCGACGATGGCCCTGGCCCGCTTCGACGGCGAGGCTTGGTCGCCGCCCGAGGTTGTGGCGATCGACGCCCTCGCGCTGCACCCCGGGACGCACGCCCTGCACTACGGCAGCTCGTGCTTCGAAGGGCTGAAGGCACACCGCCAGCCCGACGGGAGTGTGCGCCCGTTCCGCGCCGACGCCCACGTGGCCCGCATGCGCCAGAGCGCCCGCCGGCTCTGGCTCCCCGTCCCGCCCGCCGAGCTGGTCAGCGCGCTCGTTGACATCACGGTCGAGGCCGCGGCCGGGCTGACCCCCGAGCCACCGGGTGCGCTGTATCTGCGTCCGACCCTGCTCGGCACCGACGTCACGATCGGCGCCGCGGCATCCCCGAGCGCCTCGGCGATGCTGTACATCCTCGCCTGCCCGGTCGGCGACTACCTGCCGCCCCGGCCGCTGACCGTCGCCGTCGAAACGGTCACGCCCCGCACGACCCCACAGTTCGGTGTCGTCAAGACGGGTGCCAACTACGCGATGGCGCTGGCACCGATCATGGACGCCCGCCAACGCTGGGACGCCGACCAGGTGCTGTTCGCCCCGGGCGGTGTGGTGCAGGAGACTGGTGCGTCCAACGTGATGCTGCTCGACGGTGATCAGGTCCTCACCCCGGCACTCACCGACGCCTACCTTCACGGCGTCACACGCGACTCCCTGCTGTGGGTGGCCAGGTCGCTTGGGTGGCACGTCGAGGAGCGTGAGGTGACGGTCGAGGAGTGCGCGGCGTGGATCACCCGACCCGGCGCCGAGCTCGCCCTGACCGGAACCGCGGCGGTGGTCGCGTCCGTCGGGACACTCGTCGCGGACGGGGCCATGATGACCGTCGGCACGCCGGGCTGCAGCCCGCGCACGGCATTGCTGCGGGCAGAGCTGGTGGACATCCAGACCGGGCGCGCGCCGTCGCCCTGGTGATCCGCCAACCCGTCGGGCCGTCTACGAATCACTGCGCCGGCAGCGGCTCAGGGATCGGCGGCTCCGGTAGGTCGGGGTTCGGCGGCACGATCGGCGACGGCTGCGTCGGCCCCGGCTGGTCGGGATTCGGGACGACCGGATCTGGGAGGTCGGGATCCGGAACGATGGGTGGCAGTACGGTGGGATCGGTCATCCCCGCGCGCCTACCCGTTTCAGTGGTCGTCGAGCCAGGGGGCGCAGAGGCCGTCGAGCTCGCGGACCTGGATCCGATCCCGGTTGGCGTGGGTCACGACGTTGGTCGGGTCCGGTTGCAGCTTGAACGTGCGGAACGTCATGTCGGTCGTGTCGATCGTCAGGATCCGCCCGATCAGCGGCTCGCCGAGGCCGAGCAGCAGCTTGATCGCCTCCAGTGCCTGGATCGATCCGACGATGCCCGGCAGCACGCCGAGCACGCCCGCCTCGGCGCAGCTCGGCGCCAGCTCGGCCGGTGGGGGCTCGGGAACCATGTCGCGGTAGGTCGGGCCCTGCAGCGGGTGGAACACGCTGACCATGCCCTCGAAGCGGAAGATCGAGCCGTGGACGACGGGGATGCCGAGCTTGACGCTGGCGTCGTTGAGCAGGTAGCGGGACGGGAAGTTGTCGGCCCCGTCGACGATCACGTCGTAGCCCTCGATGATGTCGAGGATGTTGTCGGCAGACAGGCGGGTGTCGTAGGTGACGACGTCGACGTCGGGGTTGAGCGCGACAAGCGTCTTCTTCGCCGAGTCGACCTTGCGGTCGCCCACCCGGTCGAGGTTGTGCAGGATCTGGCGCTGCAGGTTCGACTCGTCGACCTCGTCCATGTCGACGATGCCCAGCGTGCCGACACCGGCCGCGGCGAGGTACAGCGCGGCGGGCGAGCCGAGCCCGCCGGCACCGAGCAGGAGGACCTTCGAGCCGAGCAGCTTCGCCTGGCCCTCGGTGCCGACCTCGGGCAGCAGCAGGTGGCGCATGTAGCGGTTGCGCTGGTCGGGTGTCAGGACGACCGGCTGCTGCCACGGCCGACCCTCGTCCTTCCACCGCCCGAATCCGCCGGCCAGCGAGACGACGTCGGCGTAGCCGAGCTCCTGCATCGTGCGGGCGGCGAACACCGAGCGGACGCCGCTGGCGCAGTAGACGACGACCGGCGTCTCCTTGTCGGTGAGCTTGGACTCGACCTGCGACTCGAGGTGCCCCCGCGGGATGTGCACCGCGTCCGGCAGCGCACCGGCGTCGTACTCGTCGGGCTCGCGGACGTCGAGCACGCGAGCGCCGGCGGCGATGCGCTCGGCCGCTCCGGCGGTGTCGACCTCGGTGATCTCCGACTTGGCGGCCTTCAGCAGATCACGGAACGTGGCCATACCGAAAAGCCTACCGGTCCGGTCGGGTATTGCCCATCCGAGTATCTGCCGCGCCGGAGTGTCTGCTGCGGGGCCTTCCCGCAGCAAACACTCCGGCGCCCTCACCTCAGCGAGCAAGGCCCACCAAACGCGGCAGGATCGTCCCGATCGGGCCCTGGAGCACGGCGTCGGCGAGCTGGTCCATCTCCGTCGCGCTGCCGTTGACGATCGCCACCCTGGCGCCTGCCGACTTCGCCCGCGGGACGCAGTAGGCGGCCGGGTACACGGCCAGCGTCGAGCCGACCGCGAGCAGCAGGTCGCACTCGTCGCTGACGGCCATCGCCTTGTCGATCACCTCCGGTACCAGCGCCTGGCCGAACGAGATCGTGTCGCTCTTGAGGATCCCACCGCACACCTCGCACGGTGGGTCCTCCTCGCCGGTGCGCACACGGGCGAGCGTCTCGGCCATCGGCCGGCGGTCCTGGCACTCCCAGCAGCGCGTCCACCACATCGTGCCGTGGACCTCGACGACGAGCTCCTCCGCGATCCCGGCCCGCTGGTGGAGGCCATCGACGTTCTGGGTGACGACGGCGTGCAGCTTGCCCCGGCGAGCGAGCTCGACGACCGCGAGGTGGCCGGTGTTCGGCTCCGCCTCGAACGCCGGGTTCGCCGCCCGGGTGCGCCACGCTTGGCGGCGGACGGCGGGGTCGGCGAGGTAGTGCTGGATCGTCGCCATCTTCTCCGCGGCCGGGTTCCTCGTCCACACCCCGTTCGGGCCCCGGAAGTCCGGGATCCCCGAGTCGGTCGAGATGCCGGCGCCGGTGAGGACGGTGACCCGCTCGGCGTGGTCGATCCACGTCCCCACGCGCTCGATCTGGTCGTCCAGGTCCATCGCTCCTCCTCGCTGCCAAGTCTCGCCGACGAGATCGATTTCCCTTTCACGGATCTCGCAACACCCACGACAGGTGCCGACATCTCCCCCGACCCGACCAATCCCGCGCCCGGGAGGTCCCATGTCCCTCGAACCCACCGTCCTTCCGACCGGCGAGCCGCTGCCGCTCACCGTGCACGTCGCGCCGTGGCC
>JBIOUO010000405.1:0-2053 GCA_044867195.1 Ilumatobacteraceae bacterium
CGCTGAGCGGGCTCACCGGCGTCCAGGCCGTGAGCGAGGGCGGGTTGATGGGCCTCGCCGTCGACCCGGCATTCGACAGCAACAGGCGCATCTACACCTGCTACATGACCGCGACTGACGTGCGAGTCGTGCGCTGGACGGTTTCCGGCGACTGGGCACGGCTCGAGCAGGAGACGCCACTGGTCACGGGCATGCCGCGCACGAGCGGGCGCCACGCGGGGTGCCGGACGAGGTTCGGCCCCGACGGCCAGCTGTGGATCACCACGGGCGACGCGGCGTCACCCGGGAACCCGCAGAGCGGGTCGTCGCTCGGGGGCAAGGTGCTGCGGATCACCACCGACGGGGCGCCGTCGGCCGGCAACAGCCCACCGCCGGGGTTCGACCCGCGGATCTACGCCTACGGCCTGCGCAACCCGCAGGGCATCGGGTTCCGTCCTGGTGACGGACGCCCCTACATCGTCGAGCACGGCCCGGGCTGTGACGACGAGATCACGCCGCTCGTCAACGGAGGCAATGGTGGCTGGGATCCGGTCGCGCCCGGCCGCCCCGGCTTCTACAACGAGGACGTGCCGATGACGGATGGGGCCAAGTTCCCGGGTGCGATGCAGCCGGTGTGGAGCTCGGGCTGCCCGACGATCGCCCCGTCCGGCGGCACGTTCCTCACCAACACGCGCTGGGCCGACAGTGTCGGCGAGCTGGCGATGGCGGTGCTCAAGGACCACCAGCTGCGCCTGGTGGACATCTCCGACGGTGTCGACGATTCCGGTCGAGCGATCGTGACCGACCGCGGCCGGCTGCGCGTCGCGGTGGAGGGCCCTGACGGCAAGCTGTACGTACTCGTCGACGCCGACGCCGGCAGCATCTTCACCGTCACCCCCGAAGGCTGAGGCTGAAGCTCAGGTCATTCCCTCGCCTCAACGTGCGGGACCCCTCGTGGTCTACACGGGCGGAGTGAGCCACGGAGGGCGCTCATCGGGCGCGAACGCATCCGACGGCAACGGGCGCCGATCGATGTCCGCCCGGCGGTATCGGTTTCGCAGTGGCTCTTTCACGTACTGGCGTCGCGTACGGAAGTCGCTCTCCATGTGCCGAATGAGCCAATGGCATCCACCTGCGAATCCGAAGAAGCAGGCCGACGCAGCGACGAAGGCTACCCACCGAGGTGCGCCGAGCAGAGCGAAGAACGTCCAGGCCGCAAGGCTGGCCGGATAGATGATGCTGGCGGCGAACGGCTCGTCGATGAAGCCCCCAACTTGCTGGGGACGGCGGCGGAACTGGCCGTAGAGTTGAAGTCGACACTCGATGAGCCTTCCGGCATCGATCAGAGCAGCGCACTTCTTGATCCCATGCAGTTCATAGGAGAGCAGTCCGAGGGTGACAAGAACGCCGAATACGCCGATCCCGGCGGCCACGGACGCTGCTGGCGCCGACCGACCGCCGTCGCTGAGAACCAGCACGCCAGCGCCGGTGGCGACGGGCAGTAGCCCGAGCAGCTTCATCCGGATCTCGTCGACCGCTCGATAGCTGTCGCAGAGCTGCTGGTACACCTGAGCGACGTTGTCATACGGCGAAGGCGGCACTTGTCGAATCTAACGGCGGCAGAATCGCCGACAAGCCCCATTTCGCCCCACTTGGGGGTTGGCCGGAGGCCCCAATCGGCGGAAGCGCTCTCAGTCCGCGGCGCCGGTGAGGCGGAGATGGCGCATCCGCCATACCGCCACAGCCAGCGCCACGGCCGACACGATCAGCAACCGCACGACGGCGCCGCCACCCTCGGGGATGCCCTCGCGCACGAGCCGTCGCGGCGGGTCGTCGATCAGCCCGACGAAGATGGCCCGCGACTCCCACGTCGGTGACAGCTGGGCGATGCCGGTCAGCGCTGCGCCGAGCAGCCGCTCGACGAGGAACACGATGGCCAGCGACCACACGGCGGTGCGCCGCGTGAGGCAACCGACGGCGATGAACAGCGCGACGTACGCCAGTGCCTCGACGGCCGAGGCGACCAGGATCGGGCCGACGCTGCCGGACGAACCGGCGATCACCGCGGCCAGCG
>JBIOUO010000406.1:0-3318 GCA_044867195.1 Ilumatobacteraceae bacterium
GCCGGTCGGCGAAGCGGCCGACGCCCATCCGGTCGAGGCAGTGCTGCGCCCGCTCGTCGTCGTCGGGCGTGTAGCGGTGCCACCACGGCTCGAGCGCGGCATAGCGAGCGGTGCGAACGACGTCGAGCGCGCGCAGCGTGGGGCGCAGCTGGTCGGCGAGGGCCGCCGACGCGTACCCGACGCGTCGGCGCAGGACGCGGACGTCGGTCCGCCCGAGCCGCTCTCCGAGGACGTCCAC
Organism: Ilumatobacteraceae bacterium; assembly: GCA_044867195.1. Classification (GTDB taxonomy): domain Bacteria; phylum Actinomycetota; class Acidimicrobiia; order Acidimicrobiales; family Ilumatobacteraceae; genus JALZMG01. Next base: position 239 of record JBIOUO010000406.1, read on the forward strand.
CGTCCCCGAGGTCGGGTGCTCGTAGAGCGCGGCGATGCGCAGCAGCGACGTCTTGCCGCTGCCGTTGGCGCCGAGCACCAGCCAGCGCTCGCCGCGGCGGACCGCGAAGGACACGTCGTCGAGGATGAGCGTCGAGCCGCGCCGCATGACGATGTGGTCGAGGTGGAGGGTGAGCGCCGCGCCGGGCGGGGAGGAGCCGTCGACGCCCATGGCGGACCAGGGTGGTACCGAGCCGGCGCCGACCACGGAACGACGCCTGATCGTCATCCAACTGCAATGCGCGCTAGGGTCCCGCCCGTGATCCGCGGTCGGGCGTCTGCCGTCGTCACGGTGGTCGCAGCGACCCTGCTCACGGCCTCCGTCGCCCTCGTCTCGCCGGCGCGTGCCGACTCCAGCGACGATGCGGCCCAGCAAGCGGCGCGGGAGATCCAAGCGGCCCGCGATCGCGCCAACCAGGCTGCGGCGGAGTACTCCAAGGCGCAGTTCGAGCTCGAGGACCTCGAAGAGCGGGCCGCCGCGCTCGCCGCCCAGCAAGCTCAACTGGAGGACGAAGTCGAGACGTTGCGCACGACCGTCGAGCAGGTGGCGGTGAACCGCTTCGTCGCCAGCGGCACGTCGGGGATCCCGCTGCTGACGGGGTACCGCCAGCCGGCCGAGCAGCTGCAGGCCGATGTCCTCGTCAACGTCGTCACCGAGTCGTCGGCAGACGCGATGGACGACTACGACCAGGCGCGCGACGAGCTGGAGGACAATCAGCGCGAGGTCGCCGACACGCAGGCCGAGCTGGCCGACAAGCAGGAGCAGTTCAAGCACCTGCAGGCGGCCGCCGAGGCCGAGGTCGTCCACCTCCAGCAGGTCGAAGCCAAGCGCCTCGAGGACGAGCGGATCCGCAAGGCGCTAGAGGCGCAACAGGCGGAGGAGCGGCGCCAGCGCGAGGCGCAGGAGCAGCGTGAGCGCGAGGCAGCCGCGGCTGCCGCGGCGGTAGCTGCGCAGCAGGCGCAGGAAGAGGCGGCCCGCCAGGCGCAGGCGGACGCGGACACGGCGGCCGCCGCCCTCGCCGCCCAAGCAGCGCAGGCGGCCGAGGGATCAGCATCGGCCGGCGGGCAGGCCGTCGCCGCGCTGGCCGCGCCGCAGAACGGATCCTCGGGAGCACTGCCCGCCGCGCCGGAACCGGAGCCGGCCGCCGAGGTGGCGGCCGCGCTCGCCCCGCCGCCCGCCCCGCGCTCGGCGATCCTGTGCCCGGTGAACGGGTCCGCGTACAGCGACACGTGGGGCGCGGCCCGCTCCGGCGGCCGGACTCACCAGGGCGTCGACATGCTGGCGAGCCGGGGCACGCCGATCTACGCCGTGGTGTCGGGCTCGGTCGAGTTCAAGACCAACAGCCTCGGCGGCAACGCCGCGTGGCTCGGCGGCAGCGACGGCAATCGCTACTACTACGCCCACATGGACCACTGGGAGGGCTCGAGCCGGGGCGTGTCGCAGGGCGACGTGATCGGCTATGTCGGCGACACCGGCAACGCCCGCGGCACGCCGCACCTGCACTTCGAGGTCCACCCCGGCGGCGGCGCGGCGGTCAACCCGTACCCCTGGGTCCGCGACGCCGGTTGTTAGCGGTTGCGGGCGGAAGGCAGAACCTTCCGCCCGAGTCGACGGAGCGGCCTGCGGCCGCACCCAGCATGCTGCTGACCGACCGGCCAAGCCGGATCGGTCAACGGCGGGCGGCTCCGGCGCAAGGCCTCTGCCCCCCGAACCCCCCGCCCGGGGATGCCTGTCCGCCTGGTGGTGCGATTGGTTGTGCCGCCGCCAGCTGACCGCACGCCGCGTCGATGTCCGTGCCGCGGTTGCGCCGGACCGTCGCCCCGACGCCGTGTGACCGGAGCAGGTCGCGGAACACGACCACCCGGTCCGGCGGTGTGCCGCGCGTCGGCCAGCCCGGCGTGGGGTTGAGCGGGATCAGGTTGACGTGGGCCATCGGGCGCAGCCGGCGGCAGAGCTCGGCCAGCTCGGCGGCGTCGGACGGGCGGTCGTTGACACCGTCGATCAGTGCCCACTCGAAGCTCAGGCGCCGACCATGGCGGGCGAGGACCTCCTCGCATGCGGCCACCAGCGCGTCGAGGCCGTAGCGACGGTTGATCGGCACCAGCTCGTCGCGCAGGGCGTCGTTGGCGGCGTGCAGGCTGACCGCCAGTGTCACCGGCAACGGTCGTTCGGCGAGGCGCCGGATGCCCGGCACGATGCCCACCGTCGAGATCGTGACATGCCGTGCAGACAGCCCGAGGTCGTCGTGCAGCCGCTCGACCGCGGCCCAGACCGCCTGCTCGTTGGCGAGCGGCTCGCCCATGCCCATGAACACGACGTTGCTGACCCGCCGGCCACCGTCGCGGGCGCGCCGGGTGGCGCGCACCACCTGCTCGACGATCTCGCCGGCCGAGAGGTGGCGGCGGAAGCCGGCCTGCCCGGTGGCACAGAAGCCGCACCCCATCGCACACCCGGCCTGGCTCGAGACGCAGACCGTTGCCCGTTGCGGGTACAGCATCAGCACGGTCTCGATCCGGCTGCCGCCGTCGAGGGCCCACAGGAACTTGACGGTGTCACCGCGATCGCTGATCGACTCGGCGACCGGCTCGAGCGCAGCTGGGAGCAGCGCCTCGAGATCCTGGCGCAGTTGGCGGGGAAGCGTCGTCATCTCCGCCGGCGCGGCGAGCTGCTGGTACAGCCCCCGCCACACCTGCTCGACGCGGTAACGCGGTTGCCCGGCGAGCATCGTTGTGAGCTCGTCACGATCGACGCCGTAGCGCGACGGCCGGTCGGTGCTCATCGCTTTGCCGCGACGCCGCGCGTGTAGGCGCGGTCGGTGCGGTGGACGGTGAAGCCGAGGTGCTCGTACATCGTCACCGCCACCTGGTTGTCGCCCTCGACGTAGAGCATCCCGGTGCGCACGCCGCGGTCGGCGATCGACGCCAGCCCGGCCAGCGTGAGCTGCGTCCCGAGCCCCAACCCCTGGAAGTCGGGGTCGACGCCGATGACGTAGATCTCGCCGAGCACGGGGTCCTCGCCGGTTTGCAGCTCGGTGTGCAGCT
>JBIOUO010000407.1:0-4814 GCA_044867195.1 Ilumatobacteraceae bacterium
GTCCTGCTGTGCACGAGCGGCACTGCAGCCGCGAACTTCCTGCCGGCGATCGTCGAGGCCGGCAGGTCCGAGGTGCCGATGCTCGTGCTCACGGCGGATCGGCCGCCCGAGCTGCGCGACGTCGGCGCCCCGCAGGCGATCGACCAGACGCACCTGTACGGACGGGCGGTGAGATGGTTCCACGATCCCGGCGTGCCCGTCGCCGGCGACGCGCCGGTCTGGCAGTCGCTCGCCGCCCGTGCGCATGAGGCAGCGGCGAGCGGCCCGGTCCACCTCAACCTGCCGTTCCGGGAGCCGCTGGTCGGTACGCCCGGGCCTCTGCCGCCGCGCCGGCGCGTTGCCGTCGGCGGGCTGCACCCGGCGCCGATGTCTCCGCCGGGCCCGGTCGTCGACCTCCTGCGCCGCCCACGGGGACTCGTCCTCGCCGGTGACGGCGCCCGCCGCTGGCTCGCTCCGCTGGCCGAGCTGGTCGAGGCGACCGGCTGGCCGCTGCTCGCCGATCCGGTGTCCGGCGCCCGGTCGATCGCCGGCGCCGTGACGTCGTTCGACGCCCTCCTGCGCCATCAACCCTTTGCCGCCGAGCATCCCGACGTGGTCATCCGGGTCGGCCGGCCGGCGACGTCGAAGGTCCTCGCCAGCTGGGTCGTCACGTCGGGCGCACCGGTCGTGCAGGTCGGCGGACCGGGCGTCGTCGACCCCGACCACTCGGTCGCCGCGACGTTGCCGCCGGCGACACTGGCCCCGCTACGCCGGGCGCTCGCCCGCGCCGGCGATCCGGCCTGGCGCCAGCGGTGGGTTGACGCCGACCGCCGGGCCGAGGCGGCCATCGAGCGCGAGCTCGGGCCGGAGGCCCCGCTCGGCGAGCCGGGCGTGGCCCGCCTCGTGGCCCGCCACCTGCCCGCTGACGCCGAGCTCGTCGTCGCCGCCTCGATGCCGATGCGCGACCTGGAGTGGTTCGGCGGCCGCCCTGCTCGGGCGCACGCCAACCGCGGCGCCAACGGCATCGACGGCGTGCTCTCGACCGCCCTCGGAGTGGCCCTCGATGGCACGCCGACGGTCGCCCTCGTGGGCGACATCGCGTTCGTCCATGACGCCGGTGCGCTCACCGCGCTCGCGCGGCGCGATGCGGACCTGCGGATCGTCGTGGTCGACAACGACGGCGGTGGGATCTTCTCGTTCCTCCCGCAGGCCGCGCTGCTGCCCGCCGAGCGCTTCGAGCAGCTGTTCGCCACGCCCCACGGGACCGACATCGTGGCCCTCGCCGCCGCGCAAGGTCTCGACGCGTCGACGGTCGTGCACGCCGCCGAGCTCGTCGCCCGGATCACCACGCCGGGCCCGTCGGTCACCCGCGTGGCGACCGACCGGGCCGCCAATGTGGCCGCCCACCACGCGCTCAACGCGGCGGTCGCCGCAGCCCTCGATTGAGGTTCGATCTGCCGCAACCGGCCTCCAGTCCTCGAACTGGGCGCGAATCCCGACAACAGTTGGCAGGGATCGCGCCCAGAAGGCGATGTGGCAGAGATCGCGCCCAGATGGCCGTCGGCCGAGGCATCTACGGGCGGATCAGCGCCGAGAGCATCGCCTGGAACTTGGCCTGTGTCTCGGCCAGCTCGGCCAGCGGGTCGCTGTCGGCCACGATGCCGCCGCCGGCGATGAGGCGGGCGCACATGCGGTCCGGCGACAGCTCGGCGCAGCGCAGCGTGACGGCCCACGTCCCGTTCCCCGTCGCGTCGAACCACCCGACAGCGCCGGCGTAACGGCCGCGGTCGACCCCCTCGACGGCGGCGATCAGCGCCATCGCCTCCTCGCGTGGATGGCCCCCGACGGCCGGGGTCGGCGACAGCGCCCGGACGAGCTCGAGCACATGCGGCGGCGGCGACGACAGAACGCCCTCGATCCGCGTGCCGAGGTGCTGGACGTTGGCGACGACCACGATCGACGGGTCCGGCTCCCAGTCGAGGAAGCTGCACCACGGCAGCAGCGTGTCGTGGACGACGTCGATCACCACGCGGTGCTCGACCTGGTTCTTCGTGCTGTCGACGAGGGCGGCGGCGATTTCTGCGTCGAGCGTGGCATCGCCGGTGCGCGGCGCGGTCCCGGCCAGCGGGTGGGCCCGCACGTCGACCCCGTCGACCTCGACGAGCAGCTCCGGCGAGGCGCCGATCAGCCCGTCGATGGCGTAGCGGTAGCTGGAGCCGAACGACGCCTGGAGGCGGCGCAGTACGCCGTGACGGTCGATCGGGCGGTCGCACGTGACGGCGATCTCGCGGGCGATCACCGCCTTCGTGATGTCGGCCGAGCGGACCGCATCGCGGGCGGCGGTGACCGCGGCGAGGTAGTAGTCGACGGGCGTCACCGGGTCGATGCGATATGCGGCCGCCGTCGTCGGCGGCGGTTGCGGCGCGGCAAGCTCCTCGGCCGCGCCCTCGATCGCCGTCAGCAGGCGCCGGCCGTCCGGGAGCACGCGCAGCGTCATCGCCGGGACGACCATCTCGCCGGCGCCGGCCGGGTCGTAGGGCACCCAGCCGATGGCGACCGGACCGCCGCTGGCGCCGCTGCGGTCGTCGTGGTCGATCGCCGCCAGCAGCGCCGGGGCGTCGCCGGCCGGGACGCGAGCGGCGACCCCGCGGCCGGCGAGACCGACGCCGTCGCGAGCGAACAGGAAGCCGTCGTCGCGGGCGACGTCGCTGAGGTCGAGCGCGGCGACCTGCTGGTCGGCGACTGTCGTAACGGCGCGCATCATCGGGTGGCGGTGAGGAGCTGGGTGATCCCGCCGCTGAGGTCGAGGTGCGCCGCGTCGGCGAAGCCGGCGCGCGGCAGCATGGCGACCAGCTCGGCGGGCGGCGGCAGGTAGGCGACGCTGCGCGGGAGGTAGCGGTAGGCGGCACCATCGGACAGCAGGGCCCCGATGCGCGGCACCACCTTGCCGAAGTAGATGCCGTTGCCGGCGCGCACGAAGCGGTTGTGGGGGACGCCAACGTCGAGGAGCGCGACGCGGCCGCCGGGGCGCACCACGCGGGCGAGCTCGGCGAAGAACGCTCCTAGGTCGACGAGGTTGCGCAGCGCGAACCCGCACGTCACACCGTCGACCGCGGCATCGGGGAGGGGCAGGCGAAGGATGTCGGCCTGGACTCGCGGCGCCCCGCTGCGATCGGCTCGCAGCATGCCCAGGCTGAGGTCGATCGAGATCGGCCGGTGACCGGCCCGCGCGAGGTCGACGCAGAGGTCGCCGGTGCCGCTCGCCAGGTCGAGGACCCGGCTGCCGGCAACCAGGCCCAGCTCGCGCACCGCCCGCCGCCGCCAGCGGACGTCGAGCCGGAACGTCATGACCCGGTTGACGAGGTCGTAGCGCGGGGCGATGGCGTCGAACATGTCGCGCATGGCGGCGCGCTTCTCGTCGCCCTCCGGCAGCGTGTCGCGGTCCCAGCTGGTTGGCGGCGCCATCGCCGGGAAGGCTACGAGCGCGGCGAGCCGCCGCGGCGAACCGTCCTCAGTCCACGGAGACCACTTTGGCGGACCAGGGGCAGTACTGGTCCGACGTGATCGTGCCGTTCTCGACATCGGATGGGATGCCGTCGCACACCTCGATCGTGGCGAAGGCGAACTCCAGCGTCGCCGGGTCGATGTGCCACGACCACGGCGCGTTCGGGCCGGGGTCGTCGCGTACCACCGTGCCGAGCGGGATCGCCGACAGCTGGTCGCCGGCGAGCAGGCGCCGGGCGTGGTCGGCCAGCTCGGGCGTGGCCAGCTCGATCCTGTACGTCTCACCGCCCGCGACCTCGAACGTGGCGACCGGATTGCCGCTCGCACTGGTCGTCGGTGTCGTCGGCGCACCGCCGGCGCTCGGCCCGTCGTCGCCGCACGCGCTCACGGCGACCACGACGGCGAGGCCAGCGATGGCGGTGCGGCGCACGGCCGCGAGAGTAGGACGGAGGCAGGCGGCGCCGGGGGATGGCCGAGCCGGCGGCGGCGGCCATCGGCGTGCCCGTAGCGTGCAGGTCCATGGACGACGATCGGATCGTGTTCGGGGCGTTCGTCCCGCAGGGTTGGAAGATGGAGCTGGCGACCATCGACGGCGACGCCGCCAAGTGGGACAAGGCGGTCGAGATCGCCCAGCTCGCCGAGCAGCTCGGGTACGACTCGGTGTGGGTGTACGACCACTTCCACAACATCCCCCGCCCGGCCCACGAGGCGGTGTTCGAGTGCTGGACGGCAGTGACCGCGATCAGCCAGCTGACCTCGACCATCCGCCTCGGGCAGATGGTCGGCTGCAACGGGTACCGCAACCCGGCGCTGCTGGCGAAGATCACCTCGACCGTCGACGTGATCTCCGGTGGGCGACTCGACTGGGGCATCGGCGCCGGGTGGTACGAGAACGAGTTCCGCGGGTACGGGTACGAGTTCCCGCCGCCGAAGGACCGCATCGGCATGCTCCGCGAGACCGTGGAGATCGTCCAGCAGCTGTGGCGCGAGCCGGAGACCACGTATCGCGGCGAGTACTACGAGCTGTCGCGGGCGAACTGCGATCCGAAGCCCCTGCAGCAGCCGCATCCCCCGATCTGGATCGGCGGCGGCGGCGAGCAGCTGACGCTGCGCGTCGTCGCCCGCTACGCCGACTGCTCGAACTTCGGCGGCAGCCCGGCGCAATGGGCGCACAAGCGCGACGTGCTGCGTGCGCACTGCGCAGACGTCGGCAGGGACGCCGACGAGATCCGCATGACGTGGTCACCGGAGGTGTTCATCCGCCCGACCGACGACGAGGTCGTCGCCGCCGGAACACGCAGTGTGTGGGGCGAGCCGGCCGAGTCGTGGCG
>JBIOUO010000408.1:0-2303 GCA_044867195.1 Ilumatobacteraceae bacterium
CTCCGCTCGATAGCTCTCCCTGGCCACAAGGTGACACACGGGCGTCCCGCAACGGCCACGTCACCGTGGCAGCTCGGCCACCCCGTCGCGCGCCGCGGCGAGGATGTCGGTGTGGCCGACGCGCAGCTGCCAGTCGCGGTCGGCAGGACCTCGAGCCCGGACGGCATGGTCGCTCACCGTGACCACGAACGTGGCGCTGACACCCTCGGGGTTGGTCACGATGACCGACCGCTCACCGTCGCCGGCGGGGAAGGCGTGGAGGACCAGCGCGTCGAGGTAGTCGTGGTCGGGACGGTCGTCGCGCCGGCTGGTCGGGATCACGGCGCCGGGCCGGACGTACAGTGGCAGCGTGTCGAAGCCGTGGCGCTCGGTGCGCCAGCCGCCACCGTCGACCTGGCGGCCGGTGAGGTAGTCGGTCCACCGACCGGGCGGCAGGTAGAAGCTGACCTCGCCGCCGGCGTCGAAGACCGGAGCGACGAGCAGGTCAGGGCCGAGCATGTACTGCCGATCGAGGTACGTGACGGCCCGGTCGGCCGGGAACTCCAGCAGCATCGGGCGCATCACCGGCGTCCCGGTGCGCGCCGCCTCGATGCCGGCGGCGTAGAGGTACGGCATCAGCCGCAGCTTGAGCTTGGTGAACGCCCGCGTGACGTCGACGGCCTCTTCGTCGATCAGCCACGGCACCCGGTAGGACCCGCCGCCGTGCAGCCGGCTGTGCGAGCTGAGCAGTCCGAACTGGGTCCAGCGCTTGAAGACCCCGGCGTCGGGCGTGCCGGCAAAGCCGCCGATGTCGTGGCTCCAGAAGGCGAACCCGCTGGAGGCAAGTGACAGGCCGCCGCGCAGCGTCTCGGCCATCGAGGCGTACGTCGACGTCGAGTCGCCGCCCCAGTGCACCGGAAGGCGCTGGCCGCCAACCGTCGCCGATCGGGCGAACAGCACGGCGTCGCCCATCCCGCGTGCCTCGTCGAGGACCTCGAAGACCGCCTGGTTGTAGAGCAGCGTGTAGTAGTTGTGCATCCGCTCGGGATCGGCACCGTCGTGGTACACGACGTCGGTCGGGATGCGCTCGCCGAAGTCGGTCTTGAAGCAGTCGACGCCCTGGTCGACGAGCCGCCGCAGCTGGTCCTGGTACCACCGCTTCGCCTGCGGGTTGGTGAAGTCGACGTAGCCCATCCCCGGCTGCCACAGGTCGGTCTGGCTCACGGCGCCATCGGCCCGGCGCAGCAGGTACCCGGCCTGCTTGGCCTCGGCGAACAGCGGAGAGCGCTCGGCGATGTAGGGGTTGATCCAGACGCACACGTGCAGTCCCCGCTCGTGCAGGCGCTCGAGCATCCCAGCGGGGTCGGGGAACACACGTCGGTCCCACTCGAAGTCGCACCACTGCAGCTCGCGCATCCAGAAGCAGTCGAAGTGGAACACCGACAGCGGGATGTCGCGCTGCACCATGGCGTCGAGGAACGACGTCACGGTCTGCTCGTCGTAGTCGGTGGTGAAGCTGGTCGACAGCCACAGCCCGTACGACCACGCCGGCACGACCGTGGGACGACCGGTGAGCGCGGTGTAGCGCTCGAGAATCGCCTTGGGCTCGGGGCCGTAGACGACGAGGTACTCGAGCGACTCGCCGGCGACCGAGAACTGGACCCGCTCGACCGCTTCCGATGCCACTTCGAACGAGACATGACCGGGCTCGTTGACGAGGACGCCGTAGCCCCGGTTGGTCAGGTAGAAGGGGACGTTCTTGTACGCCTGCTCGCTCGACGTGCCGCCGTCGGCGTTCCACACGTCGACCGTCTGGCCGTTCTTGACGAGCGGGCCGAAGCGCTCCCCGAGCCCGTACACGACCTCGCCGACTCCGAGCTCGAGCTGGGCGAGGACGTAGGTCGCGGCGCCGGCGCGCCGCACGTCGACCGGTCCGCGGTCGACCGGCGCGCCAGCTGCGACGTGGACGAGGCCGACCGAGCGATGGCCGCTCGACGTCAGCTCGGTCTGACCGCCGACGAACACGAGCTGCCAGGGAGCGCCGCGCTGCACCTGCGCCCGCAGATCGCCGCTGGTGATCGAACCACCCTCGCTGTCGACCTCGACGTCGCCTGCGCCGGGCGCCTCGGCGATTGCGAATCGCAACGGCTCCGGACCGCCGCCGTGGTGCGTGATTCGCACTCGTAGCACGTTCTCCAGCGGGGACGAGATGGCCACCGTCAGCACCGGCACGTTCAGCGTGTCCCCGCGGCCGCCGATGTGCCTCGTCGGCGCCGTGACGACGAGCCGATCGGCCTCACCGGCGAGGTCGTACGCCTCGGCTG
>JBIOUO010000409.1:0-3247 GCA_044867195.1 Ilumatobacteraceae bacterium
GCGTCCCACTCCTCCTCGCTCATGTTGACGAGCACGCGGTCGCGCAGGATGCCGGCGTTGTTGACGAGGATGTCGAGCTCGCCGAACCGGTCGAGGGCGGCGTTGACGAGCTGCTGCGCGCCGTCCCAGTCGGAGATGTCGTCGGCGTTGGCGATCGCCTCGCCGCCGCGCTCGGTGATCTCGGCGACCACCTGCTCGGCAGGCGTGGCGTCGGTGCCCGACCCGTCGTTGGCGCCACCGAGATCGTTGATCACGACCTTGGCGCCCTCCGCGGCGAACAGCAGCGCGTGCTCACGGCCAAGGCCCCGCCCGGCACCGGTGATGATCGCCACACGACCGTCGAGAGCTCCCATTGCTCCAGTCCTTTCGTCGACTCAGCCGGGCAACCTAGCCAGCAGCGAGCGACTGTCCTCAACCGCACAGCAGCAGCCGTAGAGGATTCGGAGTGGCCACAGTCTCGATTCCGAGACTGTCAGCACGCAGAAGCCGGAATGAGACCACGGCCACCCAGTTGGCCGGGCCATCGTCAGAGGAACACCAGGTCTACTGCCGAGCCGCGCTTGAACTGCGACCCGGCGGCGGCGGGCTGGCCCTGCACCGTCGCCTGGGCGAACAGACCCTGGCTGTTGCCGAGCAGCGCACCCACCTGCAACCCGGCGGCGGCGAGCGTGCTCTGGGCCTGCGCCAGCGTCTGGCCGGTGAGGTCGGGCATCGTGACGAGGTCGACACCCTTCGACGGCGTGATCGTGATCGTCGAGCCGCGAGAGATCCCACCGGTTCCCTCCGGCGGGTCGGAGGACACCACGCTGCCGGTCGCGATGTCGTCGCTGAACACCGGCTCGGCGACGGTGACGCCGAGCTGGATCGCCTGCAGCGCGGCCGTGGCCTGCTCGACAGTCAGGCCGACGACCGTCGGGACGGTGCGCGGCGCAGGGCCCGTTGACACGACCAGCTGGACCTCGGCTCCCGGTAGCACCTGCCCGCCGACCCCGAGCGACGGATCGGCGGGGACCGACCACGAGATCACCGAGCCGGCGGCGACGTTCTCGTCGGGCTGCTCGATCGGCGTCAGCGACGTCAGTTGCAGCTCGGCGAGCTCGGTGTCGGCCTCGGCCAGCGGGAGCCCCGCGACGTCGGGCAGGGAGCGGAACTCCGGGCCGTCGCTGACCACGATCAGGAACGGCTCGTCCTCCGCCAGCTCCTCGCCGGCCGACGGCGAGGTGCGGATGATCTCGCCTGGGTCCGGATGATCGTCGCTGCGCGCATGCTCGATCTCGAGATCCCAGTTGAAGTCGGCGGTCTGCGCCCGTGCGGCTGCCTCGTCGAGGCCAACGAGCTCGGGCACCGGGTGGGTCGGGACCTTGAACAGGAGGTAGGCCACGAACCCGAGGCCGACGAGGGCTCCGAGGACGACCAGCGCCAGTACCCAGGGCAGCCAGCGCCGGCGGCGGCGAGGCGCCGGGGCGGCGGGGAGGGGCGGCGCGGTCGTGACGGCGATGACGTCGGTCGGCACCGGCGGGTCCGGCGCGGTGGGGGCTGGAACGGCGCTCGGTGGCTGGGCGAGGGCGGCAAGCTCGTCACGCACGAGGTCGTCGTCGCCGTCGTAGAGCGCCGGTGATGCGCCACCCGCGCCGGCCGAGGCCAAGGCGGTGGTGACCGGCGGTGGCGGTGGGGGCAGGCCCGGCTGCCCGTGCTCACCCCGGCTGATCACGCTGGCGGCAACCGCGGCCTCGGCCATCGACGCCGCGGCCGCGTGCTCCTCCGGCGTGGCAGGAACGGTCGGCTCCGCCAGCTCGTCGGCCTCCTCCAGAGCCGGTGGCGCGGCGGCCACCTCGGCCGCCTCGGTCGCCTCGGTCGCTTCCGTCGCGTCGGCCGCGTCGGCCTCGAGCGCACTGGTCGCCTCGGTCGCGTCGGCCATGTCGGCCTCGAGCGCAGCGGTCGCCTCGGTCGCGGTCTCGGGCGCGCCAACCGTCGTCACCACGGCGGCCACCTCGGTCGGAGGGGCCGCCGCGGACTCAACTGGCTCGGGTGTCGCGGACCGCTCGGCGGGCGGAACCAGCGCCGGTTCCGGCTCGGGAGGCGGGCGCTCGACGCCTCCTGTCGGGTCGTTCGGTCGGCGCAGCCTGCTCGGGTCGTCGTCGATGCGCGACGTGACGACGAGCGGGATCGGCGCCGGCCGGGGCAGCTTCTCGGCCGCGCGCACGAGGGCGCGGCCGAGCTCGGACGCCGTCGAGCGGTCGGTCGGATCCGGCCGACCGGCTCGTTCGAGCACGGCGGCCAGCGGACCGAGGTCGGCGGAGACCGGCATCAGCCGCCCGACCCGTGCCGACAGCGTGGCGACGGTCGAGCGGGCGGCGAACGGCACGCTCCCGCTGACGGCCTCGACCAGCACGAGGGCCAACGAGTACACGTCCGACTTGCCGTCGATCGGCTGCCCCAGCGCCTGCTCGGGCGAGCAGTAGCGGGCGACGTGCGTCGGCACCGTCGACGGCTCCTGCCAGTCGGCCGCGCCGAGCAGGCGGGCCAGGCCGAAGTCGACGATGCGCAGCCGGCGGTCGTCGCCGAACACCAGCTTCGACGGCGTGATCTCGCCGTGCACGAGGCTCTTGCGGTGGGCGAAGTCCAGGCCGCGGCATGCCTCCAAGCCGACCATCAGCGCCTGCGACGGATCGAGGCGGCGACCACGGTCGAACAGATCGCGCAGGCTCCCCCCGGCGAGATGCTCGACGACCGCGTACACCGTGGTCCGTCGCCCGACCTCCTCCTCGCCCCAGTCGTAGACCGCCGCGATGTTGGGGTGCGACAGCTTGGCCATCGCCCGCATGGTCGCCGCGAAGCGGCGGCGGAACGGGTCGGACTCGGCGATCTCCGGGCGCACCAGCTTGACCGTGACGGGACGGCCGAGCTCGGTGTCGTCAGCGTCGGCGATGAGCGTGCTCGCCCCCGCCGAGACCATCCGCACGACGCGGTAGCGCCCCCCAAGCACACGCCCCGCCAGGCCGCGCCGCGCCACTTCGGAGGGTCCGGCGGTGCTCATGCCGGTCGTGACGTCGTGACGGGTGGGGTGACGGGTGGGGTCGGGATGTTCATCGGCGCCGCACGAGGCTATCGCCGGGGTCCCGCGCGGTGGTGCCAGGGCGGCCGGCGGCGGGATCAGACCGTGGTGAATGTCCAGGTGTAGGAACGAGCGGACCGCTCGCCCTCGATCGCCTTCCAGTAGACGACCGTCACGGTGTGCAGGCCCTCG
>JBIOUO010000410.1:0-8841 GCA_044867195.1 Ilumatobacteraceae bacterium
AGGTACGGCTCCAGCTCGAGGATCGCCGCCGCCTTGCGCACCCGGCTGTCGACCTCCGGCTTGGGGACGCGGGCCAACTTCAGCGCGAACCCGATGTTGTCGAACACCGTCATGTGCGGGTACAGCGCGTAGTTCTGGAACACCATCGCGATGTCGCGGTCCTTGGGCTCGACCTCGTTGACCACCCGGTCGCCGATGCGCAGCTCGCCACTGGTGATCGACTCGAGGCCGGCGACCATCCGCAGGGCGGTCGACTTCCCGCAACCGGACGGCCCAACGAGGACAAGGAACTCGCGGTCGGCGATGTCCAGGCTGAGGTCGAAGATGGCCTGGAAGCCGTTGTCGTAGACCTTGTTGACGCCGTCGAGAGACACCGTGGCCATCACTGCCACCCTAGTGCTACGGGAGTCACGACCGATGATGCCCCGTCCGTGCGTTTTGGTCCGGATCCCGGTCGCACGTGCGACCACGATCCGGACGAAAACGCTTACGGTGCGGGCGGCGGGTCTTCTGACGGCTCCTCCGGCGCCGGTTCGGCGTCGCTCGCCGTCGCCTCGACCGGCGGGGCCGGAGCTGGCTCGCTGACCGGGCGGCGGAACAGGCCGCTGATCTCGTCGCCAATCATGTCGACCGTCGCCCCGATGGCCTCGTTGAGAGAGTTGGCGGCCCGCTTCGCCTGGGTCTTGATCTCGTCGTCGCGCACGACGGCGACGGCGCGATCGCCGAGGTCGAGGGCGGCGTTGATCAGCCGGTCGAACGCCTCGCGCAGCGCGGCGGCCGGCTCGGGCTCATGGCCACCGGCTTCCGATTCCTGCGGCTCGGGTGGCTCGCCGTGGTAGCGGTCGGTGATCTTCCTGCCGAGCGACGCGAAGCCCTCGGCGACCTCGTTCCACGCCTGCTTCATCGGCTCTATCGGCTCTATCGGCTCTCTCATGAGGGCACGATACGGCCGGCTGGCCGAGCCGGTGCGGCCCTCGACGTAGTGTCGCAGGGCGTGTCGAGTCGACGGTCGTTCTGGGCCTGGTCACTGGAGTCCGAGGAGCCGACCGACGCCGATCGGGCCCGCCGCGCCGAGCACCTGTCGAAGCGTTTCGGCGTCTCGATCACGCCCCGTCCGGTGCCCCGGCTGGCCGACGCCGAGCTGCGCCCGCCGCGCGTCGACGTGCCGAGCGCACTGGCGGACGTGTGCTCGACGGACACGTGGGAGCGGGCGTTCCACTCCCACGGCGCCCACCTCACCGACCGCACCGCCGCCTTCAACCTCCAGTTCCCGAACCCGACCGACGCCGTCGCCCATCCGCGGACCGATGCCGACCTGCAGGCAATGCTCGACTGGTGCGCAACGGCCGGGATCACGGTGGTCCCGTTCGGCGCCGGCTCGTCGGTGGTCTGGGGCGTCAACCCGCCCGAGGTCGACGCCGTCGTGACGGTCACCATGGATCGCTTCGACCGCGTCCTCGAGGTCGACCCGATCTCCCGCGCCGCCCGCATCCAGGCCGGCGTGTACGGACCCGCGCTCGAGGATCAGCTGCGGCCGCACGGGTTCACGCTGCGCCACTTCCCCCAGAGCTTCCGCTTCTCGACGCTGGGCGGCTGGATCGCCACCCGCTCCGGTGGCCACTACGCCACCAACCACACCCACATCGACGACTTCGTCGAGTCGGTGCGGATGCTCACCCCCCAAGGGTGGTGGGAGAGCCGCCGGCTACCCGGCTCCGGTGCCGGACCGAGCCCCGACCGGCTGGTCATCGGCAGCGAGGGGATGCTCGGAATCATCACCGAGGCGTGGATGCGGATCCAGCGGCGACCGACGTTCCGCGCCACCGCCGGCATCGTGTTCCCGACGTGGGAGGCCGGCACGGACGCCGTGCGCCGGATCGCGCAGGCCAAGCTGTGGCCGGCGAACTGCCGTATCCTCGACCCGGTGGAGGCGGGACGAGCGGCGGGACTCGACGGCACCCAGACGTTGGTGATCGTCGGCTTCGAGTCCGCCGAGCAGTCGCAGCGCCACATGATCTCCAGCGCCGTCGAGATCGCCCGCGATGCGGGCGGTTCGATCGCCGACGAGGACGTCAAGGTCGACGACGGGCAGGGTCGCCCGACCGGTCGCGAGGGCAGCGTCGGGGCGTGGCGGGACGCGTTCATCGGCGTCGATCCCGGCGTCGACACCAGCCTCGGCCTCGTCGCCGACACGTTCGAAACAGCGATCACGTGGGACCGCTGGCCGGCATTCGACGCCGAAGTTCGCCAGCGGGTCGGGCGGGCGCTGCACGAGGTGTTCGGCGCGACCGCCGAGCTGTCGTGCCGCTTCACGCACGTCTACACCGACGGCCCGGCGCCGTACTACACGTGGTTCGGGATGGGTGCGCCCGGCTCCGAGGTCGCGCAGTGGGCGGAGATCAAGGCCGCCGCCAGCGAGGCCGTGCTCGACGCTGGCGGGACGATCACCCACCACCACGCCGTCGGCCGGATGCACCGCCCGCAGTACGACCACCAGCGGCCGGAGCTGTTCGCCGCCGCGCTGGGCGCCGCCAAGCACGCCGTCGATCCCACCGGGATCATGAACCCGGGCGTGCTGATCGACCCGGCCGGTCACTCGACCTGAATCCAGCTTCCGTGGGAGGCCCGGATCGGGGCGGGGCGTGTGAACCCGAGGATCGTCAGGCCAACTCCAGGTCGCCTCCAAGCGCCCGCGCCGGCGCATCCCCAGGATGTGGCGGGTGGCGGCATCCCGTCGCTACCTCGCATCCGAAAGGACGGTTTGATGCGCCTCCTGCATCACAGCAAGCGATCCCTCGCGGTCGCCGCGCTGGCCACCATCGGCTTCCTCGGCGCCGCCGGCACCGACGCCGCCGCGGCCCCTGCCCCCCCGACCCTGGCCACGTGCACCACGCCGCTGGTCCTCAACCGCATCGAGGTGGTGCGCACGGTGACCGGTCCGGCCATCTTCGTCAGCGGCATCAAGCCGCACGCCGACACCCGCGTCGCGCTGCTCCCCGAGGACGTCGTGTACTTCCAGCAGCCCGACTACTGGAACTACTTCATCGTCGGGTGCGGCGGCACCGGGCCGGTGACCAAGGTCGCGTTCAACGAGATCCTGCCGATCAGCGGGCCCGTCGGCAAGTACGGCATCGCCATCGCCGGGCGCACGTTCGACCTGCCGAACGGCCCCACCGGGCCGGCGACGTCCTGAGACCGAGACGTTCGAACCTTCGGTGAACCATCCGGGTGGCCACAGTCTCAGCTCCGAGGCTGTGGCCACCCAGAAGGCGGGCCACCACCCACGTGAGGGCGCGTCACGCCCTCGTAGGATCCGAACATGGCGCGCTACGTGCACGAACCGTTCGACGATCTGCCGTTCGGCACCGAGGCGAAGGCCCGCCGCTACGCCACCGAGCGCTACCTCGGGGCGGTCGGCCGCAACTGGTACACGGCCGACCCCTCGCTGCAGCGCGTGATGCGCCGCCACCTCGGCAGCGACGGCCTGGCCTGGGCGACGCCGCACCTCCAGCGCCTCGGCGCGCTGATGGGCGGGCCGATCGCCGAGCGGGCCGAGGAGACCGACCGCAACCCGCCGCGCCTCGAGACGTACGACCGCTGGGGCCGCGACGTCAGCCACGTGGCGATGCCGCCGACGTTCGAGGCCTCGCGCCGCGACATCATCGAGCACAACGTGACGTCACCCGAGTTCGTCGCCGCGGCACGCGAGGCGGGCGTCGACGCTCGCCCGCTCTACGCGGCGTGGGCGTACCTGCTCGACCAGGCCGAGATCGGGATGATGTGCGCCCTCGGCACCGGCGGCGACATGGTCGTGCGGCTCGCGGACGAGTTCGCCCCGCCCGCCGCGCGCGACCGGGTCCGCGAGCTGTTCGCGTCCGGCGAGTACGCCGGCGAGGCGGCGCAGATGCTGACCGAGCGCACCGGTGGTTCCGACCTCGCCGCGCTTGAGACGACGGCCACGCCCGACGGCGACCACTGGCGGCTGACGGGTCTCAAGTGGTTCGCGTCGAACGCCAACGGGTCGGCGTTCATGGTCCTCGCCAAGCCGCTCGGCGGGCCGGACTCGATCCGCGGCATCGCCCCGTTCCTCGTCCTGCGCGAGCGTCTCGACGGCACGACGAACGGCGTACGCATCCGCCGCCTCAAGGACAAGCTCGGCACACGGGCGGTGGCCTCGGCCGAGGTCGAGCTGGACGACGCCGAAGCATTCCTGCTCGCCCCGCGAGGTGATCGCGAACCGGCGAGTGACGGCGCGCCCGAAGGCGGCGGGATCGCCCGGATCATGGAGCTGACCAACGGTGCCCGCCTCGGCATCGCGATGATGGGACTCGGTTGCGCCCGGCGGGCGCTGGTCGAGTCGCTGTGCTACGCCCGTGCCCGGGAGGCGTTCGGCAGCGAGCTGGTCCACCACCCGCTGATGCAGCGCAAGCTCGCCGAGCTGATCGTGGAAGTCGAGGCGGCCCAGGCGCTGGTCTTCGACGGCTACCTCGGCCCGCGGCTGCGGCTCGGCCCGCCGCTGATCAAGCTGCGCGCGGCGCGCCTCGGCATCACCGCGGCCAGCGACGCGATCGAGATCCACGGCGGCAACGGGTACATCGAGCAGTGGCCGGTTGCTCGGCTGCTGCGCGACGCCCAGGTGAACACGGTGTGGGAGGGCCCGGACAACATCCTGTGCCTCGACGTGCGCCGGGCGATCGAGCGCGACGCCGCCGCGCAGCCGTTCCTCGATCGCCTCCGCCAGGCTGCCGGGCGGGCGCCGACGATCGACACCGCCACCCGCGACCTCGTCACGGCGCGGATCGGCGACCTCGCCGCGGCCATCGAGGCGTGGCGCGGACTCGATCGCACGACCGGTGAGGCTCGCCTCTACCCCCTCGCCCAGTTCATGATCGACGTCTACGCGGCGAGCCTCCTGCTCGAGCAGGCGGGTTGGGAGCACGACGAGCTGGGCTCCGATCGCGGCTCGCTGGTCGCCCGGCTGTACGCCCGCGAGCACCTGGCCGATCGCGGTCCGCTGCGCGCCATCGACGCGCCCGCCGAGGAGCTGCAACGGTTCAAGGACCTGCTCGACGGCGCGTTCGTCGACGTCAACTGACGACTACATTTCTCCGTGGGACGCCAGAGGGAGCCAGGCGTGGAACGGATCGCGATCCGCCGACGGGCATCGCCGCAGGCAGCATCTGACCCTGCCGCGGACCGCGCCGGGCGTCCCAGCCGGCTTCGCGTCGGGGCGGCCGACGACGCCGAGCGGGCGGCAGACCGCACCGCCGAGCACGTCATGGCGACGCTCCGCGACGACGGTGCCACCGCCCAGCAGCTCGGCGGGTGCACCTCGCGGATCCGACGCTCGACCACCGTCGCCAACGCCGTCGGGGCGATATCTTTGGGCGGACTCGTATCTGGGCGGGAATCGTCCCGGAATCCGAGACGATTCCCGCCCAGAAGCCCAGCTGGAACGATTCCCGCCCAGTTCGCGGGCACGGTCGGTAGGCGACCACGACGTACGCCAAGCCACATCGCGCTGTGACCCGATCGGCGCTCGCCGTTGCGACGGAGGCTCCGGTCGGATAGAAAGTCGACTATGTCGATCGGATTTGGCGGGAATGCCCGGGCGCGCGTCGGGGTCGCCGCCATCGCCGCGCTTGCGCTGGTCGCCGCGGCCTGCGGTGGTGACGACGACGATGACGCCGCGGCGGCCACATCCGCCGCGCCAGCAGCCGCCGCGGACGACGTCAGCGCGACCGCAGCCGCCGGCGACCCGGCGACGCTGCGCCTTGGCTACTTCCCGAACGTCACCCACGCGCCGGCGATCATCGGCGTCGACTCCGGCCTGTTCACCGATGCCCTCGGCCCGAACGTGACGCTGGAGACGACGACGTTCAACTCCGGCACCGAGGCGGTCGAGGCGCTCTTCTCCGACGCCCTCGATGCCAGCTTCATCGGCCCCAACCCGGCGATCAACGGCTATGCCAAGTCGAACGGTCAGCTGCGGATCGTCGCCGGCACGACGTCAGGCGGCGCCGCGCTCGTCGTGCGCGAGGGGATCGACGCGCCGGCCGATCTCGCCGGCACGACGCTCGCCACGCCATCGCTGGGCAACACCCAAGACGTCGCCCTGCGGGCGTGGCTCCAGGAGCAGGGCTACGCGACCGACACCGCCGGCGGTGGCGACGTCCGCATCACCCCGCAGGAGAACTCCGACACGCTGACGGCGTTCCAGACCGATGCCATCGACGGGGCGTGGGTCCCCGAGCCGTGGGCCACCCGGCTCGTCAACGAGGGCGGTGGCCATGTGCTGGTCAACGAGCGCGACGTGTGGCCCGGCGGTCAGTTCGTCACCACCCACCTGATCGTGACGACCGACTTCCTGGCGGCGCATCCCGACGTCGTCACGCATCTGATCGAAGGACTCGGCGCGGCGATCGACGAGGCCAGCGGCGACCCGGCGACGGCGCAGAAAGCGGTCAACGACGGCATCGAGCAGCTCACCGGGAGCCGCCTCGCCGACGAGACGATCGCCGGGGCATGGGACAACCTCGAGTTCACGCTCGACCCGATCGCCTCGTCGCTGCAGACCTCGGCCGACCACGCGATCGCCGCTGGCCTGCTCGACCCGGTCGACCTCACCAAGCCCGGCATCTACGACCTGACGCTGCTCAACGAGGTGCTCGCCGCCCGCGGCCAGCAGAAAGCGAGCGGGCTGTGAGCGAGCACAGCGAGCGGACCATCGTCACGGTGCGCCGCCGCGCAGCGGCGATGCGGTCATGGGCGCACAGCCCGTCGACGCCCGAGACGACCGGCACGGGCGCGGTGCGTCAATGACAGCGATCTCGCTGCGCAAGGTCGGCAAGGAGTTCGGCGCCGGGCAGCGACGCGTCACGGCCCTCACGGGTGTCGACCTCGACGTCGAGGCGGGCGAGTTCGTGTGCCTGATCGGCGCCTCGGGCTGCGGCAAGTCGACGATCCTCAACCTCGTCGCCGGTCTCGACGAGCCGACGTCGGGCACGGTCAGCGTCTACGGCACGACGGCGCTGATGTTCCAGGAAGCGGCGCTGTTCCCGTGGCTCACCGTGCAGGCCAACATCGAGCTACCGATGCGCCTCGCCGGCGTCCCGAAGGACGTGCGGCGCCGTCGCGCGGCCGAGCTGATCGAGACCGTCCACCTTGCCGGGTTCGCCAAGAAGCGGCCGCACCAGCTGTCGGGAGGGATGCGCCAGCGCGGCGCGCTCGCCCGCGCCCTCGCCCAGGACGCTGCCGTGCTGCTGATGGACGAGCCGTTCGGTGCGCTCGACGCGATGACGCGCGACACGCTGCACGAGGAGCTCGAGGCGATCGTCCGGACTCGGCGCACGACAGTGCTGTTCGTGACCCACAACGTGCGCGAGGCGGCACGTCTCGGCGACCGCATCGTCGTCATGTCGCCACGCCCCGGGCGGATCACCGCCAGCGTCGACGTGCCGATCGAGCGGCCGCGGCGCATCGACTCCCCCGCCGTCAGCTCGTTGGCAGCGGCGGTCACCGACACGCTTCGTGAGGAGGTGCTGGCCCATGCTCGCGGTTGATCCCCTCGAGACCCTTGCTCCGCCGTCGCTGGACGACAGCGCCACGGTCGTCGAGCCAGATCGCCCGCGAGCCCGCGGGCCCGGGCTCGGTCGCCGGCTGTGGCTGCTGACGTGGCCCAAGCTGGCCGCCATCGCCCTCGCCTTGCTGATCTGGCAGGTCGTCGTGTGGACCGGTTGGCGTGAGGAGTACGTGCTGCCGTCGCCGCCGACGGTGTTCAAGCGTCTCGGCGAGCTGATCGCCGACGGCACGATCCTCGACGCCATCGTCGTGACGATGCGCCGAGCGCTCGTCGGCTACGGGATCGCGCTCGTCATCGGGCTGGCCATCGGCGCGATCGTCGTCTCGTCGACGATCGCCCGCTCGGCCATCGGGTCGATGATCACCGGGCTGCAGACGATGCCGTCGATCGCCTGGTTCCCGCTCGCCATCGTGCTGTTCAAGCTGTCCGAGGGGGCGATCACGTTCGTCGTCGTGCTCGGCGCCGCGCCGTCGATCGCCAACGGCCTCATCAGCGGCGTCGACCACGTCCCGCCGATCCTGCGCCGGGCGGGGCGGGCGATGGGCGCCGGTCGCTGGGCGACGTTCCGCTACGTCGTGCTGCCGGCGTCGATGCCGTCGTTCGTCGGCGGGCTCAAGCAGGGATGGTCGTTCGCCTGGCGCAGCTTGATGGCCGGCGAGCTGCTCGTGACGCTCGGTGTGTTCTCTGTCGGGTTCCTGCTGACGCAGTACCGCCAGGTCTCCGACTACCCGGCGATGATCGCCATCATGATCGTCATCCTGGCGATCGGGATCGTCATCGACGCTGTGCTGTTCTCGGCGCTCGACAAGTGGGTGCGCCGCCACCACGGCCTGTCCACCGACTGATCGGGCCGTCATCGGACCTTCCGGGTGGATGAGGTGCGCGCTAGGGCCGGTAGACGTCGCGTCGACGATCGACGCCGACCACGATCACCTCGTGGCGGGTGTCATCGATGCGGTACAGCACGCGGTAGGTGCCTCGACGCGCGGCCCACACACCAGAGAGTTCCCGTCGCAGCTCACGCCCGACTCGCCGCGGATCCTCGAGCAACACTCCGGTGATGAAGTCGATGACCGCCGCCGCGACCGCTTCGGGAAGTTCGTCGGCGAGCGCCCGCGCGGCAGGTCGTGCGACGACGAGTTCGTAGCGATCGGTCACTGGCCATGGGAGCGAAGTGCACGCACGGCGTCGACGCCACGCACGACATCACCGCGAGCGACGGCGTCATCGCTCTCACGCAGACCGGCCAGCACCTCTCG
>JBIOUO010000411.1:0-3755 GCA_044867195.1 Ilumatobacteraceae bacterium
CCAGGTTGAGACGATTCCCGCCCAGATTGGGGGACGATCAGCGACCCGTCACTCGAAAAGGCTGTTGCCCATGCCCTCTGCGATCTCGTCGGGGTCCATGCCGGCGATCTCGGTGTACACGTCGAAGTTGTGCTCGCCGATGTACGAGCCCGACAGCAGGTACGGCTGGAGGTCGGTCGTGCTCCACAGCGCCGGGAAGCGGTCGTACGGGCGGGGCCCGAACACGGCATGGTCGGTGCTGCGCCAGAAGTCGCGCCCGACCAGCTGCGGGTCGGCCATCAGGTCGCCCGCGTCCTGGACCACGCCGGCGGGGATGCCGTTGGCCTGCAGGGCTGCCGCCGCCTCCGCTGCCGTGCGGTTCATGCACCACTCTCGCAGTCGCTCGTCGATGTCCGCGGCCCGCGTCACTCGACCGCCGGTGGTCGCCAGGCTGGGGTCGTCGGCCAGCTCGTGGGCGTGCCACGACACCGTCTCGCACAGCCGCACCCAGTCGTCGTCGTCACGGCACGTGACCGCCAGCTCGTGCTGGTCGCCGCAGCGGTACACCTCGTTCGGACACCACTGACCGAACGGGTCGGCATTGCCGATCGGGTGCGCCTCACGACCGTTGGCGAAGTAGTCGAGGAGGGCAGGTCCGATGAGGTACGTGCCCGTCTCCATCTGCGCGATGTCGATGTGCTGACCCTCGCCCGTGCGGCGCCGGGCCTCGACCGCCGAGAGCACGGCGACGGCCGAGGTCAGCCCGGCCGCGTGGTCGTTGAGCGAGAAACCGGGCCCGACGTCGAGCCGATCCGGCGGGTTCGACAGGTACGTCAGCCCGCACAGCGCATGGATCGTCGGGGCGTAGGTGATCACGTTCGACCACGGGCCGTCGTGTCCAGGCCCGCTCATCGTCACGTAGATGATGTCCGGGTTCCATTCCCTGACGGCGTCGTAGCCGATGCCCCAGCGGGCGAGCACGCCGGCCGAGAAGTTCTCCATCAGCACGTCGGACTGCTCGACGATGCGGCGGATGCAGTCGAGCGCCTCGGGCCGCTTCATGTTCAACGACAGCAGCCGCTTCGACCGGTTCCAGATGTAAAAGTACGGGAAGTCGGGTGAGTTGACGAGCGTGGCCCGCTCAGCCGTCTGGAACTTGAGGATGTCCGCGCCGAGGTCGCCGAGGATGCGGTTGGCGAACGGCCCGGCGAGCACCCACGTGAAGTCGACGATGCGCAGCCCGGCCAGCGGCTTGCCGGCGGCGTAGGGGCCGTCGTGGCGGCGCTCCGCGGCCGTCGGCGCGGCCGGCGTGACCTGGCCCCACTCGGCGAGCAGCGCGTCGACGTCCGCCGGCGACGCCGGAGGTGGCTGCTGGGCAGGTGACGGCGTGCCGTTGAAGCGGGCATACGGCCCCGGCATCCGTACCGAGCCGAACCCATGCTTGGCGTCAACTGGACGGAACGTGCCGCGGAACTCGTACTGCGGGTTCTCAGCGACCTGGGCCACGGTCTGCACCTCACCGAACGCGATGTGCCGCCGCTGGGCCTCGTGGAACAGCTCACCGGAGTCCTTGGTCAGCGCGAACTGCTTGATCGCGTGCATCACCCGAGGCATGTCGGCGAGCGCCTCCTCGAGCGTCATCTTGGCCAGCCGCGCCCCCTCCGCGTCACCCTCCTCGGCCATCCACTCGAACAGCGGCGCCGGCTGCGGGACTGGGGCGATGTTGCACGCGCCGTGCTTGGCGTTGGCGACGATGTAGGCGCCGAGCCAGTGCAGCGACCCCTGCCGCAGCGCCCGTTGCGGCAGCGGCAGCTGGTCCGGGAACCACCACTGGAAGAACAGGTTCTCGATCGACGACGTCATCACCTCGTGCAGCGAGAGGTCGACGAACGCTCCCCGGCCGGTCTCGCGGGCCGCGTGGACCCCGGCGAGCCCGCAGATGCACGCCATCAGCGACCCGAACCCGAGGTTCTGACGACCCCATGCGCCGACCGGGCGCTCGGGTGTGCCGGAGATGCTGAGCACGCCGCTCAGGGCGCCGCTGACGAGGTCACTCGTGTGCCATCCGGCATGCGGCCCGGTGCGGCCGAACGGAGTCAGCGCGACCTGGACCAGCGCCGGGTTGGTCCCGACGACGTCGCGATAGTCGATGCCGAGCTCGGCCAGGCGTCCCGGCGGTTGGGTGTCGATCACGAGATCAGCGCGCTCGACCAGCCTCCGGTACGTGTCCTGCCCGGCGGCCGTTCCCAGGTCGGCGTCGATCCAGCGCTTCCCGCCCTCGAACCACCAGTCGAGCAGGCCGCCGCGGGCGGCGACGTCGGCGTCGCGCATCGCCGGCCCGGGGAACGACCGGCCGATGCGGGCCACGCTGGCGCCGCTCTCGGCGAGGATCTTGCCGGCGAACCGCCCCACCTCGTCGCTCAACTCGACGACTCGCAACCCATCCAGCGGTCCGTTCGCCATCATCCCCCCTGTCATGCTCGGCGCCCGTGTGTCGCCCATCTTGGCGTCAACGCGCGTGCCGTGCACGACCGCCAACGTTCTGGGCGCGATCTCCGCCAAACCCCGTTCTGGGCGCGCAGCCTGCCAACTGCTGTCACGCTGCGCGCCCAGTTCGTCGGCGGCTTCGCTTCGCTCGCCGTCCCTCATGCCGACCGCAAGTCGGGCTCATGAACTGGCGTGCACGGTCGTCGGCATGAGCACGCCCGCCCCCGTCATCGCGCTGGACCACCCAGCCGCGCACGACGTGGCGCGGGTCGGTCGCAAGGCCGCCATCCTCGCCCGCGCTCGGGCGGCCGGACTGCCGGTCGCCGCCGGCGTCGTGCTGACGTCGGAGTGGGCGACCGACGATCACGCCACCGCGCTCCAGGTGTGGCGCATCACGTCCCACGACGGCATCCGGCCGCTGGTCGTGCGCCCATCGGCCGTGTCCCGCGACCGCCACGCGAACCCCGACGGCGGAGCGATCGAGCCGGCGGTGGTCGTCCACGACGCCGACACCCTGCTGGCAGCCGTCGCGTCGCTGCGCGCCGAGCACCCATGCATCCCGGTGCTCCTGCAACCCCACCTGCCTGGCGCCTGGCGCGGCGTGCTGTTCGCCGACGACGCCGCGGCCGGCTGGCGCAGCCGGTCGCTGGTCGTCGCACGCGACGGTGCCGACTTCGGCGAGTGGACCGCCGAGATCGACCACGCCGGCCGCGCCCACGAGGTCCTGTCGGGCGGGTCGGGCGCAAACCGCGCGAATCCCGGTCACCCCCCGGCCCAGGTGCTCGCCCGGCTGGCCCGCCTCGCCCAGCGCGTCGCCGAGACCTTCGACGGCGCCCACGACCTCGAATGGGTCGCCGACGCCACCGGCCGAGTGCTGCTCCTCCGGCTGCGACCGGTGGTCCGCCTCCGCTCGACGTCACCGCAGCCGGGCGCCCAGGACCGCCACACGCGCCGACCGGTGGCTGTCGCCGCCTGACCTCGATCTGCGCTCAACCCGATCCGGGATCGAGGGCCGCGGCTACGGTCGCCGGCGTGCAGCTCACGGAAGGACAGGTCGGCGTCGTCACCGGGGGCGCCAGCGGGATCGGACTGGCGCTCGCCGAGCGCCTGGCGCAGGAAGGCCTGCGGATCGTGCTCGCCGACGTCGAGGAAGCCGCCCTGGCCGCGGCCGCCGAGGTCGTCGGTGACCACGGCGTCGACGTGCACACGATCCGCATCGACGTCAGCCAGGAGGCCGAGGTGCAGGCGCTCGCCACGGCCACGCTCGAGCGCTTCGGCGCCGTCCACGT
>JBIOUO010000412.1:0-11713 GCA_044867195.1 Ilumatobacteraceae bacterium
CTCGACGCCGTGACGCTCCAGGCGCTGCTCGCCCGGCGCCGCAGCCGGCTCAAGCCGCTGCTGCTCGACCAGCACGTGATCGCCGGCGTCGGCAACATCTACGCCGACGAGATCCTCCACCGCGCCCGGCTGCACCCCGAGCGGACGGCCGGATCGCTGCGCCCGGCGGAGGTGCGCCGGCTGCACGCGGCGATGCACGAGGTGCTCGAGGCAGCCGTCGGCGCCGGCGGATCGACGCTCGCCGACGCCCGCTACGTCGACCTGATGGGCAACGGCGGCTCGTACCAGCACGACCACCGGGTCTACGGCCGGGCGGGGCAGCGCTGCCCGACCTGCGGCCGAGGGATCATCCGCCGCACGGTGGCGGCCGGCCGCTCGACCCACTACTGCCGGTGGTGCCAACGCCTGCCGGCCACGTCGTCCCTGCGCTCGCGCTGAGCGACAGACGATGCACCCGGCTGCTCAGATGATGTCGGCGCCGACCCAGATGAAGCCGGTGCGCCCGTCTGTGCACGTCACGCGGTGGAGGTCTCTACGGTGCCGTCGCGAACATGGATCGTGCTGACAAGTGCAGCCGCGTCGTATGCCAGCGAGTTGGCGGCGGGCTCGACCGTGCAGACGCCGGAGTGCTTCGTCGCCCCGTGCGCGTCGACCGAGGTCGTGACGCCCACGGCAGCAGCAAAGGCGAGGACGGCGCCGGACGTAACGACACGGCGGATCGAACGGGTCTTCATGGTAGACGCTCCTGGTGACCACTGCCGGCGGGCGCCGGCCTGCGATCGACCGTACGGATAGGTGGCCAGCTGTGGTACTGGGGATCCCCCAGTGGGACCCTTGCGCGGACTCCGGATCGACGGTGCGCGGCCCAGACTCGGTCTCGTCGACACTTACGGGTATCCGTGACCGCGGCGAGGTGATTCGGTAGCGTCGCCGCCGCCGTGTTCTTGAAGAGCCTCACCCTCAAGGGCTTCAAGTCGTTCGCCGAGGGCACGACGTTGGAGCTCGAACCAGGGGTCACCGTCGTCGTCGGCCCGAACGGGTCGGGCAAGTCGAACGTCGTCGACGCCATCGCCTGGGTGCTCGGCGCCCAGGCGCCGAGCACGGTCCGCAGCCAGAAGATGGACGACGTCATCTTCGCCGGCACGGCCACCCGCGCTCCGCTGGGGCGGACCGAGGTGAGCCTGACGATCGACAACTCCGCCGGCATCCTGCCGATCGAGTTCAGCGAGGTGACGATCCGCCGCACGCTGTTCCGCAACGGCGACAGCGAGTACGCGCTCAACGGCGTCCCGTGCCGCCTGCTCGACGTGCAGGAGCTGCTGTCCGACGCTGGCGTCGGGCGCCAGCAGCACGTGATCGTCGGCCAGGGCCAGATCGACGCCGTCCTCAATGCCCGGCCCGAGGACCGCCGGGCAATCGTCGAGGAGGCCGCCGGCGTCCTCAAGTACCGCAAGCGCAAGGAGAAGGCCGAGCGCCGCCTCGACGCGACCGAGGCCAACCTGCTGCGCGTCCAGGACCTGCTGCGCGAGGTCCGCCGCCAGCTGCGCCCGCTCGAGCGTCAGGCGGAGGCGGCCCGCCGCCACGGTGAGCTGATCGGCGAGCTGACGGCGCTGCGCATCCACCTCGCCGGCCGCGAGCTGGCGACGCTGCGCACGACGCTGGCCGCGATCGCGGCGGCCAAGGCCGATGCCGCGGGCAGCGAGAACGGGCTGAAGGCGACGCTCGCCCGGCTCGACAGCGACGTCGTCGCGGCCGGCGCCGAGCTGACCGCCCGCGGCGCTGATGACGTCAGCGAGCGCCTCCGCCTCGTCGAGCAGCTGCGCGAGCGGGCCCGCGGGCTCGGCGCCGTGATCGTCGAGCGCCGGCGGGCGTTGGAGCGCGACCGGGCCCAGCTGCTCGACGCCGACGTCGTCGCCACGTTGGAAGGTGACGCGGCGAGGTTCGGCGCCGAACTGGCGGCGGTGACGGCCGATCGAGCCGCGCTCGACCCGGAGCTGATCGAGCTGGCGCTGGCCGAGGAGCAGTTCGCCGCCGAGCGCAAGGGCGTCCTGTCGCTGTTCGACCCGGCGCCGGCCGCCAGCGCGGCGAGCGCGATCGCCGAGGTCCGCGGCGAGCTGCGGTCGCGCCGGGCGGCGGCGGAACGGGTCGAGACCGAGCTCGCCCGGGCGCGCCGGCGCGCCGACGAGCTCGGCCTGCGCATCGGCGAGCTCGACGCACGGGTGGTCGAGCTGGAGACCGAGTGGCGGGCGTGCGAGCAGGGCCTCGCCCCGCTGACCGTCGAGCTCGAGCGGGCCGAGGGCGCGCTCGCCGCAGCGGTCGCGAGCCACGACGAGCGCGCAGCCGAACGGCAGCAGACCGCCGAGCACGCGTCCGCGCTGGCAGCTCGGGTGGAAGCCCTGCAGCTCGCGCTCGACGCCGCCCGCGCCCGTGCCGGCGCCGAGCGGCTGGCCGGCGTGGACGGAGTCCTCGGCACGCTGCTCGACCTGGTGCGGATCGACACCGGATGGGAGCGGGCGGTCGAGGCCGCGCTGGGCGAGGCGTTGTCGGCCGTCGTGGTCGCCGACCCGGCCGCCGCCGGGCGCGCGCTGCAGACCCTGCGCAGCTCGGACACCACGGGCGCCGTCCTGGCCCTCGGGCTGCACGCAGGAATCGTGCCGATCGTGCCGGTCCTCGGGGATCCGGTGCGCCCACACGTCACGTCCGGCACGGCGGGCGTCACCGCGCTCCTCGACCGCCTGCTCGCGGGCGCGGCGTGCGTCCCCGTGCTCGACGACGCGACCGCGGTGGCCGCCCGCCAGCCGAACGCCCTCGTCGTGACGCCTCAGGGCGACCGCCTCGGCCCGGCCGGATGGCGCATCGGAGCGGCACGCAGTGGGGTCACGGCCGCCGCCCTTGCCGACGCCGAGGCTGGTGCCGCCGATGTCCGCCGGTTGCTCACCGAGCGCGACCACGCTCTGGCCGCCGCGACCACCGCGCTCGACGCCGCCCGCGCGAGCGTGGCCGACGTCGCCGCCCGCCGCCATGCGCACGACGCTCGCCTCGCCGACGCGGCCGCCGCCCTCGCCGCAGCGCAGAGCGAGCGCCGCGAAGCGGGCGCCGAGCTGGACCCGCTTCAGCGGCGGATCGACGACCTCGCGTCGCACTTGGCGGTCGAGGCTGCTCACACCGCCGAGCTCGAGGTGCTGCTGCCGGAGCTCGAGGCGGGTGAGGCCGCGGAGGCGGACGCCGCCCGCTCACGCCAGCAGGCTCGCTCCGACCTCGACGCGCGCGCGGCCGTGCTGTCCGGGCGCCGGCGTGATCTCGACGTCCGGGCCGCCGGCCTCGCCGAGCGGGCGCACTTCCTCGAGGACCGCCGCGCCGACATCGAACGCCGGCTCGCGGCCGACGCTGCTGCACGCGCCACAGCCGAGCAGCGGCGCACCGAGGTCGAAGCTGCGCTGCAGGGGCTCGACCGTCTCGGTGCCCTGGTCGAAGGTCACCGCGGAGTGCTCGATGCCCACCACGCCGACCTCCTCGAGCGGCGCCGCCGTCAGAGCGAGGAGGTGCGCGGCCTGGCCACCCACCTCGACGAGCTGCGGGCAGCGCGATTCGCCGCCGAGCGGTCGCTCGACGAGGTCCGCGAGCGGGCCCGGCGGGCCGAGGTCGAGGAGGCCGAGGCCCGGCTGCGCCTGGAGTCCGCGGTCGAGCTGCTGCGCCACGATCTCGACGTCGACCCGGCGGCAGCCGAGGCCGCACGGTGCCCGGACTTACCCGAGGGCGTCACGCCGCGGGCGCGGGCGAGCGAGCTGGAGCGCGAGTTACGGCTGCTCGGCCCGATCAACCCGCTCGCCCTCGAGGAGTTCGGCGAGCTGCGGCAGCGGCACACGTTCCTCGAAGAGCAGCTCGATGACGTGCGCACGACCCGGCGCGAGCTGCATCGGGTCATCAAGGCCGTCGACGAGGAGATCCAGACCGTCTTCGCCGCCGCCTACACCGACGTGGCCGGCCACTTCGCCACGCTGTTCGACTCGCTGTTCCCTGGTGGCAGCGGGCGCTTGGTGCTTACCGACCCGGACAACCTGCTCGACACCGGCATCGACGTGGAGGCCAAGCCGGGCGGCAAGAACGTCAAGAAGCTGTCGTTGCTGTCGGGCGGCGAGCGCAGCCTCACCGCGCTGGCGTTCCTGTTCGCCGTGTTCCGCAGCCGCCCGTCGCCGTTCTATGTGATGGACGAGGTCGAGGCCGCGCTCGACGACGTCAACCTGCACCGCTTCCTGGCCCTCGTCGCCGAGTTCCGCCGGGAGGCGCAGCTGCTCGTCGTCAGCCACCAGAAGCGGACGATGGAGGCCGGCGACAGCCTGCTCGGCGTGACCATGCAACCCGGCGGCTCGTCGAAGGTGATCGTCGAGCGCGCATCGGCCGCGCCGACCGCGACCTGACCAGCGCGCCGTCGACCATCTGGGTGGCCACAGTCTCAATCGTGTATCTGGGTGCTGACAGTCTCGATTTCGAGACTCTGAGCACCCAGTTCCTTCGGCCTCCGGCACGTCGGGCTCGGGCTGAGGAGGGCGCCGGTAGCGTCGGGCGGCGATGGAGTGGATCTATCTCGTCCTGATCGGGCTCGTGATCCTGTTCGGGATCGCCGTGCTCGTCGTCAGCCGCCGGCGTGCCCAGCGCTCGATCGGCGCGCCACCGGCGCCGCCACAGATCCCACCGACCGCGCCGCCACAAGCCGGTCCGCCGACCTCGACAGCTGTCCTCGAGCCCGATGTGGTGGAGGTCACCGAGGTCGAGGCGCCAGAGGCCGTCGTCGCCCCGATCACACTGCGCGAGCGGATGGCGAGGGCTCGCGCCGCGCTGGCGGGGGCGTTCGCCGGGGTCCGTGGCCGCCGGGGCATCACCGACGACACGTGGGACGACCTCGAGGAGGGGTTGCTGCTGGCCGACGTCGGCATCGGCCTGACCACCGATCTGCTCGACGGCCTGCGGGCGACGGTCAAGGACAAGGAGCTGACCGAGCCCGAGCAAGTGCTCGACACGCTGCGGGCCGAGATGAAGGACCAGCTCGCCGGCGCCGACCGCAGCCTGCACTACGAGGCGGCCAACGACGGGAGCCCGAATGTGTGGCTGTTCGTCGGCGTCAACGGGGTCGGCAAGACGACCACGATCGGCAAGGTCGCCCACGAGCAGCGCGCCGAGGGGCGGTCGGTGCTGGTCGCCGCCGGCGACACGTTCCGCGCCGCGGCGGCCGAGCAGCTCGGCACGTGGGCCGATCGGGCCGGCGTGGAGATGGTCCGCGGGAGCGAGGGCGGCGATCCCAGCGCGGTGGTGTTCGATGCCGTCGAGCGGGCGACGGCGCGAGGCATCGACCTCGTGCTGGCCGACACCGCCGGGCGACTGCACACCAAGACCAACCTGATGGACGAGCTGCGCAAGGTCCGCCGGGTCGCCGAGAAGGGGGCCGGCCGGGTCACCGAGGTGCTGCTCGTCATCGACGCCACCACCGGCCAGAACGGGCTCGTCCAGGCGCGGGAGTTCGGCGACGCGACCCAGGTCACGGGTGTCGTGCTGACCAAGCTCGACGGATCGGCCAAGGGCGGCATCGTGTTCGCCGTCGAGACCGAGCTCGGGATCCCGGTAAAGCTCGTCGGCGTCGGCGAGACCATCGACGACCTGATCCCGTTCGACCCCGACGACTTCGTCGACGCCCTTTTCTAGCTCGGCGGCTGCGCCGCCTCGCTGAGATCGATGGGCCGCCTTCGGCGGCACCCAGCTTGCTGGCGGCCGGCCGAGCAAGTCGACCGGCCGCCGGGTGGGGGCTCCGCCGCAAGAGCTCTGCCCCCACACCCCCGCCTCTCGTCGTTTGTGGGCGCCGCCTCCCGACCGGCTCAGGCCGGCGCGGTGCGGGCGCGCACGTGCGCGCCAAGTCTGATGCCCTGGCGGGGGGCCAGGACTGCCGTTGCCAGGACCGTGCCGGCGGCGGTGAGCGCGCCGCCGCCGATCAACGTCCAGCGGGCGCCGAAGTGCTCGGCGATCCAGCCGAGCAGCGGCGCGCCGAGCGGCGTGCCGCCCATGAAGATCGCCATGTACAGCGCCATCACCCGCCCCCGCATCTGGGCCGTGGTGGCGAGCTGGACGAACGCGTTGGCGGCCGACACGACCGTCATCGACGCCAGCCCGCACAGTGGCAGCATCACGGCGAACGTCCAGTAGCTGGGGGCGAGCCCGGCGAGCAGCTCGATCGTGCCGAAGCCGATCGCTCCGGCGATCACCAACCGCTGGCGTGGCCGGTGCCGGCGGGCGGCGAGCAGGGCGCCGGTGAGCGACCCGACCGCCAGGATCGACCCGAGCAGGCCGTACTCGCCGGCCCCGCGGCCGAAGACCTGGGTGGCCATCAGCGCGGTCGTCATCTGGAAGTTGAGCCCGAACGTCCCGACGCAGAAGACGATCGCCATCACGAGCACGATGTCGGGCCGCGAGCGGACGTACCGGATACCGTCACGCAGCTGGCCCTTGGCCCGCGCCACCGGCTCGGTCGGCCTCAGCTCGCCGGTCCGCATCGAGGCCAGCGACACCAGCACGGCCCCATAGCTCAGGGCGTTGAGCAGGATCACCCAGCCCGTCGCCGAGACACCCGACCCGAGCAGGGCGATGAACGCGCCGGCCAGCGCAGGGCCGACCATCCGAGCGAGGTTGAATGCCGCCGAGTTGAGCCCGACGGCGTTGCCGAGCAGGTCGCGCCCGACCATCTCGTTGACGAAGGACTGGCGCGCCGGCGCGTCGACGGCCGTGCCGGTGCCGAACACGAACGCCAGCACGTAGATCTGCCACACCTGGACGGTGCCGGTCACGGCGAGCACGCCGAGCAGGGCGGCCGTGGCGCCCATCAACGTCTGTGTGCACATCAGCAGGCGCCGCTTCGGGTAGCGGTCGGCGAGCAAGCCGGCGAACGGCGAGATGATGAGGATGGGCAGGAACTGCAGCCCGGTCGTGATGCCGAGCGCCCCGGCGCTGCCGGTGAGGGCGAGCACGAGCCAGTCCTGGGCGACGCGCTGCATCCATGTGCCGACGTTGGACACGAGCGAGCCGGCGGCGAAGGCGCGGTAGTTGCGCACGCGCAGCGCGGCGAACGTCGTGCTCATTGGTGCACCGTGTCAAACCGCGTTCTGGGCGGGCACCGTGACACCTGTTGGCACGCTCCCCGCCCAGTTCGAGGTGGATATCCCGCCATTCAGGACGCAGCCAGCCGTTCGAGCAACGGCGCCACGCGGGCCAGCAGCGCGACATCGTCGGGGGACAGGTCGTGCAGCCGGCGCGCCAGCCAGGCATCGCGGCGGCGGCGGTCGTCGTCCATCACGCGCACGGCCTCGGGAGTGAGCTCGACGACGACCTGGCGGCCGTCGGTGTCGCTCGGCCGTCGGGTGACGAGCCCGGCCTCCTCGAGGCAGGCGACGGTGCGCGTCATCGAAGGCGGCTTGACGTTCTCGTGCGCGGCCAGCGCGCCGACCGGAAGGGGGCCGTGGCGGCGCAGCGTCCCGAGCACGGCGAGTTGGCTCGACGTCAGGTCGTCACTGGCGCGCTCGACGCGCAAGCGCCGGGCGAGCCGCATCACCCCGATCCGCAAGCTGCTCGCCGTGTCGATCACCGTGTCGCTGGCCGGGTCGCTCACCCTGTCGATCACCGTGTCCATCACCGTGTCGTCCACGGTCTCGCTTGCCCTGCTCCGTGCCGTGACCACAGGTACTTAGCATAGCTACATAGCATGGCGAACGAAACTCGGGCCGGTAGCGTCCGACGTGCATGTTCGACACGCTGTCCAACCGCTTCGAGGCCATCGTCAAGCGCCTGCGCGGCAAGGGCCGGCTGACCGAGGCGGACGTCGACGAGATCCTGCGCGAGATCCGCACCGCGCTCCTCGAGGCCGACGTCAACGTCGGCGTCGCCCGCCAGGTGGTGGCCAGGATCCGTGAGCAGGCCATCGGGGCGACGCGCTCGCAGGCGCTCGACCCGAGCCAGCAGGTGATCAAGATCGTCAACGGCGAGCTGACCCGCATCCTCGGCGGCGAGACGCTGAAGATCGCCTACGCCGGCCGCCCACCAACCGTCGTGCTGATGGCGGGCCTGCAAGGCTCGGGCAAGACCACCGCGACAGCCAAGCTGGCTCGCTGGTTCAAGGTCCAGGGCCGCAACCCGCTGCTGGTCGGCGCCGACCTCCAACGCCCGGCCGCCGTCGAGCAGCTGCGCACGCTCGGCCGACAGATCGACGTGCCGGTGTTTTCCGAGCCCGGCGACCCGGTGATGACGGCAGCCAAGGGCCTCCAGGAAGCCCGCCGCCTCGGCCGCGACATCCTCATCGTCGACACCGCGGGACGGCTGGCGATCGACACCGAGATGATGGAGCAGGTGCGGATGATCGCCGGTGTCGTCGCCCCGCACTACACGTTCCTCGTCGTCGACGCGATGACCGGTCAGGACGCGGTCGGTGTAGCCCAGGCGTTCAACGCTACGCTCGCGCTCGACGGCGTGATCCTCTCCAAGCTCGACGGCGACGCCCGCGGTGGCGCCGCGCTGTCGGTGAAGGAGGTGATCGGCAAGCCGATCGCGTTCGCCTCGACGGGCGAGAAGCTCGACGCGTTCGAGCAGTTCCACCCGGACCGGATGGCCGGCCGCATCCTCGGCATGGGCGACGTCCTGACGCTCATCGAGCAGGCCGAGCAGGCGTTCGAGAAGGAGCAGGCGGAGGAGGCCGCCTCCAAGCTGATCGAGGGGGCGTTCACGCTCGACGACTTCCTCGAGCAGATGCAGCAGCTGAAGAAGATGGGCCCCCTCGGCAACCTGCTGGGGATGATGCCGGGGATGCCGAAGGAGCTGAAGGGCGCGCAGATCGACGACAACGACCTCAAACCGGTCGAGGCGATCATCCGCTCGATGACGCCCGCGGAGCGGGCGATGCCGCAGACGATCAATGGATCGCGCCGCACCCGTATCGCCAACGGCTCGGGTACCACACCGTCCGACGTCAACCGCCTCGTCAAGCAGTTCGGCGAGATGCAGAAGATGATGAAGCGGTTCGGGATGGCCGGCGTCGGCAAGGGCAAGAAGGGCCGCAAGGGCCGCGGCGGCCTGCCCGGCATGCCGCCCGGCGGCGGGTTCCCGGACCTGGCCGAGCTCACCGGCGGCACTGGCGGCTTCCCGGGCCTCCCGTCACGCTGACACCCCGTCGTTAGGATCGTCGCCATGCGCACCGTCGTTGCAGGCGAGCACGCCTTCATCGATGAGTGGATCGCGCGTCGCCGCGCCTTGGGCCAGGACCACCTCGACGAGGTGTGGGACGGGGAGTATCACGTGGCGCCGGCGCCGAACTTCAAACACAGCGTGGTCGCGATGGAACTGGGCGCCGAGCTGCGACGCCTCGCGCGACCGCTCGGCTTGATCGTCGGTACCGAGTTCAACCTCGGCCGGCACAAGGACGACTTCCGCGTGCCCGACCTCGGCGTCCACCGCGCGGTCTCGGACCGCGACTGGGTACCGACGGCGGCGATGGTCGTCGAGGTCGTGTCGCCGGGCGACGAGTCGTGGCTCAAGTTCGATCACTACGCGGCGCACGGCGTCGACGAGGTCCTGATCGCCGACCCCCGGGACCGCGCGCTCCACCTGTTCGTCCTCGTCGACGGCGGGTACCAGCCGGCAGACGCCAGCCGACTACTCGGAGTCACCGTGGCCGAGCTGCATGACGCCGTGCGCTGGCCGGAGTGAGCCGCACTGCTCGCAGCTAACCTTTCCCGGTCCTCGTTCCCGAAAGGTCACGCTCCCATGGCAGTGAAGCTGCGCCTCACCCGCGTCGGCAAGACCAAGCAGCCGCAGTACCGCATCGTCGCCGCCGACTCGCGCTCGCCCCGTGACGGCCGCTTCATCGAGATCGTCGGCCACTACAACCCGCGCACCGAGCCGTCGACACTCACGGTCGACAACGACAAGGCCGTGAAGTGGCTGCGCCAGGGCGCCCAACCGACCGACCGCGTCCGCAAGCTGCTGGAAATCTCCG
The DNA here is from genome assembly GCA_044867195.1 of Ilumatobacteraceae bacterium. GTDB lineage: Bacteria > Actinomycetota > Acidimicrobiia > Acidimicrobiales > Ilumatobacteraceae > JALZMG01. The sequence goes on from JBIOUO010000412.1 coordinate 10,025, forward strand.
GCGCCCTCGACAGCGCCAAGGCGTCTTCGTGAGCGAAGACGGCGTCGCCGAGGCCGTCGAGGGTGAGGCCGAGGGCGAGGACGCCAACGCCTCACTCGCCCCGACCGCCGCCGCCGTGCTCACCCACATCGTGACGTCGATCGTCGACGACCCCGACGCCGTGCAGGTGGACCCCAGCCAGAGCCGGGGCCGGGTACGCCTCGACGTGCGCGTCGGTCCCGGCGATCTCGGCCGGGTGATCGGCCGCCGCGGCCGGACTGCCCAGAGCATCCGCACCGTCGTACGGGCGGCGGCCGCTCGCGACGAGACGGACGTCGACATCGAGTTCCTGGACGACTAATCATGTTCGGGCTCGGTTCGCAGCCAAGCTGCTTGCCTCGCCTCCGAGCTCGCCGTCGCCGCTGCGCAGCGGTGCTCGCCCCGGCTGAGGGGTGATGTCGGGACCGCTCGAGGGTCTGCTCGAGATCGGGCACCTCCGCCGGGCGCACGGCGTGCGCGGTCAGCTCAACGTCCAGCTGGCGAGCGATCGCCCGGAACGGCTCGCCGAGGGCGCCCGCTGGTTCGCCCGCGGCACGTGGCTGACGGTCGTCACCGCCGCGCCACACCAGGGCCGCTGGTTGGTGACGTTCGCCGAGATCCGCGATCGGGCGAGTGCGCAGCGCTTCACGAACGCGCCCGTCTACGCCGAGCCACTCGACGACCCCGACGAGCTGTGGGTGCACGAGCTGATCGGCGCCTCCGTCGAGGAGGTCGACGGCACGCCGCGCGGCACCTGTGTGGCCGTCGTGGCGAACCCGGCCGCCGACCTGCTCGAGCTCGACTCCGGGGCGCTGGTGCCGGTCGTGTTCGTCACCGAGCACTCGTCCGAGCGGATCGTGATCGACCCCCCGCCCGGCCTGTTCGAGCTCGGGCCGTAGTGGTGCGGATCGACGTCTTCACGATCTTCCCGAAGGTCATTGACGAGTTCTGCTCGGCGAGCCTGCTCGGCAAGGCGCGCGCTGCCGGCCTGCTGGAGCTGCGCACCCACGACCCGCGTGATCATGCGACCGACGTCCACCGCACGGTCGACGACAGCCCGTTCGGTGGCGGGGCCGGGATGCTGATGCGCCCCGAGCCGCTGTTCGCCGCCGTCGAGGTGGCCGATCCGCCGCGGCCGCTGTACCTGCTCGGGCCCGGTGGCCGGCGGTTCGACCAGGCGCTGGCCGACGAGCTGGCCGCGGGGCAGGGGTTCAGCCTGCTCTGCGGACGCTACGAGGGGGTCGACCATCGCGTCCGCGAGCACCTCGTCGACGACGAGCTGAGCGTCGGCGACGTCGTGCTGGCCGGCGGCGAGGTCGCCGCCTGCCTGGTGGTCGAGGCGGTGACCCGGCTGGTGCCGGGCGTCTTGGGCAACGACGCCAGCGCGACCGCCGACAGCTTCGGCAGGCGCGGCCTGCTCGAGGAGCCGCAGTACACGCGGCCGGCCGTATTCCGCGGCTGGGAGGTGCCCGAGGTGCTGCGCAGCGGCGACCATGGGCGCATCGAGCGCTGGCGCTACGCCCAGGCGCTGCACCGGACGCTCGCTCGGCGTCCGGACCTGATCGACGCGCGGGGCGGGCTGTCGGATGCCGAGCAGCGGCTGTTGGAAGAGTTCCCGCCCGTCCCGTATCCTTGATCGACCTCCCGTCCGGCCCCCCAACGACGCCTCTC
>JBIOUO010000413.1:0-7046 GCA_044867195.1 Ilumatobacteraceae bacterium
GGGTTCTCGATGCAGCCGAGCCAGCGGTTGAGGCCCATCCGCCCGACGCACTCTTGATTGCACGACAGGCACAGCCGGATCTCCTCGGTCGCCCCGGCCCGCGCCTTGGACGCGAAGTCGGGATCGGCGATCTGCCCGCGCACGACACCCACCAGGTCGCAGTGGCCCTCGGCCAGCGCCCGTTCCGCCTGCAGGGGGTCCTTGAACCGCCCGACTCCGACGACGGGCAGCTCGACGGCCTTGCGGATCGCCGAGGGGATGAACATCGCGTACCCCGGTGGCACGTGCATCGAGGCCTCGATCATGAACAGCGTCGCCGTCGCCACACCGATCGAGGTGTTGATGTAGTCGACGCGGCCCGTGGCCTCGACCATCCGGGCGACGTCGACGGCCTCGTCGATCGTCGTGCCGCCGTCGATCAGCTCGTCACCGCACAGCCGCACGCCGAGCGCGAGCCGGTTGCCGATGACGCGCCGTACGGCCGCCACGATCTCCAGCAGCAGGCGGGCGCGGTTGGCGAGCGAGCCCCCGTAGCCGTCGGTGCGGCGGTTGGTGGCTGGCGACAGGAAGCCGCGGACGAGCGACGAGTGGCTGCACTGCAGCTCGATCCCGTCGAACCCGCCCTCGGCGCAGTGCTCGGCGACCGTGGCGTAGCCCTCGATGACCTCGTCGATCTCCGCTTGGGTCACCGCTTTGGGGACCTCGCGGAACAGCGGGTCGGCCACCGGGGACGGGGCCCACACCGGCAACCGGGTGTACATCGACGATGCCTGCCCGCCGTTGTGGTTGATCTGGGCGAACACCGGCACGCGGTGGCGGTGGACGGCCTCGGTGATCGCCCGGTACCCGGGGATGACGTCGCGATGGAACCCGTGGATCAGCTTCTCGTACGGCCAGTCCGTCGGATGGGTCGAGTGCTCCTCGGTGATCACCAGCCCGGTGCCGCCGGCCGCACGGGCGGCGTAGTAGGCAGCGTGCTGGTCGGTCGGGCGCCCGTCGCGGGCGTAGTTCGTCAGATGGGCGGAGAAGACGATGCGGTTGCGGACCGTGATCGGTCCCAGCTCGAGGGGGGACCACAGGTACCGCAGGGTCATATCGGGGAAACTACGTGTTCCAACCGTGCAGCCGCGTTGTCATCGAATTGACGGCTCCGAACGCAGGTCGGCTCGCTACCCTCGCAGGGTCCGAGGAAGCTGCGGAGGGCGGAGCGGAGCATGCCTGTGAAGAAGATGATCGTCGGCGCGGCGGTTGGCGCGGTGACCCTGTTCGGAGGTGCGGTGGCGGCGAGTGACTACCCGCCCGACGTCCCGCCGTCGACGACCGTGCTGGCCTCCAGCCAGAGCGGGTTCCGGACCCCTGACGCGCCTGGTGAGCTGGCCAACACTGGGTCCGACACCTCGACGACGATCAAGATCGCCGCGGGCGCGGTCGCCGCCGGCGCCGGCCTCGTCGTCGTCGCCTCCCGCCGCCGGCGCCCCGCGACGGGCTGACGCCATGCCCGCGCGATCGGGCACCATTCAGCTGCGCCGGCGCGCCGTCGCTGCCGACGCGGTTGTCGCCCTGATCGCCGTGATCGCCGGGCTGCTCGTCGCAGCCGGACCTGCCGCTCCGACCGGTCACCCCGCCACCGACGGCGTGCTGTGCGGTGTCGCCGCGGCCGTCGTCGTGTTCGTTGGCGCCCGTGCACCGTGGTGGACCGCGGTGGTCGCGGCCGGCGTGGCGTTGGCGACCGCCCTCGATCCGCGGCTGATGGCCTTCGCTGCTCTCGCCCTCGCCGCCGGCCTGTGGCTCGGCTCGACCCGCCGTGCGTGGCCGGAGGCACTCGCCGCCTCGCTCGCCGTCTCGTTCAATGTCCTCGCCCGCTCGGAGCTCGGTGGCCAGCTCGGCACCTCGGCGGCGATCACGCTGGTCGTTGGGGCGCTCGTGTTCGTGCTCGGCATCCGCCGTCGCTCACGCCGGGTGCAGCTGCTCGCCGCTGCCGGCGTGATCCTGGTCGTGCTGGCGGCCGGCGCGGCGAGCGCTGGGTTCGGGTACGCGGCGATGAAGGCGCGGCACAACCTCGGCGCCGGGCAGAGCACCGCCGAGCTCGGCGTGGTGGCGCTGGAGAACGGCGACTTCGACGCCGCCGCCGACGGCTTCCGCGAGGCTGCCGACAACCTTGCCGCCGCCGACCGCTACCTCGACAAGCCGTGGGCGAAGTGGGCCTCGGCCGTCCCGATCCTCGCCCAGCACCAGCGGGCGGTATCCAACATGAGCCACGTCGGGCTGGCCGGCGCGCGCACGGTGACCGAGGCGCTGGAGGAGATCGACCTCGAGTCGCTGCGCCCCGTCGGCGGGCGCTTCGACCTCGACGCGCTGGCCGCGCTCGAGGGGCCGCTGACACGCGTCCAGCAGGCGCTGCTCCAGCTGCAGCAGACGACGGATGCCTCGTACTCGCAGTGGCTGGCGCATCGAGCCACGGCGGCGCTCCTCGACTTCAGCGAGAGCATCGACGAGCACTTGCCGTCGCTCGACAACTCACTGGATGCGATCCGCATGGCGCCGGCGCTGCTCGGGGCCGACGGCCCGCGCACCTATCTCCTGCTGTTCACCACGCCGTCGGAGGCGCGTGGCCTTGGTGGCTTCGTCGGCAGCTACGCCGAGCTGACGTTCGACGACGGGCAGATCTCCTTCGGCACGTTCGGGCGGGCGCAGGACCTCGACGGTGCCGCCCTCACCGCCGGGGCGCGGGTCCATGACCACGACGAGTTCCGCCACGAGTATGGGCGGTTCGGCTTCGACACCGACGGCAACGGCGCCGTCGGCGACGCCGCGTTCCGCAACCTGGCGATGACGCCGAACTTCCCGTGGGTTGGCGAGATCGCCAGCGACCTGTACACCCAGGCGACCGGGCGCCGCGTCGACGGCGTGATCTCGATGGACCCGTTCGTCGTCGCCAAGCTGCTCGGCTACAGCGGCCCGGTCCACCTCGCCTCGCTCGACCAGGACGTGACGCCAGACAACGCGGTGTCGTTCCTCTTGCGCGACCAGTACGTCGTCGGGGCAGCCGACAACGACATCCGCGCCGATGGCCTCGCCGAGGCCGCCGAGCTGGTGTTCGACCGCCTCATCGCCGGCGCGCTGCCGGAGCCGATCGAGCTCGCCCGCGACCTCGGCCCGTACACGAGTCAGCGCCGGCTGCTCGTCTGGAGCGCCGACGCCGACGAGCAGGCGTTGCTCGAGCAGGTGCACATCGCAGGCGCGATCCCCGCGCTCGACGGGGCCGACGGCTGGTCGTTCACTGTCTCCAACACCGGCGGGAGCAAGATCGACAGCTTCCTCGAGCGGCAGGCCGGCTACGCCGCGACGACCGACCCGGCGACGGGCGCGACGACCGCCACGATGCGCGTCGAGCTGACGAACACCGCGCCAGCCGACGGGTTCCCCGCGTACGTCATCGGCAACCAGGTCGGCAAGCCGCCTGGCACGAGCAGCCTGCTGGTGTCGCTGTACAGCCCGCTTGGGCTGGAGGGCGTCACGCTCGACGGCTCACCCGTCGGCGTGGCCGCCGGCACCGAGGACGGCTGGCGCACCTACCGGTTCTTCGTCGACATCCCACCTGGCGGCACCGTCGCCATCGAGGCTCGGCTGGCAGGCACGGTCGCCCACCCCGACGACGACGCCGTCACGTGGACCCAACCGATGTCGTCCGACGTCCAGCCCCTGGACTGAGTTTCGCCGGGTGGGGGCTCCGGCCGAAACGCCTCTGCCCCCACGCCCCCGCCGCAGACCACCGTCGTCGTGCGTCAGCGTTGGTAGGCGAGGGCCAATCCCGGGTGCGGCCACTCCATCGCGTAGAGGCGGCCGAGGCCTGACGAGGTGATGTAGGCGGTGCGGTGGTCGTCGCCGCCGAAGCAGATGTTGGTGACCAGCGGGTCGTACTCGGGGACCGGATACTGGTCGAGCAGCTCCCCGTCCGGCGAGATCACGCTGATCGCCCCCGTGATCAGCGTGGCGACGCAGACGTTGCCGTCGCCGTCGGACGCCATCGAGTCGAGCAGCTGGTAGCCGGCGAAGCCGTGGAGCAGCGTGCCGGGGCCCGGCGTCGTATGCGGCTCGAGCACACCGGGCGACTCGATCTCCCACGCCCACACCCGTGCAGTGTGCGTCTCGGCGGCGTAGAGGTGGCGGCCGTCGGGCGAGAGCGCGACGCCGTTGACGTCGTGCAGGTCGTAGACGATCTCGGTGATCGACGAGCCATCGATCGTGGCGTAGTAGATGCCCGCCTTGTCGACCTCCCGAGCGCGGACCTTGCCGTGGTCGGTGAAGTAGAAGCCACCGTCGGCGTCGAACACGATGTCGTTCGGGCCGCGTAGCGGGTTGCCGTCGCACTCGGTGTACAGATCCTCGACCTCGCCGGTGTCGATGTCGACTCGTTGGATGCGCCCGCCGATGTAGTCGGCCGGCTGCTGACCCGGCACGAGGAAACCACTCACCTCGTGCCACTCGAACCCGCCGTTGTTGCAGACGTAGAGCTTGCCGTCGGGCCCGACAGCGGCGCCGTTGGGGCCGCCACCCGTCGTCGCCACGGGCTCGACGGTGCCGCCGGGCAAGACGGCCGACACCGTGCCGCGCTTGATCTCGACCACCAGCACCCGCCCATCGCGCAGGGCGACGGGTCCCTCCGGGAACAGCAGCCCGGTGGCGATCAGCTTCATCTCGGTTCCCATTGCGGCCCCCCTTGCAGTCGACGCCGGGGACCGTACGCACGGGCGGCCGGTCGGGTCAACGTCCAGCTTGACCATCCGCGCCAGCCGTCCATACGGTTCGACATCCGTGAGCGCCGAGCCGAGGGGGTGCCACTATGAGCGACATCGACGTCCGTCACGAGGGTCACGTCGACATCGTCACCATCGACCGGCCCGAGGTCCGCAATGCGTTGCGCTTCCAGTCCTACGACGAGCTGGAAGCGGCCGTGCGTGGGACGCAGGCGCGGGCGATCGTGATCACCGGGGCGGACCCGGCGTTCTGTTCCGGCGACGACGTGCGTGAGGTGATGGGCGGCGGTGAGCGGGCCGACCGTCCCGTCGTCGTGGCGCCCCGCCTGACGCCCGCGGCCGACGCGATCCTGCACACCAACGTGCCAGTGATCGCCGCCGTCAACGGCGCCGCGGTCGGCTGGGGCATGGAGCTGGCGCTGATGGCCGACATCCGCATCGCCTCCGAGCGGGCCAAGTTCGGCGAGCTGTTTGTGCTGCGCGGCCTGTGCACCGACGTCGCCGGGATCGGCCGCCTGGCGTCGGTCGTCGGTCGCGACATGGCGGCCCGGCTGCTGTTCACCGGCGACGTCATCGACGCCGACACCGCGCGGCGCATCGGGCTGGTGTCCGAGGTCGTCGGCCACGCCGACCTGCTGCCGACCGCCACCGCGCTGGCGACGAGGATCGCCGAGCGCCCGCCGCTTGCGGTGGCGAAGATCAAAGAGGGCATGCGCGCCGCCCTCGATCCGGACTGGACCGAGCTCGGGGCGTGGGTGTCGACGTCGCTCGGCGAGCTGTTCCGCACCGAGGACCACCGCGAGGGCGTGCGATCGTTCCTCGAGAAGCGCCAGCCGCAGTTCGTCGGTCGTTGAGCCGTCAACCGCCGAGGATCAACCGCCGAGAATCAACCGCCGAGAATCAACCGCCAGAATCAACCGCCGAGAGAGGAGAATCAGAGTGCCGTACCAGTTCACCCCGGAAGGCGAAGCGCTGCTGGCCGAGGTCCAGCAGTTCATGGCCGACCACATCTATCCCAACGAGGCCGAGTACCGAGAGCAGGCCGAGGAGCTCGGCCACGATGCCGACCCGCCGATCCTCGACAAGCTCAAGGCGGCGGCCCGCGAGCGGGGCCTGTGGAACCTGTTCCTGCCGCACCTCGCTCCGGATGCTCCCGGCACCAAGCTGTCGAACGTCGACTACGCCCCGATCTCCGAGGAGCTGGGCAAGGTCACGTTCTCGTCGGAGGCGCTGAACTGCGCCGCGCCGGACACCGGGAACATGGAGATCCTCAACCTCTACGGCTCGGAGACCGTCAAGCGGGACTGGCTGGCCCCGCTGCTGGAGGGCGAGATCCGCTCGGCGTTCTCGATGACCGAGCCCGGCGTGGCGTCGTCGGACGCCACGAACATCGGCTTGCGCATCGAGCGTGACGGCGACGAGTACGTGCTCAACGGCGTCAAGTGGTTCTCGTCGGGCGCCCTGCGCTCACGCTGCAAGGTGCTGATCGTGATGGGCAAGACCGACCCGTCCGCGCCGCGGCACCTGCAGCAGTCGATGATCGCCGTGCCCAAGGACGCCAAGGGGATCAGCGTCGGGCGCACGCCGCACGTGTTCGGCTACGACCATGCCGGCGGCCATCCCGAGCTGGTCTACGAGAACGTGCGCGTGCCAGTCGACAACCTGCTCGGCGAGGAGGGCGGCGGGTTCGCCATCTCCCAGGCCCGCCTCGGGCCCGGCCGCATCCACCACTGCATGCGCTCGATCGGCGTCGCCGAGCGGGCGCTCGGGCTGATGGTCGACCGCGCCCTGGAACGCTCGACGTTCGGCACGTCGGTGGCCCACAAGGGCCTGATCCAGGACTGGATCGCCGAGTCGCGCATCGAGATCGACATGTGCCGGGAGTACGTGCTGCGCACGGCACACCTGATGGACACCGTCGGCAACAAGGCGGCGGCGACGGAGATCTCGGGGATCAAGGTGGTGGTGCCGAACATGGCGCTGAAGGTCATCGACCGGGCGATCCAGGTCCACGGCGCCGCTGGCGTCACGCAGTTCACGCCGCTCGCCGAGATGTACGCCTCGATGCGTACCCTGCGCATCGCCGACGGTCCCGACGAGGTGCACAAGATGACGATCGCCCGCCGCGAGATCCTGCGTCACGACCCGGCGTTCCGGATGAACCCCGCGCTCAGCGCTCGCCGGGAGGAGGAGCCGCAGCCGTTCGCCCGCCCGTGAGGCGAGCTGCGCGCTTCAGCGGGTGATCGACCGGCGGGTGCGCAGGTAGCGGACGCGGTAGAGCTCGGCCGG
>JBIOUO010000414.1:0-5015 GCA_044867195.1 Ilumatobacteraceae bacterium
GCGATCCTCTGAGATCCTCAGATACGTGAGTGCGATCCGGGGCGCAGGTTGACGGTCGACGCTCTCCCGCTCGCGATCTGGCACACGGCGATTCTAGGCTCGGAGGGGGTGTATTGAACGAATGGGACTGCCCGTCAGCTCGCCACGCTCGTCGTCGCGCGCGTGGCGGGCCGCCTCGACGACGCGGTCGCGCAATAGCAGGTAGGCCGTGATGATCTGGATCTGGATCGGCATGGTGGTGCTCCTGGTTGTCGGGGCCGGCGGGATCGACGGCACTGGTGGTGGGATCTGCGGCGGTCGGGTGGACCGTGAGCTCGGTGGTGAGCTCGGTGGTGTACTCGGTGGCGCTCATCCGGTGATGAACCTCGCCAGCGCGGGGTAGCCGATGAGCACGACAGCGGCGATGGCCATCAACGCCGGAGCGATGCCCATCGTCTCGGTCGCCTTCTGGGCGTCGGCCTCGGCATCGGTGAGCTGGCGGACGCGCAGCGCGTCGGCCTTGGCGAGCAACGTCTCCCGGATGCGCGAGCCCGACTCGGCGGCGAGGTCCACGGCGGCGGCGAGCTCGCGCAGCGGCACGATGTCAGCCTGCGCGCCGAGCTCGTCGAGGGCACGCCACAACTTGCGGCGACGCGTCTGGGCGGCGTGCAGCGTGGCGTCGAGGCGCTCGAACTGCGGCCCGGAGCCGGCCCGGGCGGCGACCATCAGCGCGTCCTCCACCCCCGCCCCACCGGCCAGGGCGATGCCGACGATGTCGACGTAGACCGTCAGTGCCTGCGACCATGCCCGGCGAGCTGCGGCGGCGCGCGAGCGAACTTCGAGGTCGGGGTAGAGCCATCCGGCAGCGGCGAAGAGCCCGACGCCGATGACCGACGTCACCACGGGGACGCCGAGGTTGAGCAGCGGGAACAGGACCGCGGGCACAGCCGCGAGCGCGGCGAACAGCAGGGCGTAGCCGAGCTTGTCGAGCATGTGTCGTTCCGATGTCCGCTGCAGCACGGTGAGGTCGGCCGCCAGACGAGCGTCCGGCGTGCCGCCGACACGGCGCGCCAGCTGGGTCCAGCGCCTGCTCACGGCGGGCCCGTCGAGCGGCCGGCCGGCGTCGACCCGGCGCGGCGCGAGCAGCTCCGTGGAGAGATCGCGCAACGGCCGAGGAGGCGGCACGAGGGCGCGGGCGATCAACCACACGCCGGCGGCCAGCGAGGCGGCGAGCAGGCCAGCCCAGATCACCGTGCCACCGCCCGATGCGGACGCCCGACGCGCAGCAAGCGCTCCGAATGGGCCGGCCGCGAGAGCACGACCATCGACCACACCGACACCGCGACGACACCGCACACACCGGCCAGAACGAGCTGGCCCGTCAGAGTCCCGAACGGCTCCATGTACTCGCGGTTCGTGATGACGAGGATGGCGACGAAGAACGCGACGACGCCGGCGATCAGCTGGGCGGTGCGGTAGGTCCTCGCCCGGGCGGCGTTGATCCGCAGCTGCATGGCCACGGTGTCGCGCGTCGACGTGGCGACTGCAGCCAGCATCTTGCCGAGGTCGGACACGGCGCGCTGGTCGGCGATCTGGAGCGCGGTGACGACCGTGTCGGCGATCGCGTCGTCCATCTCGTCGGCGAAGCGGGCGAGCGCGCTGGTGAGGTCGCCGCGCTGGGCCCGCACGTACAGCGCCCGCACCTCCGGGCGGATGACCTCGGGCGCCACCCGCGCCGACCGGCCGATGGCCTCCTGGAGCCCGGCATTGGATACGAGCAGGTCGCGCAGCATCTCCGCCCAGGCCGCGATCGCCTCGGACCGCGCCAGCTGGCGGCGCCGTCGCGCCCGCAGGCCGGCGAACGACGGGATGAGCCAGCCGACGAGGCCGAACATCACAGCGACGACCGGCCACCCCGTCCACCACCCGCCGAGCACGGCGCCGACGAGTGCCAGCGTCACTCGGGTCGTCACCTGGTCGAGCCGCAGACGATGCGGCCGCCGGCTCCCCGTCGGGCGTTCGAGCCGTCCGAACCACCCGGCGACGGCGATCAGCGCCCCGAGGCCAAACGCCGCGCCCAGCAGCGCGCCGACGAGAGGCGACGCGCTCACGTCGCCCACCACCCCGCGTCGTTGAGCAGCAGGTGGTCCTCGAAGCCGTGCTGACGCAGCTTCGTGCGCCGCATGTCCGACAGGTGTGGCTGCGGGATGCCGCGGCCGTCGGGCCCGCTCACGAAGAGCCGGTTGAGCTGCACCTCGGCGCCGTTCCAGCCGGCCACCTCGCAGATCTCGGTCACAGCGCGGCGGCCGTGCCGGTCGCGCCCGAGGTGGACGAAGAAGTCGACCGCGTCCGAGATGAGCAGCGCGGCGATCGAGAACTCGACCGCCTCCGAGCCCTGGGCGACGTACTGGGCGAGCTTCTTCCACGCCGACAGCGCCGAGTGGTGGTGCACGGTCGACACGCTCGGGTGGCCGTGCTGCATGGCGAGCAGCATCTCGCGGGCCGCGTCGCCATCGCGGACCTCGCCGACGATCAGCCAGCGCGGGTTGAACCGCAGCGCGTGACGCACCAGCTCGCGCTGGTCGATCGCCCCCACACCCTCGATGTTCGCCTCGCGGGTCTCCCACTCGAGCACGGCGTCGGCGCGCCGCGGGTCGGCGCCGATGTTGAGCTCGCGGGTGTCCTCGATCACGACCAGCCGTGTGTCGACAGGCAGCTCGTTCGTCATCGCCCGCACGAGCGTCGTCTTGCCCGCCCCCGTCTCACCCGAGACGACGACGCGCATCCCGGCGCGCATGGACGACGACAGCAGCGAGTGCATCCCCCGGTCCAATGTGCCGCGCTGCTCGAGGTCGTCGAGCGAGGCGTCAGGCAGGACGTTGCGCCGGATCGCGACCTGCGGCACGGTCGACACGTTCATGATCGCCGCCAGTCGCGACCCGTCCGGCAGGCGCAGCACGAGCATCGGCTTGGCGTCGTCGAAGCGGCGCTCCGTCCCGCCGGCGCGGCGGGCGAGGTGGGCGACCTCGGCGCGTAGGTCGTCGGCGTCGGTGAAGATCCGCTCGCGGTGGCGCTCCGTTGTGCCGTCGACGCGCTGCAGCCAGATCGCATCGTGGGCGTTGACCATGATGTCGGTGACGCCGTCGAGGTCGAGCAGCGCCTGGAACTTGCCGGCGTGGAAGTAGGCCGCGATCGCGCGGCGGATGAGGTCGTTCTCGGCCGCCACGTCCATCGGCGTGACACCCGCCTCGATCGCTGTCCGAGCGCGGCGAGCGACGTACGACGTGGCGACGTCGTGGGCGAACGCCTCCCGCTCGAGGTCGTCCCACCGGCGGCCGTCGGCACCGGCTTCGGCGGTGACGAGCGCCTCCTGGACGGCCTCGATCACGTCCTCGAGCGTGACGTCAGCGGTGCTCATGACGGCACCGTCTCGGCATGGTCATTCGGGCGCTTACGGGAGCTGGCGTCGAGGTAGGCCGCGGCGTCCTCGATCCGTCGCCACCAGGGTCGCCACGCGCTCGCGCGCATCGCTCCGACGCCGTCGTGGCGAGCAGCGATCCGCGGCAGCACGGTCACGACGTCGGCGCCAGCGAAGTCGGCGATCTCCTCGCTGTCCCACGATGTCGGCTCGACGGCCACGACTGTGACTCGGCACCCCGCCGCACGCAGCGCCTCGACGCGATGGGGCAGTAGCTGCAGGAAGGGGAACGTGCCGCGGGACACGAGCACGACGTGGTCGGCGGCCGTGGCGAACGGCATCGCCGGGCTGCGGGTGGACAGGCGACCGGAATCGATCAACCACAGCGGGCCCTCGGGGTCACCGGCCATCACCCCGGCCAGCGTGCTGGCGGCGTGGACGAGCGCCGAGTGCGTCTGCTCGGCCGAGGCGGGCGCCGGGATGACGTGCCAGTCGGCCACCGCGGCGGCCCCACGAGACACGAGCTCGTCTGCCGTCAGGCCGGCGGTGCGTGCGGCGAGGGCGAGCGCCATCAGGCCCGGTTCCACGCCGACGCCGAGCTCGGCACCGAGGCGCCCGCCGTCCGGGTCGGCCTCGACGACGACACGCGGCCGCGTGGTCTGCGGCCACGCCGCGGCGAGCCCAAGCACGCAGCGCGTGGCCCCCGGCGAGCCGGCGATCGATCCGACGACGACGATGCTCATCCGGTCCCGCCGATCAGCGCAAGGCGCAGCTGGTCGGCCGCCGAGGCCTCCGAGACGGCCATCCCGACGGCGCGGTCCACGCGTACGGAGACCCACAGCTGGCCAGTGGCGATCTGGTCGACCGACCACACCGTTCCGGTACCGAGCGTCTGCGCTTCGGATGCGCCCTCGGGCGTCGACGGCGGGGTCGCGGCATTGGGTCCGGCGACCGGGACTCGCAGCAGCTCGACGGACGTCCCGACTTCGAGCTGCTGCAGCGGCGCCTCGCCGGGATCGAGTGCGGCGCCGACGACGACCTCGTCAGGGCCGAGCGGCACCGCGGCCTCGAACATCGCCGGGGCGAGCATCGTCCCCGCCGGGATCTGCCCGATCGGGTGCTGGCCGACGACCGAATCGGCGGCATCGGCGGGCACCGATGCGACTCCGTTGTCGAGGGCGACCCGCTCGATACGCAGGTCGCCGCGCTCGACGGCCTGACCCGGCTGCAGCCCCTTGGCGGCGACGAGGACCTCTGTGCGGTCGTCGCTGGACGTGAACAGCACGACGCCGCCAAGTGCGCTGAGCACCACGAGCAGCACGCCGGCCACGATCCACGTCGGGTTGCGGTGGCGCGTCTCGGCGACGCGGCCGGGCTCGAACCGCGCCGCTGGCGCGGCGGTCGGCGCCCGCTTGCGCAGCGAACGGCCCGGCCGAGCCGGTCTCGTCGGGACGCCGGGCGCCGGACCCGGCACGGGCTCGTCATGATCGGTCATGGTCATCCGGTCACCACCACTTGAATCTCGGCGACTGGGAGGTCGCGGACGGGCGAGGTCGTGGTCAACGTCCCGAGGTCGCCGGTCTCGCCGTTGGAAGCCTGCCACGTGGCATGCCAGACG
>JBIOUO010000415.1:0-13475 GCA_044867195.1 Ilumatobacteraceae bacterium
TACCCGTCGGTCTGGGCGAGCACGCGCAGCATCACCTCGTCGGCCCCGCCGCCGATGCCGATCAGCCGGTTGTCACGGAGGAACCGCGCCGTCCACGTCTCCTCCATGTACCCGATCCCGCCGTGGAACTGGAGGCACCAGTCGGCGACCTCGCGTGCGAGGCGGCCGGCCTTGAGCTTGGCGATCGTCGCCTGCCGGCGGGTGTCCTCGCCGTGCACGTAGGCGTCGGCGCAGGCGATCGTGTAGCTGCGCAGCACGTCGACATCGGCGGCCAGCTCAGCGAGGCGGAACTGGACGTACTGGTTGGCGAGCAGCGGCGCGCCGAACGCGCGCCGCTCGCCCAAGTACTCGCGGGTGCGCTCGAGCCCTGTGAGGCACGCGCCGACGGCGGTGTACGCACCCCACATCCGCTCGACGACGAACTGCGCCATCTGCTGCTGGAACCCGCGGCCGATCTCGCCGATCGTGTTCGAGACCGGGACCCGGCAGTCGTCGAAGCTCAACAGCCCGGTGTCGGATGCGCGCATGCCGAGCTTGTCGAGCTTCCTCGACACCTCGAACCCCGGCGTGTCGGTCGGCACGATGATCTGGCTCATCCCGCGGTACCCGCCCTCGTCGGACGTCCGGGCGAGCAAGCACAGCCAGTCAGCCTGCAGCGAGTTGGTGATGTACATCTTCGAGCCGTTGATGACCCACTCGTCGCCGTCGCGCTCGGCCCGCGTGCGCAGCCCGGCGACGTCGGAGCCGGCGTCGGGTTCGGTGACGGCGATGCTCGTGACCATCTCGCCGCGTAGCGCCGGGGCGAGGTACCTCGTCTTCAGTTCCGGCGTGCCGAATTCGTGCAGCGACGGTGTGGCCATCGCGACCTGGACGCCGAGCGCCATCGGCAGCGAGCCGTGATCGGCACGGCCCAGCTCCTCGCCCAGGATCTGGGTGAACAGGTGGTCGCCACCCTGCCCTCCGTACTCGGCGTCGTACTCGAGGCCGAGCAGGCCGAGCTCGGCCATCGCCGTGAACAGGTCGTGCAGCGGCATCATCCCGGCGGCCTCCCACGCCGGGACGTGCGGGTCGACCTCCTTGCGGACGAAATCGCGCACGACCTGGCGGAACTGCTCGTGCTCGTCGCTGAAGGGCCGGGTCATCCGACCCACACTGCCACGCCCACCGGGATCAGGCTCAGCCGAACAGCTCCCGTGCGGCCGGGTAGTCGGGCTTGCCGGTCGGCGTCCGGGGGACCCGCTCGACGAGGCGCAGCGCCCGCGGCAGCTTGTAGCTCGACAGCCGCGACCGGGCGTCGGTGACGATGTCGTCGGCGGATGCCGCCGATCCAGGGCTCAGCGACACGACGCCGACCACCCGCTGCCCGAAGCGCTCGTCGGGCACACCGAACACGAGCGCGTCCTCGACGCCCGGATGCTCCTTGAGCGCCTCTTCGACCTCCTCGGGGTACACCTTCTCGCCACCGGTGTTGATGCAGTTCGTGCCGCGTCCGAACAGCACCAGCGAGCCGTCGGCGGCCACCGTCGCCATGTCGCCGGCGAACGCGTAGCGAACGCCGCCGATCTCGCGGAACGTGCTCGCCGACTTCTCGGGATCCTTGTAGTAGCCGATTGGCACCAGTCCGCCGTTGGCGACGACACCGATGTCGCCGGACCCCGGCTGCACCTCGCGCCCGTCCTCGGTGAACACTTTGCTCGTCGGGTTGAGGCTGAACTTGGCGGTCTCGCTGGGTGGCGTGTCCTTGGTCGTGATCGACGTCCCCATGCCGCCTTCGGTGGAGCCGAGGACGTCGGCGATCGCCAGCTGAGGCATGTGCTCGATCAGGCCGCGCTTGACGTCGGACGAGAACATCGCGCCGGAGGAGATCATCAACCGCAGCGACGACAGGTCCCAGCGGTCCGGCTGCTCGTCGAGCGCCCGCAGCAGCGGCTTGGCGAACGCGTCGCCGACGACGATCAGGTGCTGGACCCGCTCGCGGGCCACGGTCTCCCACAGCTCGACAGGGTCGAGCCCGCGACCCTCGAGGAGCACGGCGGTGCCGCCGAACATATGCGGCGTCATCATCCCCAGCCAGCACCCGGTGCCGTGCATCAGTGGTGGGCCCGACATCGCCACCAGCGGGGTGCCGGCCTCGTAGCTCGCTCGCGCCTGCCGCGGCGGCTCCGCCGGATCAGTCACCGGCGGCTGGCCGATCATCGGCGGGTACGACGTGAGGAAGAACTCGGTGAACTCCTCCAGCGGGTACATCACGCCCTTGGGCATGCCGGTCGTGCCGCCCGTGTAGAGGATGTACAGCTCGTCGCCCTGCGGTTCGATCCGCTCGGCCGGTGCCAGCGTCGCCTGCAGGTCCTCGTAGCTGGCGGCGCCCTCGACGTGCTTCGACCCGTCGGGGGCCGTGCCGTCGTCGACCTCGACGAGCAGCCGCAGTCCGGGGAGCCGGTCCCGGACCCGTGCCACGCGGTCGCCGAGCGACGTGTTGAACACCAGCGCCTCGACGTCGGCGTTGTCGAGCAGGTAGTGCAGCTCGTTGTCGAGGTACCGGTAGTTGACGTTGATCGGGACGCCCCGGATCTTCAGCGCGGCGAAGTTGGTCTCGCAGTACTCGGGGGAGTTGTAGAGGTACATCCCGACCTTGGAGTGCGGCCCCAGCCCGGCGTCGAGCAGTGCGCGCGCCAAGCGGCCGGCCCGCTGCTCGTACTCCCGCCAGGACACGCGCCGGGTGCCCTGCACCACGGCTGCCTGCTCGGGTACCGCGTCGGCGATCGCCTCCCAGATGGCACTGAAATGAGCTCTCATCGTCGCCCCCCGTGCTCGCGAACGGTCAGCGCGGAACCTACTCCGGGGAGCGGGCGATCGTGTCCCGCACCTCGTCGAGCAGGTCGTCCAGCAACGGCCAGTTGTTCTGCGTCGACGCGGCGTCGGCGACGACGACGCTGCCGTTGAGCATGCGCGCCGCCGGCGAGCAGAGGAACAGCGTGATCGCGGCCATGTCCTCGGGGTCGGCGAACCGTGACCGGCTCGGCTGGGCCCGCCACTCCTCCTCGGTGAAGCCGTAGTTCGCCGCCGCGGCGGGGCTGACGGTCGTCCCCGGCGCCAGCGCGTTGATCGTGACGTTGCGCTCCTCGAGGTACGGAGCCAGGCTGCGGGTGAGGTTGATCACGCCCGCCCGGGCGGCGCCGGAGTGGGCGAACATCGGCGCCCCTCGCTCGAAGCAGAAGACGTGGACGATGTTGACGATCGAGCCCCGTTCCCGCGACATCAGGTGGGGGATGAACCGGCTGCACATGTTCCAGGTGCCGTTCAAGTTGAGGTCGACCACGGCCCGCCAGCCGTTGTCGCTGATCGCGAACGGATGGGCCTGGAACTGACCGCCGGCGTTGTTGATCACGAAGTCGATCGCGCCGAACCGCTCGAGCGAGGCGTCGCGCAAGGCCTCCACGGACGTCACATCGCGGATGTTGACGTCGACTTCGAGCGCCTCCCGGCCGAGGGCCCGGACCTCCTCACCGACCTGCTTCAGCTCGTCGGGCTCGTTGCTGGCCAGCACGACGTCGGCGCCGAGCTCGGCGAACCCGAGCGCGATCGCCCGCCCGATGCCGCGTCCACCTCCAGTCACCAGTGCCGTCGTCCCCTCGAACAAGCCGGGGGCGAAAACCCGGCGCGGATCAGCCGACTCGCTCGACATGCTGCCTCCCTGTGGTGGTCGAGGACTCCAGCGGCGAACCATAGAACCTCAGCAGGCGGTGCGGCCGCGAGCCGAGTGATGGAGCTAATGGCCGCGAGCGTGGTGGGGGACGCGCCGCTCGGGCCCGCCGGCGAGGGCCGCCAACGTCGCCAGCTGGGTTGGCGTGCCGACGGCGATCAGGGTCTGCCCTGCGCGCAGCACGAGGTCCGAGGCGGGATTCGACACCAGCCCGGCCGTGTCGTCGTGGACGGCCAGGACGAGCGCGCCCGTGCGGTCGCGGACCCGCGCCTCGCTGAGCGTGGCGTCCTGCAGGCTCGACTCGGGTACGAGCTCGATCTCCTCCAGCAGCAGCTCGGTCTCGCGGGAGTGCATCACGACGTCGAGGAACTCGGTCACGCGTGGACGGGCGACGAACGCGGCGATGCGCGCCCCACCGATCTCCTGCGGGTTGACCACCCGGTCGGCACCGGCCCGGACCAGCTTGACGACGCTGGACTCCTCGCGTGCGCGGGCGACGATGAACAGGTCGTCGCGCAGCGAGCGACCGGAGAGCGTGATGAACAGGTTGGCCGCATCGGTCGCCACGGCCGCCACCAGCGCACCCGCCCGTTCGATGCCGGCTGTGCGCAAGACATCGTCGTCGGATGCGTCGCCGCAGAGGTTCAGGAAGTCGCCGACCGTGGCGATGCGATCGGGATCGGAGTCGACGATCACGACGTCCATGCCGGCGTCGGAGAGGTCACTCGCCGCCGCCCGCCCGACACGGCCCCAGCCGCACACGATGACGTGACCCTGGAGGGCCTCGATCCGCCTGGTCATGCGCCTCCTCTCCATCGCCTGGCCGAGGTGGCCTTCCACCAGCAGCTCCAACGAGACCGTGAGGGTGTAGAGCGCGGTGCCGACGCCGGCGAGGATGATCACGATCGTGAACACCTGGCCGGCGCCGTCGAGCGGCTCCACCTCACGGAACCCCACGGTCGTGATCGTCGTCACCGTCTGGTAGACGGCGTCCAACACCCCGAACCCGAGCAGCACGTACCCGATCGAGCCGACCACGATCACGCCGTTGAGTACGACGAAGCCGAGCACGAGGGGACTGGCGCGCCGCATCGAGAGGTGATGGTAGGCGGGGGACGGCCCATCCCCGGACGGCGTGTCCGTAGTGCGCGAGGAGCCGTCTACGCTCGTCGAGGCGAGGTTGGTATGAGGGTGTGGATCGATCAGGACTGCTGCACCGGGGCGGGCTTGTGCGTCGACCACTGCCCGGAGCTGTTCATCGTCATGGAGGACGGGATCGGCTACGTCCACGAGGGGCGGATGCTGATCTCCGATCCTGACCATCCGAGCATCCACGTGCCGAGGCGCTACGAGCGAGCGGCGATCGACGCGGTGGAGCGATGCCCAGGCGAGTGCATCTACCTCGAGCCGGACGAGCAGGCCTCGCCAGCGCTCGACGCCGACATCATCGACGCCGAGGTCGTCGACGCCGAGGTCGTCGATGCCGAGGTCGTCGACGGCGCCGTCGAAACCACGGTGGAACTGCTCGATGCGGACGTACGCTGAACCACGCGGTCCCGCCCGACGGGACGTGGAGAAGTGGAGCCGTGCGCAAGCCCCAGCGGCAGGCTGAGGTCGAGACCCTGCGGAGCGAGCTGGACGAGGTCCGCCCGTACCTCGGGCTGGCGCGGGAGATCCACGACGAGGTGCGCCGCGTCGCCGACGATCCCGCCGCGGACGCCGAGTTGATCGTCGAGCTGATCGACTCGTGGCCGCGCGACGCCCGCCGGCGGCTCGTCGAGGCAGCGTTCGATCAGCTCCCTGCCAGCGAGCGGTGGGCGATCCTCGCCGAGCTGTTCGACGACGACGAACTGCGCGCCGTCCTCGCCCGCCAGCACGAGCAACTCGCCGTCGAGGCTCGCCAGGCCGGGCACCTCGCCGCGTTGGCGGGCGCCGTCGCCACTCGCCACGCCCTCGACACCCGCGACATCCCTGCCGGCGAGCAGGTCACGCTGGGCCTGTTCCGCGAGAGCGACGTCGGGCCGGCGCTCACCCGCGGGCGCTCGTCGTCCACCTGCGCCCGGCGCCTCGTCCTGCGGGCGACCGGCCACGCCGGCCGCCTGCACGTGATCGAGGACGTGTTCAACCCTGGTCGTGGCCTCTTCGTCACGTCCGACTACGACGAGCAGGCGTGGCGTGACGAGCGCCTCGCCCCGCACAGCCTCGTGCGCGTCGGCGCACTCGAGGCAGCTGGCGATCGAGCCCGCTTCAGGCCAGTCGTCTACCCGGGGGGGCGAGTCGACATCGAGGTCGGCGGGTCCGCTCGACGCGGCCGCCTACACGCCGGGTACGCCGCCATCGGCGACCTCGATCTGTTCACCGGTATCACGCCGTGACGCCACGACGTCCACCCGGTAGCGCTCAACCGTGCGCCGCTGGCCGCCTACGCGGCCTCCGGCCGATCAAAAGGAGATCCATCGCCATGTCCGCTCGCTTCACCGAGGTGGGGCACCGATGACCGTTGTCCTCATCGTCGTCGCTCTGTTCGTGCTCGCCATCGTGCTGGCGGTGCTGAAGAGCCTGCATTCGATCGGGCCGGCACAGGTCGGACTCGTCTCCAAACGGATCGGAGCCAAGCTCGCCGACTACCAACTGGTCGCCATGAACGGCGAGGCCGGGTACCAGGCCGACCTGCTGATGCCTGGCCTGCGCGTCAAGTTGTGGCCGCTGTACAGCGTCGAGCGCTACGACTGGGTGCAGGTCCCGCCGGACCACATCGGCCTCGTCATCGCCCAGGTCGGCGCGGCGCTGCCCACCGGCGCCAAGTCGGCGGTCTACCGCGCCGAGTTCGCCAACTTCGCGTCGATCCGCACGTTCCTCGACCACGGCGGCCAGCGCGGTGTGCAGCGCCCGGTGCTGCCGCCGGGCACGACCGCACCGATCCACCCGATCGGCTTCGTCGTCGTCACCAGCGACCGCGTGTTCGGCAAGATGGTGTCGGCGTCGACCGAGCGCGCGGTGCAGGAGGTCGAGCAGGGCGCGCTGAAGGTGGCGCACATCACGCCGCAGGGCGACCGCGACGTCGTCGGCGTCGTGACGACGCTCGAAGGCCCGCCGTCCGGCGACATCGCCAGCCGCATCGGCGGCTACGGCGACGTGTCGGCGATGGAGCGCGACGGCGGGTCGCCGATCCAGGTGATCCAAGCCGTCCTGCGGGCCAAGAACGGGCTCCACGACAACTACCAGGACTACCAGGCGTTCCTCGACAGCGGCGGCTGCATCGGCCTGCAGCACGATCCGCTGCTGTACGGCTCGTACCTGCTCAACCCGTTCCTCGTCAAGGTCGAGCTGCGCGAGATGCTGGTCGTGCGCCAGGGCGAGGTGGCGGTGATCAAGTCCTATGTCGGCCTGCCGACGGAGGACACCTCGGGCGAGGAGTTCAAGTTCGGCTCGATCGTCAAGCCCGGTCACCAGGGGATCTGGTCGGAGCCGCTGCGTACCGGCAAGTACACGCTCAACCCGCGCATCTACGAGGCCGAGATCGTGCCGACGTCGATCCTCACGCTGAACTGGTCGCACGCCACCAGCGAGGCCCACAGCCTCGATGCCCGGCTGGCGCCGATCGACGCCAAGAGCAAGGAGGCGTTCGCGTTCAGCATCGACCTCCAGGTCCAGATCCACGTGCCCGACACGCGGGCGCCGAAAGTGATCAGCATGGTCGGCACGATGCAGAACCTGGTCAACGAGGTGCTGCAATCGGCGGTCGGCAACTACTTCCGCAACAAGCTGCAGACGCTCGGGGCGACCGAGTTCATCGAGAAGCGCGACGAGGTGCAGAGCGCGGCCGAGTCGTACATCCAGCAGTACTTGTCGCGCTACGAGGTCGAGACGCGGGGCGTCTACATCCAGGATGTCGTGTTCCCTGCCGACCTCGTCGCCGTCCTGACGAGCCGCGAGATCGCCGCCCAGGAGCGGGCCACGTTCGCCCAGCAGCGCGACGCGCAGGTCGCCCGGGTCAGCCTCGAGCAGCAGCGCGGCGTCGCCGACATGCAGTCGCAACTGGCACAGGCCAACGTCTCGATCGACATCGAGCGGTCACGGGCCGAAGCGGCGCGAGCCCGCGCCGAGGGCGAGGCTGCCGTCATCACGACCACCGGCGCCGCCGAGGCGACCCGCACGCGGGCCATCGGTGAGGCGGCCGCGGCGGCCGAGGAGGCGCTCGGTCTCGCCCGGGCGAAGGGCTTCGACGCCCAACGCCGGGCCATCGGCGCCGAGCCGACCGCCCTCGTCGCGGCACTGCGTGAGGTCGGCGCCGGGCACGTCAAGATCGTCCCGGACATCCAGGTCGGCTCGGAGGCGGGCGTGATCGGCGGGCTGGGAGCGATGCTGATGGGCTCGCTCGCCGCGCGTGACGGGGCGGCAAGCAGCTCGGGCAATGGGCCCGCGCCGCCGGACACCGCGGCCGGCACACCGTTGCCGGCCCCGACCGAGCCGGCTTTGTGATCGGCGCAGCGAGGCCTTGATCTAAGTCGCCAGCGGCCCGTCGGATGCGCGAGGATGCAGCCGGAGCGGGACAGCGGAAAGGGCGGGGGATGCGATTTCGTGCACTTGCGGTCGCCGGTGCGGCGATCGTTACGGCCGTCATGGCGGTCGGCGCGGGGCAGGCGGTCGAGGCGGCACCCCCGGCGTTCGTCCAGCAGCGCGCCAACGAGGTCGGCTCCGGCCGGACCAACAGCCTCGCCTTCAGTCAGGCGAACACGGCGGGCAACACGATCATCGTCAGCGTGTTCTGGAACAACACGGGCACGGTGTCGCTCGCCGACACGCGCGGCAACACGTACGTCGCCGCTGCGCCGCGTCGGGCGTGGGGCCCGAACTGGAGTGAGCAGGTCTTCTACGCCAAGAACATCGCCGGTGGCGCGAACACGGTGACCGCCACGTTCGGCACGACGATCGCCGGCTGGGGGATCATCTACCTCCACGAGTACTCCGGCCTCGACAAGGTCAACCCGCTCGACGCGACAACCTCCGGCGTCGGCACGTCGCGCGCGATGAGCAGCGGTTCGCTCACGACCACGGTCGCCGGCGATCTGCTGTTCGCGGCCGGGGCGTCGGAGAACACGGTCATCTCCGCCGGAACCGGCTGGACCACGCGCTCGACGGCGTACGGCAACCGCACCCAGGACCGGCTGGCGACGGCTCCCGGCGCATACAGCGCGACACCGACGCAGAACGGCAACGCCTGGGTGGTCCAGCTGCTCGCCCTCAAGCCTGACTCCGGCTCGTCGGACACGGCTGCCCCGACCGTGCCCTCCGGACTCAGCGCTGACGCCGTCTCGACGACGCAGGTCAACCTCAGTTGGGTCGCGTCGACGGACAACGTCGCGGTCACCGGCTACCGGATCTATCGCAACGGGACGCAGGTCGGCACGTCGCCGACGACGTCCTACTCGGATACCGGCCTCACGCCCTCGACCACCTACACCTACTCCGTCGCCGCCTACGACGCCGCGGGCAACGTGTCCGCCCCGTCGGCGACGGCGACGGCGACGACCCAGTCGCCGCCGCCGGACACGACTCCCCCGGCCGTCGCCGTCACCTTCCCCGCGTCCGGGGCGACGGTCTCGGGCGTGGTGACGGTCGCCGCCAGCGCCACCGACGACGTTGGTGTCGCCGGGGTCCAGTTCCTGCTCGACGGCAACGCCCTCGGCGCCGAGGACACGGCTAGCCCGTACACCGTCTCGTGGACGACGACGGGCAACGGCGCGCACACGCTCGCTGCACGGGCGCGCGACGCGGCGGGCAACTCCACGACATCGGCACCGGTCACGGTGACCGTCGACAACACGGCGCCCCCGGCGCCGGCCATCGTCGCCGGCTACGCGTTCGACGAGGGCGCCGGCACCACGACCGCCGACGCGTCGGGCGGCGGCACCACGGGGACGCTTCTCAACGGCGCGTCGTGGGGCCCAGGGCGGCACAACACCGCGCTCGCGCTCGACGGCGCCGACGACTACGTCGACCTCGGCAACCGCCCGCCGCTGCAGCTCACGAGCAGCATGACGATCAGCGCGTGGATCAACTCCGCCGCCTTCCCCGGTGACGACGCGGCGATCGTGTCGAGGCGCGCCAGCGTCGGCTTCCAACTCGACACGACGATCGACCGTGGTCCGCGGACGATCGGGTTCAAGCTGACCAACGCCAGCGGCGGCAACATGTTCCGCTACGGCGCGACCGCGATGCAGCTCGACACGTGGTACCACGTGGCGGGCGTGTACGACGCCGCGGCGCGCACGATGACCGTGTATCTCGACGGTCAACCCGACAACGGCCCACTCGAGGGCACGATCACGGCCAGCCAGACCAACTCGCCCAACGGCGTCAACATCGGCCGCCGCTCGTCCGGCGGGTTCCTGTTCGACGGTCGCATCGACGACGTGCGGGTCTACGACCGTGCCCTGACCGCCGACGAGATCCGCGCCGACATGGCCGCCGGCCTCGCCGGCGGTGCACCCGGCGACCTGACACCGCCGGCCGTCGCCATGACCGCACCGGCGGCGGGTGCGCAGGTCCGCGACATCGTCACGCTCACGGCGACCGCCAGCGACGCCGGCGGTGTGCGCGACGTCCAGTTCCTCGTCGACGGCGTGGCGACCGGAAGCCCGGACACGACCGCCCCGTACGGGCTCGACTGGGATACGAGGAGCGCCTCCAACGGCGCCCACGCGATCAGCGCTCGGGCGCGCGACATGGCCGGTAACAGCGCCACGTCACCCGCCGTCACCGTCAACGTCGTCAACAGCAACTTCTTCCAGAACGAGGTGCTGGCGACGGGGTTCGAGCTGCCCACGAGCATCGAGTTCCTGCCTGACGCCAGGATGCTGGTGATCGAGCTGGCGGGGCGCATCCGCGTCCTGCCGCCGCCCTACACGACGCCGGATCCGACGCCGTTCCTGCAGCTGACGAACATCGGATCGGCCGGCGTGCAGCAGGGCATCTACGACATCGCCCTCGACCCGGCGTTCACCACCAACCACTACTACTACGTGTTCTACACGCTCGGGTCGCCGAACCGCGACCGCCTCTCGCGCTTCACGGCCAACGCCACCAACACTGGCACCGTCGCGGGGAGCGAGGTCGTGCTGTACCAGGACCCGCAGGACGCCAACGCCGAGCACCACGGCGGGGGGATCGCGTTCGGCAACGACGGCAAGCTGTACTTCACGACCGGCGAGCACTTCACCGCCGGCGACGCCCAGTTGCTGACGTCGCCACGCGGCAAGATCCATCGCATCAACCCGGACGGGACGGTGCCCACCGACAACCCGTTCTACGACGGAGCAGGGCCGAGGGTCGACTCGATCTGGGCGTACGGCCTGCGCAACCCGTACCGCGCCTACTACGACGCGCCCACCGGCCGGCTCTACCTCGGCGACGTCGGCGGCAACGACTACAGCACGGCCAAGGAGGAGATCAACGTCGGTGCTGCTGGCGCCAACTACGGGTGGCCGGACTCCGAAGGCGCCTGCTCGGCACCCTGCACGTCACCGCTCTACAGCTATCCGCACAACGGTCGTGACGCCTCGGTGACGGGCGGGTTCGTCTACCACGGCGCGCAGTTCCCGTCGGCATATCAGGGCGACTACTTCTTCGCCGACTACACGCAGAACTGGATCCGCCGCCTCGACCTCGATGCCAGCGGCAACGTCGTCGGCGTCGCCAACTTCGAACCGGCGAACGGCAGCGTCGACGGGCCTTACGGCGACATCGTCTACCTCACCGAGGGTCCGGACGGGGCGCTCTACTACGTCGACCTCGGTTACTCGGACATCGGCGGCACGTTCGGCGTGAGCAAGATCCGCCGCATCCGCTACCTGTCGTCGAACCTCCCGCCGGTCGTCCAGTCGAGCGGGACGCCGACGTCAGGGCTCGCACCGCTCGCCGTGGCCTTCTCCAGCGCCGGGTCCAGCGACCCGGAGGGTGGCCCGCTGACGTTCGCGTGGGACTTCGGCGACGGCACCTCCTCGACGGCCCCCAACCCGTCACACACCTACACCCAGCCGGGCCGCTACGACGCCCGGCTGACCGTCTCCGACGGCACCTCGTCCTCGCTCGGGACGCCGATCCCGATCAGCGTCGGCAGCGTCCCGATCGCCACGATCCTCACGCCCCAGGACGGGGCCACGTTCCGCGCCGGCGATGTCATCTCGTTCAGCGGTGACGCCACCGACGCCGAGGACGGGCCGCTGCCGGCCAGCGCGTTCACGTGGAACATCGACTTCCTGCACGAAGGCCACGTCCATCCGGGCATTCCCCAGACAGGGGTCAAGAGCGGAAGCTTCACGATCCCCACGTCGGGACACGACTTCAGCGGCGACACCAGGTACCGCATCACGCTGACCGTCACCGATTCGTCCGGGCTGTCGACCACGACGTCGGTGATCGTGCGTCCGGTCAAGGTGAACCTGACGTTCGCCACCACGCCGCCGGGACTGACGCTGTACGTCGACGGCATCGCCAGGCCGACGCCGTTCGTGTACGACACGCTCGTCGGGTTCACGCACACCATCGAGGCGCGGGACCAGGCATCGGGCACAACGTCGTATGCCTTCGCCTCGTGGTCCGATGGAGGTGCACAGCAGCACAACGTGACGGTTCCGACCACGGCGACGACCTACACCGCGACGTACAACCCGATCGCCATCGTCCCGACACCGACCTTCGTCCAGGTCGCCGCGGCGACACCACAGACCAACCAGTCGACGGTGGCCCTCGCGTATCCCCAGGCGCAGGTCGCCGGAGACACGAACATCATCGCCGTCGGCTGGAACGACGCCGTGTCCAACGTCATGTCGGTGACCGACAGCGTCGGCAATGTGTATCAGCTCGCCGCGCCGACCGCGCGCGGAAACGGCCTCAGCCAGGCGATCTACTACGCAGCCAACGTCAACGCCGCCGCGGCGGGGTCGAACACGGTCACGGTCACATACAGCGGCGCCGTGCCGTACGCCGACGTGCGGATCACGGCCTACCGCGGGCTCGATCTCACCAGCCCGTTCGACGGCGCCGCGTCCGCCAGCGGGAGCGCGTCCAGCGCCACCAGCGGGAGCGTGACCACGAGGTGGGCGACCGAGCTCGTCTTCGGCGCCGGGATGACCAGTGGCGCGTTCACGTCCTCGCCCGCCGGGTTCACGACGCGCATCATCACGAACCCGGACCAGGACATCGTCAACGACCGCGTCGTGACGACGCTCGGCACTTACGCCGCCAGCGCCACGCAGTCCGGCTCCTGGGTGATGCAGGTCGCCACATTCCGCGCCGCCGGCCAGTGAGCCGCAGAGCATAAGGCGCGACGCGCTCGGCTCGTCGCGCTGCAGGGGCGTCGAAGAGCTCTCGAAGCTGGAGCTGGACCTGTTAGCCGACGGGTCCACGTCCCACGGCCGCCGAGGGTGCGATCCGGGCTTTCGTTCGCCCTGGTCCGCGTCTGCCGCCAAATCCGGCACCCGCCGCGGACCAAGCGGACGGGAAGGCTGCAGCTGCCGCGCCCCATACTCGGATGGGCGCCGCGCCGCCGTCAGTCAGGGTGCTGGTCCGTCGCGGGGTGGGTGGCGGTTGGTGGATGGGCCGTGGTAGTGGATGGTTCCGTCGGGCCGGACGAGGGTGATGGTGCGGTCGGGGTGCAGTTGGAGGGTCCAGCCGCCTTCGTGGACCAGGTGGTGGTGGGTGGTGCAGAGGGGGATAAGGCGGTGCAGGTCGGTGCGGCCGCCGTTGACCCAGTCGACGACGTGATGGA
>JBIOUO010000416.1:0-5547 GCA_044867195.1 Ilumatobacteraceae bacterium
GACCCGGCCCGATGACCCGCACGGGTCAGCTCACCGGCGAGCTGACGCGTCGACTTGATCGTCCACCGCAACGGGCTCATCGGATCGCCCCGGCTCTCGGGCTCGACCAGCGAGTCGAGCACCACCAGCATCTCGGGATCCAGCTCGATCGCCTTCTTACGGCCTCCCCCAACCCGGCGCACCCGCTCCGACGGCCCCGCCCCGCCGGCCAGCTCCCTGGCCCCCACGATCAGCGTGTTGCGGCTCATCCCCGTCACCCGCGACGCCGCCGCCTGACCGCCCCGGCCCAACAACTCGACCACCGCCGCGGCCATCAACCGCCGCTCACGCTCATCAAGCAGCGGCAAAGTCAGTGAGAAGAACCGACCCAGGCCCTCCTCACTGACCTCCACACCACGACACAATAGACCGCGCGATTAGCTCAGGCGCGGACCCTAACGCCCAATTCCGTAGTGACTGAAGGGGCGCCGTGCGAAAGATCCGCGCGTAGCGGGCGGCGACCTGCCGCATAACGCGCGTCCCCGAAGACACAGCTCCCATAACACCGAACGCCGGCTCGATGGCGCGTCGCGCGCCAACTGTCGGCCGCCGTGATTCTCTCGCGAGCGCACCTACTGGATTGTTCGGGCCGCCGGTTCCCGGCTGGACGCCACCTCGGCCGGCTGGCTCCCGCTGCGCATATCTGCCGCTCGGTGCGCGTGTGAGGAGGCCGCGAGGCAGCATCGCCCGCGCCATTAACGCGACGCATGATCGCGCTCGAGATGGCGTTGGGGGCCGACATATCATCCCAACTCGGGGCGCTCGTAATACTCCACACGGGTCGACGGATATGCGGCAGCAGGGCGGCGAGCGATATGGAGCACCGCGATCGCTCGCTCACGCCGGTTATCGAGCAGACGCGCTGCCCACAGCGGCTTGCATTATGGGACGGATCGCGAGCTTGATCGAGCCGGCGGTCTCCGACGCGGCGGCGGGCGATCGTCCCTGATGTTCGAGGACACCGGTTCGCGCGTGTTCGGGACAGGGCGTGTGTGTCAGGCGCGGTGGCGGGGCCAGTCGGTCGAGACGTCACGAGAGCGGGCTGCAAAGATGCGGGGATCGCACGGTTGATTCTCGTCAACGGAGCTCCCGCCTCGGGCAAATCCACTCTCGCTCGCCGCTACGTCGATGACCACGACCAGGCAGCCCTCGTTGAGGTCGACACGCTTCGGATGACTATGCCGAACTGGGAGCAGGACGAGGCGACGAGGCTCGCCGCCCGCGACCTGGCGGGCACCGCGGTTGTCGAGCACCTCGGCGCGGGACGCGACGTGGTCATGGCCCAGTGCTTCGGCCGGCTCGGCTACATCGTCCTGCTGGAAGCCGTGGCACGCGAGCACGGCGCGACGTTCGTCGAGGTGCTGCTTGCGATCGACGCGGCCCACGCGATCGACCGGTTCCGCGCCCGCCGCCGAGCGATGACCGAGCGCGGCGAGACCCATCCCGAACGCGACATCGCGGAGGCCGACGTCGAGGCGTTCATCATCGACGCGGTCAACCGCCTCACCCGCCTACCGACGGCCAGACCCAAGTCACGGATCATCCCGGTCGAGCCCGAGGCGTCCGAGGACGCGATCTACCGCCGCCTCCGCTCCATCCTCGGCGAGAAGGGCCGGGCGTAGCCTCGCCATGTGCAGCGACTGGTGCGGTCCTCCAGCGGTGCGACCAAATCGATCGCGATCGAGTCGGCCTCTTGCACTCGCCCTTCACCGGAGACCCCATTGGTCGTCCAGCGGAGCGCACGGCTCGCGGCGCCGTCGCGTCCGGCGTGGGTGGGGGTCTCAAGCGAGCTTGAGCGAATGAGCGGATGCAGAGATGTGGAGGACCGGCGGCGGCGTAGCGGCCGTGTCTTGCGAAGCCGACGGGATATTCGGGCAGGGCGTGTCCGGGAGGACGACATCATCGAGCGGTGCGCCGTGTCGCGATCATCGGCAACTCGGGAGCGGGGAAGTCGACGCTCGGTCGGAGCCTCGCCGACCGTCTCAACGTCCCGTACGTCGAGCTCGACGGCATCTTCCACCAACCCAACTGGTCGAAGCTGCCGCCCGCCGAGTTCGAGCGACGCGTCGCCGACATCGCCGCCCAGCCGAGCTGGATCCTCGATGGCAGCTACTCCGCCGTGCGGCACGTCATCTGGCCGCGAGCCGACTGCGTCGTGTGGATCGACCTGCCACGACTCCTCCTCACGTACCGCGTGTTCCGTCGAACCGTGCACCGCTGCGCAACCCGACAGGAACTGTGGAACGGGAACCGTGAACGCTGGCGGGACATGTTGTCGACCGATCCCGAGACCTCGACCGTCGCCGCAGCCTGGACGCGCTACCCGGCGCAGCGCGCCCGCTGTGCCGCCGCCACCACCGACCCAGTGTGGGCACGATTGACGTTCGTCCGGCTCAGATCCCGACGGCAGGTGAGGCAGTACCTGCGCACGTTCGGCGAGAGCCGCGATCGCAGCCCGGAATGACACCGGCCCCCGCCGGGCGGGGCACCTCGACATGGGAACCGGCGATCGAGGGTGTCGTCCGGGGTTCTCATCGGTCGTCGGCTTGTGACGCTCGCGGCGGCTCGGCCTTGGCGTGAAGTGCGGTGAGTATCTGCTGGGCGACGGCGTCGCGATCGTGGAGCCCGGTGTCGACCGTCGCGTCGACGGCGGTGATGAGCTCGGGCCCGCTGGCATACGCGGCGACGCCGCCCACGAACCGGTCCCCGCGCGCCAGTTCGCGTTCCACTGCGACGGTGTACGGGCAGACGAGCCTGACCACGAACGGGTCGACGGCGCTGAGCGCCTCAAATGCCATGGCCGCCACCGTTGGTTCCCACACGACGTCCTCAAGCACGACGTTGTTGCCGGCGCGCGTCATCGCGACCGCGGCGCGATACATCCCGTCGAGCAGCCGCAGCGCCCGACGGCCGGCGCGAGGGCGCCCGACGACACGCCCGTCGACGTACGGGACGCTCCACCACTCGCCGGCCTCGTCGTCCGGTGCGCTGTAACGCACGAGTTGATCGCCCGGGCACAGGTGCAGCAGATGATGATCGCCGGCCAGAACCCAGCAGTCCCGGGCTCCTCCAGCACGTTGGATCGCGCGGGCCGCGCGGGACTTGCCGACGCTGGGACCACCGACCAGCCAGATCAGCGTTCCGCCGGCAACCTCCGTCTCGAGGTCGGTCCCGCGCAGCATCCGAGCACCGTACGCCCGCGACGGATCTTCCTGGTAGCCGTGACCGTGTTCGGACTCCGCTACGGCGCCCTTGTGGCCGGATGGGGGGAAGCCAGATGAGCGCGCCTCGAGGACTCGATTCGCGCAACGACCGTTGTCCCGGTCACCGACGCGCCGCTGACCCGGGCCGCGGAGCTGCGTCTCGCCTGTCGCATCGCTGGACATCCACTCCACGACCGAACCCACGCGAGCGACCTATGGATCGCAGCCTCAGCCATCCGCATCGGCGCTTCGCTGCTGACCGCCGACAAGGTGTTCGATGCCACCCCGGGACTCGTCCTGCACCGGCAGTGACTGCTACCCGCTCATCAGCGGCGAACCGTACGCGACGAATTCGCGCTAGTTGATCAATTGGCCGGACGTCGGCGGCATCGGCGGCCGGGAGTACCGGTCGGCTTAGTGGAGGGTGGCGGCGACCACGGCGGCGAGCTCCCGGTCGGGGCTGATGTGCCGCTTGTTGAGCGGGCTGCACGGCGTCTCGGCGAGACGCATCGAGAGCGCAAGGAGATCGGGCCCCTCGTCGCGTTGGGCGTAGACCTCGGCGAGGTACCGGAACTCGTTCATCACGCCGATCACGCTGCGGTTGGCGGTCTTGGCCACCCGGCATGGCGTCATCTCGGCCAGTTCCCACTCGCTGAAGGACCGCCCGATCTGATGAGCTTGGAGGTGGGCGAGCAACGCCGTCGGGAAGCGCTCGATCAGGGCTGCGGCCGGAGCGAACGGCATCAGGACCGGCAGCAGCGTCGCCTCGCTGACGAACAAGGCGACCTGCGGCCTCCAGAACACCACGTTCACGTACCAGTCACCGAGCCGGGTGGTCGATCGGTCGTCGTCGCTGGCGGTGACCCCGCCGAGGCGATCGAGCACCTTCTTCGTTGCACGGATCACCAGCATCTACCGATTCTGGCGACCGTGACGGTGACGAGCACTGCGGGCCGGCGGGTGCAGACGCGCCGCCTGGATCGTTGGGGCGCGGCTGGCGTGCGGGGCGGCGGCGGTGCCGGAGCGATACCGTCGCCTGGCCGTGTTCGTCTCGAACCTTCGCCACTTCCTTGACCTCCCCGTCGACTCGCCGGCACCGGCTTCCCGGATGGCCGAGCACCTCACATCCATCGTCCGGGCGGCGACCCCGCGGCACGGGCGCCTCCTGGGTGAGCGCGCTGACTTGTCGGCGACGACCTGGCCGTCGGGCGAGTCCGGGATTCATCGCCGTCGTTCGCATCGACGTCCCGGCGTCGATCGAGTGGCGCTGCGTGGCCTGTGGGGACGAGGGTGTGATCAGCGGCTGGGAACGATCACCGTTCGACCTCCGACCCGCCAACACCGACGATGACCGCGGCGAGTTCGTTCGTGCGGTCATCGCCCCGGAGGTGGCGGCGACGCTTCGCAGCCTCACCCTCAGGAGGATGTCCCGCTTCGTGTTGAAGTCCGGTCGTGATCCCGAACTTGCTCAGGCGACTTCAGCGTAGTCGCGGGGTGTGACAGTGTCGGGCTTGGTGGCGCGGGCGATGGCGGCGACGAGGGTGGGCATGTCGCCGCAGCCCTTGATGCGCCGGAACGAGCGTTGGGCTTCGAGCATGCCGGCGACGATCCAGCGCTTCTTCATCGTGCCGTCTCGCCAGTTCTTGACTCGGCCGGTGGTGGTGGGCGATGGAGAACATCGACTCGATGCAGTTGGTGCAGCTCAACGTCCGGCGCAGCGCGCCGGTGACACTGAGGCGGGCGATGGTGAACATCTCCTCGAGTCCTTCGCGCAGCGAGGCGGCGGCGTCGGGGTGGCGGGACTCGAGTTGGCGGGCAAGCGCCTGGCAGGCGCGCAGACCCTTGTCCGGGTCGGGGTCGGCGAACGCGCGGGCGAGGCGAAGACGATCGCGTCACGCTCGTCAACGGGCAGGTAGCCGGTCACGTTTCTTCGTTTGTGCAACGTGCAGCGCTGCACCAGGGCGCGTTCGCCGAACATCTTGGCGACCGCCTTGCGCAGCGCCTTGGAGCCGTCCAACACGGCGACGATGCCGTGGTCGTAGCGCAGCCCGCGGGCCACCAAGTCGGCCAACAGCTCGGTCACGACGACCGCGTTCTCGGTGTCGCCGAGCTTCAGCCCGACGGGCACCTTGGTCCCATCAGCGGCGATGACCAGGGCGACAACGATCATCTGGTCGGCGACGTTGAGCCCGTCGATCATCAGCACCGCGGTGTTCAGCTCGGACAGGTCGCGGGCCAGCAGCTCATCCATCGCCGCTTCGGTGGCCGTCTTGAACCGGCGCGACACCGCCGACTTCGACGTCGC
>JBIOUO010000417.1:0-8106 GCA_044867195.1 Ilumatobacteraceae bacterium
GGGCGGGTACCCCGATCGACACCCCCTGATCGTCAGGCTGCTCGTCAGACGTGCTCGTCAGACGTGCTCGTCAGGCGTGCTCGTCAGGTTTGCTCGTCAGGTCGGCGGAGCAGGTCTGCTCGTCAGGTCGGCGGAGCAGGTTCGTCGACGGTCGGGGGTGGCAGCGTGCCGCCGCTGGTCGCCGCCGGATCACCGAGCGCATCACGAACGGCCTGGATGCCGGCGAGCGGAAGGTTGCCGGCGACGTAGCGGCCGCCCTCGAACCGCTGCAGCTCGGTGAGCACAGCGTCGGTGTCGACGTGCTCGGCCAGCACGGCAACTGTCGTCGTGCCCGGCTGCACCATCTCCCGCAGCTGGGCGACGAACTCGTCGGTGACCCCCACGTCGACGAGCTTGGCAGTGACCGCGCCGGCACCGGCGCCGATCCCGCCGGCGACGAGCATGCCGACCGGACCGCCGAGCAAGAGCCCGAACAGGCCGCTCCACAATCCGGCGCCGATGGCCGTCGAGCTGGGCTGCAGATCCTTCGTCTCCCGCACGTGGGTCTTGCCGTCGGGCGTCTTGACCACGAACACCGCGTCACGCAGCTTCAGCTTCCGGTCGCGCGAGAGACGGGTCAGCGCGGTCATGAACTCGACGCCCTTCAGGTCGTCGTCGAACGAGATGGCCGCCAGCTGCTGCACCGGTTCGGGCGCCGGAACGTCGGTCATCGCGCCGACGCTACCCAGGGCAGCGCCGCGCGGGCGTCGGCTCGCCCGACCGCTTCGCGCACCCGAGTGTTTGCTGCACCCGAGTGTCTGTCGCGTGAAGGCCCCGCAGCAAACACTCCGATGCACGAAACACTCGGGTGGGTGGGGCCGGGGGCTGAACCGGGCCTCACCGCCGCGGTACCGTCGTGCGGTGCCGCCAGCCGCGCCGGCGAAGCCCGCCCTCGTCGAGCGCTCGACGATCGAGCACGTCGCCAGCGCGGCCGGCGTGTCGGTGGCGACTGTCAGCCGCGCCCTGCGCGGCCTGCCCAACGTCGCCGTCTCCACACGCGCTCGCGTCGAGGAGGCCGCCCGCGCCCTCAACTACCGGCCCGATCCGGCAGCCTCGCGACTGGCCGCCGGCCGCAGCCGGACGATCGCCATCGTCGTGCCGCTGATCAACTCGTGGTACTACGCCAGTGTGGTCGCCGGGGCCGAGGCGGTCTGTGCCGAGCAGGGTTACGACCTGCTGATCCTCACCGCGCCGGATCCGGCGGCGCGCCACAACGTGGTCACCACCGCCGGTGCGATCGACCGCCGCGTCGACGGGCTGATCTTCGTCGAGGTCGCGGTGAGCAACGATGACGTGGCCGATCTCGCCCGCCGCCGCCTCGAGGTCGTCACTGTCGGCCAGGAGATCGACAGATGCCCCTCGATCCGCACCGACAACGTCAGGGTTGGGCGGATCGCGGCCGACCACCTCATCGGGCTCGGCCACCAGCGGATCGGGGTCCTCGGCGGTCAGGCGGAGGAGCCCGACCACGTCAACGTGCCCGGGGAGCGCATCCACGGTGCCGAGGAGGCGCTGTCCGCCGCCGGCCTGGTGCTCGACGGCGAGCGCATCTCGCCGGGCGGGTTCACCGTCGAGGGCGGCCACAAGGCGGCCCTGGAGCTCCTCGCGCGAGACGACCGGCCGACGGCGATCTTCGCTCTCTCCGACGAGATGGCGTTCGGCGCGGTGATCGCGGCACGCGAGCTCGACCTCGACATCCCCGGTGACGTCTCGCTCGTCGGGGTCGACGATCACGACGTCGCCGTCGTGCTCGGCCTGACCACCGTTCGCCAGCACGTGGTCGAGCACGGCGCGATCGCCGCCCGCGCCCTGCTGCGCCGCCTCGCCGGCGAGGATCTGGACACCGTGCACTGTGTCGCCGACGTCGAGCTGGTGGTACGCGGCTCGACCCGAGCGGTACGGACTTGATCTCGGACCGACTATATGAAAGCGTTTGCACTGTTCCGGGCATCGGCTCGGCGGACCAATCAAGGGGAGGATCGATGAGGAGACGCTGGCTCAAGCTGGCCGCGCTGCCGATCGCGTTCACATTCGTCGCCGCGGCGTGTAGCACGTCCGACGACGACGACAGCGCGGGCGGAACCGGCGCCACGCAGGCACCTGCCGCGACCGGAGGCACCGAGGCGCCGACCGCCACCGGTGGCACCGAGACAACGAGCGGCACCACCGGAGGCAGCGAGGCGCCTGCCACCACGCTCCCAGAGACCCCAGGGCCCGGCAGCGCAGGATCGGTGACCGTGTTCGGCGTCGAGGACTCGGAGAACGAGGCCGGAGCGATGCAGGACGCGCTCAAGGAGTTCGGTGACGCCAACGGGATCACCGTCACGTACGTCGGCCGGCGCGACTTCGAGCAGCAGATCAACGCCCAGGTGCTCGGCGGCAACCCGCCCGACATCGGCGCCTTTCCGCAGCCCGGCAAGCTGAAGCAGTTCGCCCAGGACGGCGAGCTGATCCAGGTGCCTGACGAGGTCGTGACTTCGGTGTCCGAGGGCTGGGCCGACAGCTACATGGCCTTCTCCAACGTCGATGGGGTCCAGTACGGCGTGCCGTTCAAGTCCGACTACAAGTCGAGTGTGTGGTACATCCCCAGCGTCTGGGCGGAGAAGGGCTACGAGGTCCCCGAGACGCTCACCGACTTCAAAGCGCTCGTCGACCAGATGATCGCCAACGGCGACACCCCGCTCTGCGTCGGCATCGAGTCCGGCCCGGCCACCGGCTGGCCGTTCACCGACTGGGTCGAGGAGTTGATCCTGCGCGAGCAGGGCATCGACTTCTACGACCAGTGGGTCGCCCATGAGGTGCCGTTCAACGACCCGAAGGTGGTCGACACGTTCAACGAGGTGGCCAACCCCGATGGGACCGGGTTGTGGACGAAGGACGGCGCCGTGTTCGCATCCGGCGGGTCGATCGCCGCCACCGCGTTCGGCGACAACGGCACGCCGCTGGTCGAGGGCAAGTGCATGATGCACCGCCAGGCGAGCTTCTACAGCGCCTTCTTCCCCGAGGGCACGGAGTTCGGCGATGGCCCCGACCAGGTGAGCACGTTCTACTTCCCCGCCGACGAGGGCCACCCGGTGCTGGTCGGTGGCATCAACGCCGGGGCGTTCCGCGACGCACCCGAGGTGTGGGAAGTGATGAAGTACCTCGGTTCCCCCGAGTTCGCCAACGCCCGCCAGAAGGCGCAGAGCGCGCGCGTGGGCGGCGGCAGCGCGGCCGCCACCCCGTCCTCGGATGCCACGGCCACGACGGCCGCGGGAGGCGGGATCAGCCTCTCCGGGTTCCTGACCGGGAACTCGAAGGCGGACCTCGCCTTGTGGGCCGCGCTCGAGCAGGGCTTCATCAAGGAGCTGCAAACCGCCAGCCCGGCGGCGTTCGACGCCTCCGACCAGATGCCCGCCGAGGTCGGGTCAGGCGCGTTCTGGACGGAGGGCACGTCGTTCGTCAACGGTGACGAGGACGCCCAGGCGGCCGCCGACAACATCGAGAGCGCGTGG
Organism: Ilumatobacteraceae bacterium; assembly: GCA_044867195.1. Lineage (GTDB taxonomy): Bacteria > Actinomycetota > Acidimicrobiia > Acidimicrobiales > Ilumatobacteraceae > JALZMG01. The sequence goes on from JBIOUO010000417.1 coordinate 3,534, forward strand.
CCGTGACCGCCTGACCAACGGCCGAGTGCGATAACACAGTGGTGCCGGTGACCTCTGCAGGCAGCGGTCACCGGCACCGTCGCGTCGTCACCTAATGTCGGTCTGAACAGCTGGGCAAAAGGGGGGAAGCCGAATGGCCGTCGGAGAAGAGACCGCGGCAGCAGCACCGGCCGCGCCATCGGCGCCGATCCCCAAGCGGTTCCGCGAGGAACCTCGACCCTCCCGGTTCACGTTCGGCTCGGTCACCCGAATGCTGGTTTTCGTCGCCCTCGCCGCCTTCCTCCTCTACTACGTCGGCCCCCGTGACATCGCCCAGACGACGCTCAAGGTCGCCGCCATCGTCGTCCTGACGGCGGCGCTGTGGGTGGGGGCCAACCTGCTCTTCGACCAGGCGTATGACCACTGGACCCGGTTCAACACGATCATCGGTGTGACCGCGGGCCTTGTCGGCTACTGGGTGGCCGAGGCCAACGGGCTGTTCCGGAGCCTGTACGACAAGCGGGTTCGAATCGGCGGCCAGGGGCAGCTCGACGACGTCGTCGGCTGGCGCACGCAACCGTTCGCCGTCAACGGCCTGCTCTGGGGGCTGATCGGCGGCGCCGCCCTCGGGCTGGTGATGTTCCTGCTCAGCGCGCCCCGCCAGCAGTTGGCCCGCTTCCCGCTGGCAGTCGTGGGGTTCATCGCCTTCGGGTTCCTCACGGCGTATGCCTTCGACGAATCGGCGTGGCCGCAGCTCGACTGGACGAAGCTGTGGGTCTGCGTCGGCGCCGGTGTCGTCGTCTTCGGGCTCATCGGCCTGTGGCGCTACGGCCGCGAGGCAGCGCCGCTGTCGGTCATCACCGGGGCCGGCGTGGGATGGCTCGTGGGTGCGTGGGGCGGCGGCGATGTCGGTAGCGGCAACTTCCTCGGAGTCGTCTACGCCACCGTCGTGCCCGCCGCGATCCTCGGCGCCCGTTTCGGGCTCGCCAAGGAGCCCGACGCACGGAAGCGACGTCGCATCGACCAGCGCTCCCGCGCCTGGATCTTCGTCACGCCGGCGCTGGGTTTCATCGTCGTCGGGTTGCTGGCGCCGCTGATCCGCACGATCTACCTCTCGTTCCACAACCGCAACGGCACCCAGTCCGTCGGATGGGACAACTACTACAACATCTTCCACAGCAAGAGCTCGGTGAACTTCGACAACTGGGAGAACATCTTCACCAGCCGGCTCTTCTACCTCGCCCTCGCCCTGCTCGCGCTCGGCATCATCATCGGCGTGGTCGCCGGGCGGCGCACGAGCCAGCCGTTCGAGGGCGGCCCCGGCTCGCTCGGCCCGGTCATGGCGGGTCTGTTCGTGCTGTCATGCGCCATCCTGTCGTCGATCCGGGGCACGATCTTCAACAACGTCTGGTGGGTGATCGTCGTCACGTCGCTGGCGACGGTCTTCGGCTTGGCGGTCGCCGTGCTTGCCGACCGGTCGGGAGCTGAGAACGCCGCCAAGTCGCTGATCTTCCTGCCAATGGCGATCTCGTTCATCGGCGCCGGGATCATCTGGCGCTTCATGTACCAGGCTCGCGATCCCTCGCAGCAGCAGACCGGTGTGATGAACGCGGTCTGGGTGTGGGTGGGCCAGAGCACGACGTCGACGGCGGGCAAGACGATCTGGCTCCTCGTCCTCTTCGCCCTGGCCGTGTTCTTCCTGTGGTTCGTCAAGCGCGGCATCGACACCCAGGCCACCACGATGATCGGCTTCGCTGCCGGTTTCCTGGTCCTCGACGCCTATCTCATCTACCGCATCCTGGGTCCGGGCCTGGGAGGTGTCACGGCCGATGGTGATCCGAGGCCGGTCCTGTTCATCCAGGAGGGACCGTTCAACAACATGTGGTTGATGGTCGTGCTGATCTGGGTCCAGACGGGCTTCGCGATGGTGATCCTGTCGTCAGCGATCAAGGCCGTGCCGACCGAGCTGACCGAGGCAGCCAAGGTCGACGGCGCCACCGAATCGCAGATCTTCTGGCGCATCACGCTGCCCCAGATCGCGCCGACCGTCGGCGTCGTGACCACGGCGCTGTTCGTCACCGTGATGAAGGTCTTCGACATCGTCTACGCGATGACCAACGGCAACTTCGGCACCCAGGTCATCGCCAACGAGATGTGGATCAGGGCGTTCGGTCAGACCAACCTCGGCCTCGGGTCGGCGCTCGCCGTCGTGCTGTTCGTCTCGGTGATCCCGATCATGTGGATCAACATCCGCCGGATCCAAGGGGAACGGGCATGACCGCGGGAGTCGTCAACCCGGACCAGCCGTCGAGCGGCGGAGGTGGCGCCGTCTATCGGTTCCTCCGGTCGATCCCGACGTGGGTGCTGTGGCTGCTCGTGGTCGTCTGGAGCATCCCCACGATCGGTCTGCTCGTCAACTCCGTCCGCACGCGTGACCAGCAGCGAACCAGTGGGTGGTGGACGGCGTGGCGAGACATCGGCGACCTCACCCTCGACAACTACCGCCAAGTCCTCGGCACGACGGCCGCCGGCGGTATGAAGCAGGGGCTGACCAACTCGTTCGCCATCGCCCTGCCGGCGACGATCATCCCGATCGCGTTCGCCGCCTTCGCCGCCTACGCCTTCGCCTGGATCGACTTCAAGCATCGCCAGGGGCTGTTCATCGGCACCGTCGCCCTGCTCGCTGTCCCCCTGCAGGTCGCCCTGATCCCGCTGTTGCTGATGTACGTCAACGGGGCCCACTGGACGATCCCGTATCTCGACAAGACGATCACCGTCTTCCCGGACCTCAACCTCGCCGGCACGACCACCGCGATCTGGCTCACCCACACCGCGTTCGCGATGCCGTTCGCCATCTTCCTCCTCCACAACTACATCTCGTCGCTGCCCAAGGACATCTTCGAGTCGGCGCGCATCGACGGCGCCAACCACTTCCGCATCTTCTGGCGCCTCGTGCTCCCGCTGTCGGTGCCCGTCCTGGCCGCGTTCGCGATCTTCCAGTTCCTGTGGACGTGGAACGACTACCTGATCGCGGTGACGATGATCGGCGCCAACCAGGCGGCGGCGCCGTCGACGGTCGTGATCGCTGCCCAGACCGGGCAGTTCGGCCAGTTCGAGCACCTGCTCACGGCCGGCGCCTTCCTCCAGGCCGCCGTGCCACTGGCCGTGTTCTTCCTCCTCCAGCGGTTCTTCGTCCGCGGCATCCTCGCCGGCTCCGTGAAGGGCTGAGGGTTTCGCTTCGCAACCAGAGGTTGCGGAGCGAATGCCCCCCGCCGCTCAACCCTCTCTCATGACCAAATCGCTTGGTGGGTCTCGGCGTCGAAGAAGTGGAGGTTCTCACTAGCCACGGTGATGTCGATGTCGTCGTCGAGGTTCACCCGTGACTTCGGGCTGAAGCGGGCGACGGCGTTGGCCACGCCCGCGCCGAGGTCCTCGGGCGCGTCGGGATCGCCGGAGTTCACCCGTCCGACATCGGGCAGCTCGAGGTGGACCATCAACTCGGATCCGAGCGCCTCGACGAGGCGCACCTTGGCTTTCACGTGGCGATCAGCTGGCACGCCGGTGGCGACCGCGGCGTCCTCGAGGTCCTCGGGACGGATGCCGACGATGACGTTCTTGCTGTCGTACTGCTGCAACGCCGGCCGCGTCGACAGCACCTCGGGTGGGAGCGCCACACGCTGTGGACCGATCTGCACGCTGTGGTCGCCGTCGACGGTGAGCCGGCCCTCGTAGAGGTTCATCGACGGCGAGCCGATGAACGCGGCGACGAACACGTTGGTCGGGTGGTCGTACAGCTTCTGCGGCGTGTCGACCTGCTGCAGATACCCGTCCTTGAGCACTGCGACGCGGTCGCCCATCGTCATCGCCTCGACCTGGTCGTGGGTGACGTAGATCGTCGTCACGCCGAGATCCCGCTGCAGGCGGGCGATCTCCGCCCGCATCTGCACCCGCAGCTTGGCGTCGAGGTTGGACAGCGGCTCGTCCATCAGGAACGCCGACGGCTGGCGGACGATCGCCCGGCCCATCGCCACCCGCTGGCGCTGACCGCCCGACAGCTGGGCCGGCTTGCGATCAAGGTACGGCTCCAGCTCGAGGATCGCCGCCGCCTTGCGCACCCGGCTGTCGATCTCCGGTTTCGGCACGCGGGCGAGCTTCAGGGCGAACCCGATGTTGTCGAACACCGTCATGTGCGGATACAGCGCGTAGTTCTGGAAGACCATCGCGATGTCGCGATCCTTGGGCTCGACGTCATTGACGACCCTGTCGCCGATGCGCAGGTCGCCGTTGGAGATCGTCTCGAGCCCGGCGATCATGCGCAGCGCGGTCGACTTGCCACAGCCTGACGGGCCGACGAGTACCAGGAACTCGCCGTCGCTGATGTCGAGGCTCAGATCGTGGATCGCGTGATAGCCGTTGTCGTACACCTTGTTGACGTTCTCCAACACAACCGTTGCCATCGCTGCAGACCCCCTCGAATGAAAGCGATTACGGGCGCATGCTAACCGACCACCGCGAGCAGGCGCCACGCTGCCGGGCCGTGGCTTGGGCGTCGCGGGGCGGTGGCCTGCGCGTGCCGGGATCCGATACCCCACGT
>JBIOUO010000418.1:0-7504 GCA_044867195.1 Ilumatobacteraceae bacterium
ATCCTTCCGGCTGTGACGCGCCGATCGTCGAGTGCGACGTCGACCACCGCAACCCCCACGCCGCCGGTGGGCTCACTGCCGAACACAACGGTGAGCTGCAATGCGAATCCCACAACCGCCACTCCGACCTCCACGACCGCTGCCCCGCCGACATCATCGCCGCCGCCCGCGAACGCCGCCATCAAGACGAGTTGATCCAAGCCCGCGTCGACGCCCTCATCGCCCGCCAGCGTCAACACGCGCCCGCCGACCAGCCGGCCGCATGAGACCCACGGCAACCGGCCCGCACGGGTTACGGCCGGCCTCGCCGTTACACCCCCTCCGTAGGATTCCACAGCTGGGAGGTTGAGATGTCGGTGGTGATGGCGGCACTGCCGCCGGACGAACGACCACGCGAGCGGTTGCTGGCGCAGGGCATCGAGTCGCTCAGCGCGCGCGAGCTGCTCGCGCTCGTCCTTCGCAATGGCATCGCGGGGGCGAGCGCGCTCGACCTTGCCGACGAGCTGCTCGCCGAGTTCGGCTCGCTCGCTGGCCTCGCCGTCGCCCGCCCGGAGGAGCTGGCGCGCCGCCCCGGCGTCGGTCTCGCCAAGGCCGCCGCGCTCGTTGCCGCGTTCGAGCTGGCGCGACGCCTCGAGCCGGTGCCTGCGAACCGCGAGATCCTGCGGTCGGCGGAAGACGCCGCACGCGTAGCGCGGCGAGAGCTCGCTGGGCTTCGGCGCGAGCGTGTGCTCGTGCTCATCTGCGATGGCCGGAACCAGCTGCGGCACACGACGCGGGTGTCGGAGGGCTCTGTCGACCGCTCGCTGGTTCCGGTGCGGGAGATCCTCAACGCCGTGCTACGTCACGACGGGAGGTCGTTCGCACTGGCGCACAACCACCCCGACGGCGATCCCGAGCCAAGCGACGCCGACCGCCGCGCAACCGAGGACGTGAAAGCCGCCGCAACCATCGCCGGCCTGCGGTTCCTCGGCCACGTCGTCGTCGCCGGCGACGATTGGCGCGCCGTCAGCTGAGTCCGGCGAACGCCTCGTTCAGCGCTGCCGGAACGAGGGCCCCGGTGCGACGGTCGACTGTCCTCCTCAGCGAGGAGGCCTTCTCCAACGCGTCGATCGACGCGACCATGGCCCTCTGTTCTGCGATCGGCGGCAGCCAGACCTCGTAGTCCAGGACCGCCTCAACCGGAACACGCTGGCGCCGGACGCCCAGCCCCTTGCTCCGTCCGGCCAGGTCGGCCCACCGATCCTGTGAACGCAGCACCGACGCGAGCCAGCGACTGTCGAGCATCGCGGGGTCTGGATCGAACGTGGGGAACTCGTTCGACACGTAGTAGCCGTCGAATGATGGCGGCACGTAGGCATACGCACCCTCGAAGGCGAAGAGCCGGCTGTAGATGAACTGCCCCGCGGTGATGCGGTTCAGCGTCTTGGCCGACGTCGTCGCGCCGTCGATCGGCGCCTTCTCGAACAGCCCACGACCGAAGCTGTACACGCCAACGTTCGGGTACTCCGTAGTGAGCTGGACGCGGACCGCGCCATCTGCGGATCGCATGACGTCGCCGAGCCGAACTCGGCGCCAACCGGCCGCCCGTTTCGCCGGCTCGTCGAGGTCGGGTCGCGAAGCCAGCGAGACCGTCAGCGCATCAGTGAGCGTAGCGGCGTGCGCGGTTCGGTCCCTCAGACCCTGCGCTGCCGCCGACAGCTCACTTAGACCCGCCGCGAGGCACCGTTGCGCTTCAAGATCCGGCAACTGAAGTTGCAGCGCGAGAAGACCTGAAGCGTGCACGCGCTCCCGCCGTGCACCGATTCCCTTCGACGTGCCAGCGAGCATGGACCAGAAGTCCGGCCACCGGCAGAGGTGCGCCAGGTACTCGGGAACAAGCGTGCTCTCGACGCAACGAAACGTCGGGAACTCGGGCGAGAGGAACCAACCGTCGAAGGTGTCGGGCACGACTGCGATCGCCCCTTCGAACGCCTTCAGCCGACTCAGGACCAGCTGTCCGGCGTGAAGCCGATGCAGCTTCCGATAGCTCGTCTCCGCGCCGGTGATCGGCCCGCGAGCGAATAGGCCACGTCCGAAGCTGTAGACACCAGCGATCTCGTACTCGTTCGACATCACGACCGGGACCTCATCCACGTCGAGTGTCAGCGTTGAACTCAGCTTCATCGTCATTCGATCTCGCCTTCGAGCTTCTCCAGCAGCGCCAGGATCTCGCGCTCCGTGTCGACGAGCTCGGCGAGCAGCTCGGCCGGCGGGCGGTGGCTGAGGTCGTCGGGTCGGTTGGGGTTGCGGAGATCGAGGTTGTAGCCGTTGGCCGCGACGTCGCTGGCGTCAACTCGCCACGCGCGGTCGTTCGCCGTCCGCTTCGTCCACCATTGCTGGCAGTCGGCAAACTCGTCGAATCGCATCGGACGCGTCTTGGAGTACTTCTTGCGGCCCTCCGGTGGTGCGATCTCGTAGAACCAGGTCTGCTTCGTCGGGCCGGTCTTGTCGAAGAAGAGCAGGTTGGTGGGGATCGCGGTGTAGGGCTCGAACACGCCGTCGGGCAGCCGCACGACCGTGTGCAGGTTGCACTCAGTGAGCAGTTGCTCCTTGATCCGCGCGCCAACGCCACCGACGAACAGGACGCTGTTCGGCACGACGATGCCGCACCGGCCGCCGTCCTTGAGGATGCGCATGACGAGTTGGAGGAACAGCCAGGCTGTCTCGGCGGTCTGCTTGCCGGCGGGGAAGTTGGCTTGGACGCTCGCTTCCTCGGCGCCGCCGAAAGGCGGGTTGGTGAGCACGACGTCGACCCGCTGCGCCTTGCCGATCTGGGTGATCGGAGTTGCCAATGCGTTGCCGCGCATGACGTTCGGCTGGCCGACGCCATGGAGGACGAGGTTCATCATCCCGAGGAGGAAGGGCAACGGCTTCTTCTCGATCCCCCGGAGGTTGTCGTGCAGCGCCCGTTGTTGCTGCGCCGTCTGCACGTTCGGAGCGAGGTGCTCGAGCGCCTCGACAAGGAACCCGCCGGTGCCGCAGGCCGGGTCGAGGACGACTTCGCCGAGCCGCGGGTCTACCTGCTGGACGATGAAACGGATGATCGGCCGCGGTGTGTAGAACTCGCCGGAGTCACCCGCAGCGTCTCGCATCTCCCGGAGCATCGACTCGTAGAGGTGGGCCATCGTGTGGATGTCGTCGGAGGACGCGAAGTTGATCTCGTTGACCTTGTTGACGACCTCGCGCAGCAGGTAGCCGGAGAGCATCCGGTTGTACGTCTCCTTGAAGACGGCCGACAGAACGTCGCGGGGGTCGTGAGTGCTCGTGCCGGTGAGGTCGCGCAGGTACGGCAGCAGCTCGTCGTTGACGAACCTCAACAGCGCGTCGCCGGTCGGTCCAGTGGGGTCAGCGGCCCAGTCACGCCAGCGGTACGGCGCCTCGATGGCCGGCCGGAACCTCGTGTCGGTGACCTCGCGGCTCCGCTCGAGCCCGTCGAACGCGCGGAGGAACAGCAGCCACGCGAGCTGCGGGATGCGATCCAAGTCACCGTTGAGGCCGGCGTCCTTGCGCATCGCATCGCGCGCCGACTTGATGACCGCGGCGAGCTTCGCTTGTGGTGTCGTGGGCGGCGGCGTGCTCTTCTTCGATCGGGTCAACGGTTGCGCTCCTGGGTTCAGGCAACGTAGACGAGCTCGCTCAAGCGGGCTATCGCGGCCCGCAACGCGTCGGGCGAGCCGAAGCGGGCGGCGATCTCGGCTGGCGTGCCGAGCGACGACAGCGGAGGAACCCCGAGCACGGCGAGGTCGTCGAGCTCGCTGATGCCGTGCTCGGCGTACTTGTCGAGCAGGTACGCGAGAACCTCGCGGGCGGCGGGCCGGAACTCCGCGAAGAACGCTTCGTGCTCGCGCTGCACCCGCCGGGCTCGCTCGACCCGTGTCTCGAGCGGCTGGTTCCAGGCGACGTGCACGAGAACATCGAGTGGGTCGGCGTCGACCATGCCGGTGCGCTCGATGAGGTCATCGGCGTCGATGCCGTGCCGGGCCAGGGCGTCGAGGACGTCCTGACGTCCGACCCTGCTGGTCCACCTGGATCGCAGGTCGGTGGCGTGTGGGAACAGCCATCGCACGGTCTCGGCGACGAAGTCGCGGTACTCGACGAGGCGCAGCCGCTCGGTGGCCGGGTCGAGGTGGTAGACGGCTTCGGCCGTGACCCAGACCTCGGTGTCGTCGACGTAGAACTTGGTGATCGACGGCTCGTCGAGGTCGTCGGGCGGGATGTCGTCAGGCGCGTCGCCGGTTCCTACCGGCTCGAAGATCGGCTCGGGCTGGGCGACGACGGTGTCGCCGGTGACGTTGCCTTCGTCGTCGATCTCCTCGTAGACGACCTGCTCGGGCGGGCCGTCGAACTCGGGATCGTTGAACAGCGCGGTCGCACCCGAGTAGTCGATGATGTCGAAGGAGAGCTTGTCCTCGTCGGGGAACAGCCGGGTGCCGCGGCCGATCATCTGCTTGAACAGCGCCATCGAGCCGATCGGCCGGAACAGCACGATGTTGCGGACCGTTGGCAGGTCGACGCCGGTCGACAGCAGCTCCGACGTCGTGGCGATGACCGGGAGCGGCTTCTCGGTGTCGGCGAAGTCGCTGAGGTGGATTCGGCCGAGGTCGCCTTCTTCGCTGACGATGCGGACCACGTAGTTGGGGTGTTGCTTCACGAGGTCGGCGTTGGCGTTGTGAAGTGCCCGGCGCATCTGGTCGGCGTGCTCCTGATTGACGCAGAACACGATCGTCTTCGCCCACCGATCCGTGCGCCGCAGGTACTCGGTCAGGTGCCGTGCGGCGGCCTCGGTTCGAGTGAGCAGAGACACGACCCGCTCGAAGTCCCGCGTCGTGTAGAGGTTCTGGGGGATCTCCTTGCCGAAGAGGTCGAGCTGACCCCGGTCCGGCGCCCAACCGTGGGCGTCCGGACTGAGCACGACCCGGCGGACCCGGTACGGCGCGAGGAACCCATCCTCGATGCCCTGGGCGAGCGAGTACTCGAAGATCGAACCGCCGAAGTAGTCGTAGGTGTCGATGGATTCGTCACGCTTCGGAGTCGCAGTCATGCCCAGTTGTGCCGCCGGCGCGAAGTACTGGAGGATGGCCCGCCAGGACGAGTCGGCGCGGGCGCTGCCGCGGTGGCACTCGTCGACGATCACGAGGTCGAAGAAGCCCGGGGCGAAGTCTCGGTACATCCCGTCGAGTCCGTCGGAGGAGTCGGCAAGCTGCTGGTAGAGGCCGAAGTAGATCTCGCGGCTCAGTTGCGCCTCGCCTCGGAGCTTCCAGATCGGCGAGCCCTCGCCCGTGCCGAACGCTGGCTTGAACTCCCGCTCGATGGGCTGGTCGATGAGAACGTTGCGGTCCGCCAGGTAGAGGATCCGTGGGTTGCGGCCGGGCCGCCAGTTGACGTTCCATAGCTTCCACACCACCTGCATGGCGACGAAGGTCTTGCCCGTGCCGGTGGCCATGGTGAGCAGCAGCCGCCGGTTGCCGCGCAGGATCGCCCGGACTACTCGGTTGATCGCTGTGCGCTGGTAATACCGCGGCTCCTTGACCGAGCCGTCGGGGTTGCGCAGCGCACGATTGAACGGGAGTACCAGCCCCCCGGCCGTGCGCTCGTCGTCGAGGGTGCGCCACTCGCGGTAGCGCGCCCACAGGAGCTCCGGCGACGGGAAACCGACAAGGTCATCGCGCTCGAGGCCCGTGTTCCGGTCGTCCTCGACGATGCCCCTACCGTTGGTCGAGTAGGCGAATGGGACGTCGAGCAGCGCCGCATAGCGCTTCGCTTGCTGCAAGCCCTTCCCGGGGATCGCATACGACCGCTTGGCCTCGACGACGGCGATGGGAAGGCCGGGCCGGAACTCCAAGACGTAGTCGGCACGCAACGGGTTGTCGCGACGGTGCTTCGTGCCGACACTGAGAACGCGCCCGTCGGTGATGCGGTACTGCTCGGCGATCTGGTCGTCGTCCCAGCCGGCTTCCTTCAGGTGAGGCACGACGTAGTCGCGGCACGTGTCGGCCTCGGTGGGTCCGTGACGACGCGTGCGCTGTGGCGAACCTCCGCCCGGCGGGTCGTCGTCGCCGAGCCGAGCCCGCAGTGCGGCTCGCACGACTTCGCTCACGGAGGTCGCCTCAGCCTCGGCACGGCGCTCGACCGTGGCCTTGAGCTCCGGCGGCATCCTCACCGGGACGACATCGGCACGGCTGCCGGCCCGCCGCCGTGGGCGGGTAGACGAGCCGACGTCATAGCCGCTTTGGGCTTCATCGGCGAGGGCATCGATCTCGGCGCCGGTCAGCACGCGACCGGAGGACGTGCAAAGCGCGGGGGCGCCGCGGGAGCCTCCAGGTACTCGTGGAGCGCGTCGCGCACCAGCTCGCTCAGCGACGTGCGCTCCGCCTCGGCCAGCGCCTTGATCGCGCCATGGAGGTCCGCGTGCAGCCGGACCGGTACGACGACCGCAGGTGCGGCGCCAAGCCGGGGTCGCCCCGGCCGCTTGGCAGGATGCTCGACGTCGTATCCGCGCTCGGCCTCGTCCGCGAGGCCCTTGATGTCGGCATCGGTGAGGATGCGGCCAGTCTTCGTACGGTAGGTGCGGGGCTCGTCGGTCATGGTTCGCCTCCCAGGTTCGGGAGCAGGTCGAGGTATTGCGTGCGGCCCGCCATCGCGTGCCAGATCAAGACGTCGCCGTTGTCGAGCTCACCGCCGATCAGCTCGAACGGATTGCCGGCACTGTCGGGTCCGACGACGAGAAGCTTCGGCGGGTCGGCGTTCTCGTCGAGGACGGTCTCCCACAGAGACAGGTCATAGGCGTGCGAGATGTCTTCTCGGGTGCAGCCGTGCTTCATCGCCGACTCGTGGATGCGCAGCACCGAGTCGGAGTGTAATACGAAACCCGCGCTGTTTGACACCGCCCAAGGTGTCGCCGTGTGCGCGCAGTCCTCTCCCGCTAGCTGGCGGCGTCACCCTTGGTGTAGTCGGTCAACCGCTTCAGGACCGCGATGCTGATGTTGGTTCCGTGAAGCGGAAGCTCGCCCTCGAACACGCGAGTCATCTCCGGCCGCTCGAAGTACGTCGCTCCTGCCGCCATCGAGTCGAACGAGAACTCGACGATCCGCTGGGGTGACGCCGAGAACACGTTCTCGTACGACGCGACCCGCTTCAGCTCGTCCGGCTGTTGCAGCGTGTCGGCGATGGAGCGGACCCACTCGAGGTACGCCCGCTTCTGTCCGATCGGGTAATCGATTGAGTACACGTACTTGATCATCGACCATGCTCCTTTCGTGGCGCTGGGGCGACCACGTCGCGGCCAGCGCTGTCGGGTCGGGCGTCAGCCCGTTCCATCATCTCGCTTTCTGGGTGGCGACAGTCTCGGAAACGAGACCATGGCCACCCAGAAACCTCAATGAGACCAGGGCCACCCAGATGTACGGGCGGAGCGACGGGCCGACAGCTCGGCGAGCGGTTACTCGGGGGCGTCGGTGGTGATCTT
>JBIOUO010000419.1:0-11082 GCA_044867195.1 Ilumatobacteraceae bacterium
CTCGACCTCGTCGTGCTGGCCGCCGAGTGGGGCCACGGCCGGCGCACCGGTTGGTTGTCCAACCTGCACCTCGGGGCGCGCGGCGACGGCGGCGGCTTCGTGATGGTCGGCAAGACGTTCAAGGGCCTCACCGACGACCTGCTGCGCTGGCAGACCGAGACGTTGCAGCGGCTGGAGGTCGGGACGGAGTCGGGCTACATCGTCCACGTCCGCCCGGAGCTGGTCGTCGAGATCGCCCTCGACGGCGTGCAGGCGTCGACGCGCTACCCCGGCGGCGTCGCCCTGCGCTTCGCGCGGGTCCGCCGCTACCGCCCCGACAAGTCCCCCGCCGATGCCGACCACATCTCAACCGTCCAGTCGATGCTCCGCTAGCGGCTGCCCCGTTGGAGGGTTTCCGCCGATGGAGTGTTTGCCGGGGGGCCCCCATCCCGGAAACACTCCAATGGGCGGAAACCCTCCAATGCGGGTCAGGTGAAACTGGCGGCGGACCAGATGTGGTCGGTGCCCTCGGGGAGCACCTCCACGCTGGTCACCGGGGCTGAGGCATCAGGGAGCGGGACGATCCACGCGCCGCTGCCGGCGGGCCAGGCCTCTGACTCGACCATCGTGCCGTCGGCCAGCCGGGCGCGGCAGTAGTAGCGAATCTCGTCCGGGGCGGTGACGAGGGCGACGACCATCACGGTGCGGCCGTCGACCTCGCTGACCGACACTGTGCCGACCGGCGTCCCGCCGTCGCTCAAGTGCAACGTGGCGATGTCACCGGCCGCGGCGCTGTCGCCGCCGCCGGGACGTGTGACCGCCCAGGCCCCGAGAGCGACCACGACCGCCACCAGCGCGGCCGCGACGCCGATCATCCACGCCGACCGGCGCGGCGCCCGGCGGCGCGGCATCGAGCGCGACGGCGCGAGCCGTGCGAGCACCCGCTCGTCGAACCCGATCGGAGGCTGCACGCCGGGAACGGCCACGAGCAGCCCCTCGACGGTCTCCGCCAACTCGTCGTAGTCCCTCCGGCACTCGGCGCAGCGCAGCACGTGGGCAGCCATCGCCGCCCGTCGCCCGCCGTCGACATCACCGAGCACGAGGGCGGCGATGTCGTCGCCGAGGTGCTCATCCGGCCTCCGCCCGCCGGGTTCCACGTCCTGCCGCTCAGCCACGGCCGCCCTCCTGTCCAGCATCCTGCGGCGCGCCCGCGTGGCCTGCTTGCTCTCCGCTCCGCAGCCGCCGCAGGCCGGTGCGGATCCTCGTCTTCGCCGTTCCCAACGGCACGCCTTCCCGCCGCCCGACCTCGTCGGCCGTACACCCGCCGAGCACCGCGAGCACGACGGCGCGAGCCTGCTCGGGCGGCAGCGTGCGCAGCCGGGCCACGACGCGCGCCGCCTCGATCCTGCTCGCTGCCTCCTCGCCGGTGACATCCACGGTGCCGTCGCCGCCGAACGTGGACTGCAGCAGGCGGTCGAGCTCGTCGTCGTCCGCCGGCGTCGCCCGCCGCGCCCGGACGGCGTCGATGGCGACGTTGCGGGTGATCGTCAGCAGCCACGCGGCCACCGATCCGCGCACCGAGTCGTACGTCGACGCCGACCGCCAGGCCCGAAGGAACGCTTCCTGGGCGACGTCGTCGGCGGTCGTCGCGTCGCGCGTGACCGCCAGCGCGATGCCGAACACCTTCGCCTGGAAGCGGCGGACGAACGCCGTGGCGGCGTCATCGTCCTCGACGGCGAGCCCGGCGACCAGCGCGTCGTCGGAGAGCTCGGCGTGGTGCGGTGCGGCCACGACACCTACTACGGCCGCCGGGTCACGGTGGATTGCGCCGCCCGGCGCCCGTCCGGTGGGCCGCAATCCGTCGGCGGGCTTCGCTCGTATCTCTCGACGGCGTGCCCTCATCGTGAACGGAGGTCCCTCGTGAAGCACCCCTCATCCCGCTCCTCGTCTCGTACCGTCCTCGCCGTCGCCGGCGTCGTCCTGCTCGGCCTGACCGCGGCCTGCGGCGACGACGACGACAGCGCGGACACCACCGCCGCGGCGATCACGGCGGCGCCGTCGGCCAGCGAGGCACCGGCCGCCACGGCAGCGCCGTCGGCGACGACCGAGGCGCCAGCCGCGACCGATGCACCGGCGGGTTCCGAGGCGCCGGCGGGGTCTGCGGCACCCGCGGGCGAGTCGCAGGTCAACGTGGCCGACTCGTCGCTCGGGCAGATCCTCGTCGATGGGGGCGGCATGACGCTCTACATGTTCGTCCCTGACAACCAGGGCCCGAGCACGTGCACCGGCGGGTGCGCGGACGCCTGGCCCGGGCTGCCCGGCCCGGCGACTGCCGGCGACGGCGTCACCGGCACGCTCGGCACGGCGACCCGGCCCGACGACAGCAGCGAGCAGGTGACGATCAACGGCTGGCCGCTATACCGGTTCGCCCAGGACACCGCGCCCGGTGACGTCAACGGCCAGGATTCCGGCGACAAGTGGTACGTCCTCGACGCCAGCGGGACGCCGGTCGGCATGAACGGGTAGGGCGAGCGACCGCAGCGGGCACGGCGGGAGCGGAGCGGGGCGCGGCGTAGTGCTCCTCGCCGCGCCCCACCCGCCGTGTGGAGGCCCGTGTGCTCGGCGCCGGTCAGGCGACGGTGATCTCCTTCTGCATGCCGAGCATGGCGTGCGGCGTCCCGTCCGCTGAGGGGAGGAAGCACAGCAGGCCGTAGGTGCCGGGCTCGACGTCGAATGTGATCGTCTCCTCGTCGCCGCCCGCCGAGGCGATGCCCGTAGCCCACTCGCCCTGCGTCATTCCCTCACCGTCCTCGCTGGCCATCGCCTCCTCGAGCGTCACGCCCTCCGCGAGCTTGACGATCAGCAGGAAATGCGCTTCGGCGCCGGCGTTCTTCAGCACGAACGATGTGCGCCCGGCCTGCACGGGGCCGACGTCGAACTTGTACTCGGTCGCCGTGACGTCGACCCGCGCGGCGCCGTCTTCGATCTCGTCGGAGGCGCCCGCGGGCAGCGCCTCGTCCTCCGAATGGGGGATGCCGCAGTGCTCCTCCTCCCACGCGTCGATCTCGTCGATCGCCGCTTCCACCTCGTCGTCGCCGATCGCGTTGATCGCGGCGACCATGTCGTCGCCGGCGGCGAGGATCGCGCCGGCCGCGACGTTCACCGCGTCGGCGGTCTCCGCCGGCCCCAGCTGCTTGTACTGCTCGAGCTGCGCCGCGGTCGGGAGGTCGTCCTGCTCGTACATCTGCTGGGCGAGGGCGCAGATCTCGTCCGGGACTGGCAGCGACCCGGCGCTCCCCGGAACTGCGCTTGCCTCAGGTGTCGTCGCGTCGGTTGGCGCCAGGGAGACCTCGGTGGTCGCCACCGCTGGCGCCGCGGTGGCCGCCGCCGGAGCCTCGGTGTCCGCCGCGCTGTCGTCGTCATCCCCGCACGCCGCCAGCAGCATCGCCGCGGCGGCGCCAACCATCAACGTCATTCGTGCCCGCATGTTCCGCCCTCCTCTTGAGTGGCCGCAGTATGGGGTGCAAGCCCCACACGCGCAACCCAGTTCCCGCGCCACCCAGCAGGTGTCGACGGCACCGGTAGCGTCGCCCGGCGGCATGGCGACGCTGCGCTTCAGCTTCGGGACGATGGGTTCGGGCAAGAGCACGCTCGCCCTGCAGATCCACTACAACCTGGCCGGGCGCCACCTGTTCGGGCTGTTGCTGACGTGCCTCGATCGGGAGGGCGACCAGGTCACGAGCCGCCTCGGCGTCGCCGCCCCGGCGATCGACGTGACACCGGACACCGATCTCCACCGCCTCGCCGTGGAGCACTGGCCGCTCCACTACCTGGTCTGCGACGAGGCGCAGTTCTACACCGTCGAGCAGTGCGACCAGCTGGCCCGCGTCGTCGACGAGCTGGAGGTCGACGTCTACGCGTTCGGGCTGCTGACCGACTTCCGCGGCCGGCTGTTCGCCGGGACGCGCCGGCTGCTGGAGCTCGCCGACGAGCGGGTGCCGCTGCAGCTCGAAGCCCGCTGCTGGTGCGGCGCCCGGGCGACGCACAACGCGCGGGTCGTCAACGGCGAGGTCACCTACGAGGGCGAGACGATCGTCGTCGGCGACACCACGGCGCCGGCGGGCACGCCGCTGTTCGGCGACAGCGTGCGCTACGAGCTGCTCTGCCGCCGCCACTTCCGCGCGGGCGACCTGGGTTCCTGAGCGTCGGTCGCCACGCGGCCAAGGGCGGCATGTTCCGCCGCGCCGGGTTCCTCCTGCACTTCCGAGGCCAGAACCACGCCCGTCGTCGACGGCTCGACAAGCACGGGATGGTCACGGGGTTCCCCCGATCTGGCCCACCAGGCCCCGCCCGTACGTTGACGAATGGTCGCTCGATGACCACCGGTGACAACGGCAGATCCGAAGAGGTCGCCCGACCGGGCCAGCGCCAGCCGCAGGAGGGCTGGACCAATGACCTCTATCCATTCTTGCCGGTTGTCCCGACCGGCGCGACATCGTGCTCCCGGTCCGGGCAGGGCGACGATCACGCTGTTGCGAACACGCCGCGCGGGCCGTGATGGGCGGTCGTGAGAACGTGAGCGACGCGCATGTGCGGTCGCTCGATGGGCTGCGCTTCTTCGCCTTCTTCTCGGTCTTCGTGTTCCACGCCTTGCAGGGCAACGCCGCCGCGACACCCGTCGTCCGATACGGCGCCCTCGGAGTCCAGGTGTTCTTCGTGCTGTCGGGGTTCCTGATCGGCGGTGGCCTGCTGGCGATGCGCGAGGCGACGCACGTGCCGATCTCGAACCGGTTGCGTACCTTCTACGCCCGTCGATCGCTGCGGATCTTCCCCGTCTACTACCTCACGTTGGTCGTGCTAGTGCTCCTCGAACTAGTCGGCGTGTCCGAGATCGGCGGGACGGGCCTGCTGCCGTGGAACGCCACGTACTTGACGAACGTGAAGTTCGCGATGGACGAGCAACTCGCCGGAGGCTTGTCCCATCTGTGGTCGCTCGCCGTCGAGGAGCACTTCTACCTCCTCGCGCCGCTGCTCGTGCTGTGCTGCTCCATCCGGGCGCTCAGCTGGATCGCCGTCGCATCGTGCGTCGTCGGCGCCGCCGGCCGTGTCGCGCTCGACCTCGGTGGCTCCGATTTCGGGTGGATGCTCTCCCCACTCCAGTTCGACTGCATGTTCATCGGCATCGCCGCAGCGATCGTCTACGCCAAGGGCTCCTTTCTCACGATCAGCGCCGACCGCTTCCAGCGGTTGTGCACCTATGCCGCGGCGGCGTGCGTGCCGCTCTTCCTGCTCTGGCAGGTCGACGACCCCGCCGTTGGCCTGATCAACGACGCTCTCGACAACCCGATCCTCGCGCTCGCCGTCGCCGGCCTGGTGCTGCGCCTGTGGCGCGGGACCCCCGGCTTCCTCTCGCGGGTGCTCACGGTGTCGCCGTTCCCCTACCTCGGCACGATCAGCTACGCCTTGTACCTCTTCCACCTCCCGCTCCTCGTGCTGGCCGCGGCGTGGCTCGACATGCTGCCGGCCGGCACGGCCGTACCAGCGCTGATCATCACCGTCGTGCTGGCCGCGATCTCATGGCGCTTGGTGGAGGGTCCGATCAACGCCCACAAGCGGAGGTTCCCGATGCCGAGCGCCGCGCCCGCTACGGCGCCGGCGACGACTCAGGCGCTCGATTGACGCTCGCATTGCGCACCGTCGACGACGGATCGGCCGCGGCCCCTGAAGCAACCGCCGGCGTCCGCCGTCACCAGGCGCAGGGGAGGCGCTTGATGCCGTTGATGAAGAAGCTCTCGAGGTAGGCCGGCTCGCCGGTGATACGGAGGTCGGGGACCCGCCGGCGCAACTCGTCGAACATCACCGTCATCTCCCGCCGGGCGAGGTTGGCGCCGAGGCAGAAATGCGGGCCGCCGGCGCCGAAGCCGACCTGCGCCGGCTGCAGCGGCCGGGTGACGTCGAAGCAGTACGGGTCGGGGTACACGCGCTCGTCGCGGTTGGCCGAGTTGTACCACATCACGACCTTGTCGCCGGCGGCGATCGGCTGGCCAGCGAGCTCGGTGTCCTCGGTGGCCGTGCGCCGGAAGTGGATGACGGGCGACGCCCACCGCACGATCTCGTCGACGGCCGTCCGGGCGTGGGCCTCGAAGTCGCCGTACCACAGGTCGCGCTGGTCGGGGTGCTCGGTCAGCGCCTTCATGCCGTGGCTGATCGCGTTGCGCGTGGTCTCGTTGCCGGCCACGGTGAGGAGAATGAAGAACGAGCCGAACTCCTGGCTCGTCAGCCGGTCGCCGTCGGGCTCGGCTGCCATCAGCACCGACGTGATGTCGTCGCGCGGGTTCGCCCGGCGGTCGTCGCCGAGCGCCTGGGCGTAGGCGAACATCCCGAGCGCGGCGTTCATCAGCGCTTCGTACGTGCCGCCGTACTCCGGATCGCCGGCGCCGAGGATGACGTTGGTCCACTGGAAGATCTGCTCGGTGTCGGAGTCTGGGATGCCCATCATCTCGCAGATGATCTGCAGGGGCAGCGGGGCGGCGATCCACTCCACGAAGTCGCACTCGCGGCCCGGGTTGGCCTCCAGCATGCGGTCCACCACGCCGGCCGCCTTGGACTTGACGTACTGCTCGACGCGAGCGATCTCCTTCGGCGTGAAGCCCCTGGCCACGAGCGAGCGCAACCGGTGGTGCTTGGGGTCGTCCATGCTGATCATCGAGCCGAAGAACTCGTTCATCTCGGTCGGCATGTCGGCGATGTTCGAACCCTTGCCGGAGCAGAACAGGTGCGGGTTGCGGCTCACGGTGTACACGTCGTCGTGGCGCACGAGCGCCCAGTAGCCGGGACCGGGTGCGAACGGCGAGTCCTCGAACACCCGCTCGGCGAAGAACTGCAAGCCCGGCGTGTCGCGCAGCGTGTGGAACACCGCCTCGCGATGGTCGCGGTCGGCGAGCCACAGCGCGGCGTCGGAGAGGTCGATCTCGTCGAGTGGGACGGTTCCCGCGCTCGTCATACGGCGATCGTACGGCCCTGCCGCAGCGGCGGGCGAGGCCACCTCGCCGCCGCCGCTTCGCAGCGGCGCTCGCCCACCTCGCCCGTGCACACTTCGTTCCATGACGCAGGACCTGCGTGCGGTCGCCTGGCCGATCCGCACCGACCGGTTGACGATCCGGCCGGTGACGTTGGACGACGCCGAGGTGATGTTCGACTACCGCCGGCGGCCGGAGGTGCACGAGTGGCTCTCGTCCGCGCCGGCCGATCTCGACGCGTTCCACGGCGAGCTCGAACAGCGCCTCGCGCGCGCATTGGCGGTCGAGCGCGACGGTGCCGTCGTCGGCGACGTGATGATCCGCATCCAGGACGCGTGGTCGCAGCACGAGGTCACGGCCGCGGCCGCCGGCACGCAGGCCGAGCTGGGCTGGGTGCTCGACCCGGAGCACGCCGGCCAGGGCCTGGCGACCGAGGCCGTCGTGGCGCTGCTCGACGTCTGCTTCGGGCCGCTCGGGCTGCGCCGCGTCGTCGCCGACTGCTTCGCCGACAACATGGCGTCGTGGCGGCTGATGGAGCGGATCGGCATGCGGCGGGAGAGCCACACCATCCGCGACTCGCTGCACCGCACGAAGGGGTGGCTCGACGGCTACACCTACGCCCTGCTCGCCGAGGAGTGGCGGGCCGGCCGGTTCCCTCACCGCGCCGGCTCGTCGGTACCCTCGGGGCCGAGGGGATCGTCAGGTCCCCACGTCGCACGAGGGGATCCTGATGCCTGAAGCCGTCATCGTCGCCACCGCCCGCAGCCCGATCGGTCGCGCGGGGAAAGGGTCGCTGGTGTCGATCCGCCCCGACGACCTGTCGACGCAGATCGTCACCGCCCTGCTCGACAAGGTGCCACAGTTGCCGCGGGCCGAGATCGAGGACCTGATCATGGGCTGCGGCCAGCCGGCAGGGGAGCAGGGCTTCAACATCGGCCGCGTGGTGGCGATCCTTGCCGGGCTGGACGACGTGCCCGGCACGACCGTGAACCGCTATTGCTCCTCGAGCCTGCAGACGATCCGCATGGCCGCGCACGCGATCAAGGCGGGCGAAGGTGACGTGTTCATCGCCGCCGGCGTGGAGTGCGTCAGCCGCTATGGCGCCGGCGCCAGCGACACCGCGCCGAACCCGGTGTTCGCCACGGCCGGCGAGCGCACGGCCGAGCGCTCGCTCGGCGGCTCGCCCGGCTGGACGCCGCCCGAGGGCCTGCCCGACATCTACATCGCGATGGGCCAGACCGCCGAGAACGTCGTCCAGCTCGAGCACGTGACGCGGGAGGAGATGGACGCCTTCGCCAAGCGGTCGCAGGATCTCGCCGTCGCCAACATCGACAACGGCTACTTCGCCGAGGAGATCACGCCGGTGACGCTGCCGGACGGCACCGTCGTGGCCAACGACGATGGGCCGCGCGCCGGCACGACGATGGATGGGCTGGCGCAGCTCAAGCCGGTGTTCCGGCCCGACGGGTCGATCACCGCGGGCAACGCCTGCCCGCTCAACGACGGCGCCGCGGCCGTGCTCGTGATGAGCGACACCAAGGCCGCCGCGCTGGGCCTGACGCCGCTGGCCCGCGTCGTGTCGTCGGGCGTCACCGGGCTCAATCCCGAGATCATGGGCCTCGGCCCGATCGAGGCCAGCCGCCAGGCGCTCGCCCGGGCCGGGATGACGATGGACGACATCGACCTCGTCGAGATCAACGAGGCGTTCGCCGCCCAGGTCGTCCCGTCTGCCAAGCACCTCGAGATCCCGCTCGACAAGCTCAACGTGCACGGTGGGGCGATCGCCCTCGGCCACCCGTTCGGGATGACCGGCGCCCGGATCATGACCACGTTGATCCACGGCCTGCAGGCCGAGGACAAGACCTACGGCCTGGAGACGATGTGCGTCGGCGGCGGCCAGGGCATGGCGATGATCGTCGAACGGATGAGCTGAGGAGCCGGCACGTCATCTGGGCGGGATTCGTCTCGGTTTCCGGGACGATTCCCGCCCAGATCGACGAGTGAGACGATTCCCGCCCAGATTGGGGAGCGGTGGGTCAGCGCCAGCTGCCCCGTTCCTCGGCGCGGATGAGCACGGCCCCAGGGTCGCGCTCGTCGCGCATCACCCGCACGACGTACTGCTCGCCGCCGCTGGTGAGCGCGGCCAGCGACCAGCTGGCGTCGGGGAGCAGCTGACCGGCGCCGAGGACGTCCATCGAGTCGACGTCGAGTCCGGCCGACTCGGCCTCTGCCTGCCACAGGTGGACGAGTCCTTGCCGCAGTGCCGGATCGTCGATCAGGTCCGGCCCGTCGAGGTGCAACTCGACGTTGGTGATCGTCACCGGCTCCAGCTGCTCGAGGTCGATGACGTCACCGTTCAGCTCACCGTCGAGCATCACGACGACCGGTCCCCGCTCGCCGGCGACCCCGCCGACGAACCCGTAGCGCACCAGCGGCAGTCCGTCGTCGCCGACGGTGGCCCAGCGGACCCGGTCGCCGAGGCCGAACGTCACCCCGAGGTCACCTCGGTGACGACGGCGTCGGACAGCGCCGGCCACACCTTCATCGCAGTCGTCGCCCACTCGTCGAACGGCCGGTCGGTGAGGGCGACCAGTCCACACGCCGCGGCAGGGTCGACCCACATCATCGTTCCGGCGCCGCCGAAGTGACCCGCCGCGGCCGCGCTGTTCGAGCGTCCGGTCCAGTGCGGCGATTTGCTCCCTCGGATCTCGAACCCCAGACCCCACGGGCACGGGTTGAATCGGCCCACGCCCGGCACGATACCGGCCAGGTCCGGCCACTGCGGCCGGAGTGCGTCAGCGGCGGTGGCCGCGTCGAGCAGCGCCGGGCGCTGCACCTCGGCGACGAAGCGGGCGACGTCACGGACCGTCGCCCACCCGGCGTGGGCCGGCGAGCCTTGCAACTGGAAGCCATCCATGCCGAGCGGCTCTGCGACCGCCGCCCCGAGGTAGTCGGCGAACGCCATTCCGGCATTCGCCTCGACGGTGCCGGCAGCCAGCTCGATGCCCGTGTTGGAGTAGATCCGCCGCCGCCCGGGTTCGGCGATCGGCTCGTCGCCGTCGAATGGATAGCCGCCGGCGTGGGCCAGGAGGTGGCGCAGCGTGCAGCCCGGCTGCCCGACCGCGTCGTCGAGGCCGACCACGCCCTCCTCGACGGCGACGAGGATCGCCCACGCGGCGACCGTCTTGGTCACCGAGGCCAGTCGGAAGTGACGGTCGATGTCGCCCGCGGTGCCGGCGACGGTTCCGTCGGCGAGCACGACGGCTGCGGCGGCGTGCGCGACCGGCCATTCCGCGACCGCCGTGAGGGCGTCCATCGAGCCTCAGCGGCGCGAGCCGGCGATCAGCTCGGCGACGCGGAATGCAAGGTCGAGGCTCTGGCGCCCATTGAGGCGGGGGTCGCACATCGTCTCGTAGCGAACGTCGAGGTCGGTGTCCGACACGGCGTCGGCGCCGCCAAGGCACTCCGTGACGTTCTCGCCAGTCAGCTCGACATGGATGCCGCCGGGCCAGGTGCCCTCGGCGCGGTGCGCCCGGACGAAGCCGGCGATCTCCCGCACGATGTCGTCGAAATGGCGGGTCTTGCGGCCGCCGGGCGACGTGAACGTGTTGCCGTGCATCGGGTCGCACGCCCACACGACCGGGTGGCCGGCGTCGGTGACGGCCCGCAGCAGCGGTCGCAGCCGTTCCTCGACGAGATCGGCACCGATGCGGGTGATCAGCGTGAGCCTTCCAGGGATCCGTTCGGGGTTGAGGGCTCCACACATCGCGACCAGCTCCGGCGCTGTCATCGTCGGGCCGACCTTGCAGCCCACCGGGTTGCCGACGCCGCGGAGGAACTCGATGTGGGCGCCGTCGAGGTCGCGCGTGCGCTCACCCACCCACAGCATGTGCGCCGAGCAGTCGTACCAGTCCCCGGTCAGCGAGTCCTGGCGGGTCAGCGCCTCCTCGTAGCCGAGGATCAGCGCCTCGTGGCTGGTGTAGACGTCGACCTCGCGCAGGGCCGGGTGGGCCTCGACGGCGACGCCGCACGCCCGCATGAACCGCAGCGCCCGGTCGATCTCGGCCGCCAGCTGCTCGTAGCG
>JBIOUO010000420.1:0-5595 GCA_044867195.1 Ilumatobacteraceae bacterium
GGCGATTCGCGCGGTGACGGCCAGTCACCGATCCGACACGCTCGACCCACGTCTGCCGTCATCATCGGTACGTCTCGCGGACGCAAGCGCGGCACGGTCACGGTTCCCGGCCCGCCGCCACAGGGGAAGTCGGGCGCGCCTTCGGCGTCCGGCGGCGACGCTACGTTGTGGTGGCCGGGAATCCGAGAGGGGGCGCTGTGGCCGTCACTGCAAGGGTTGCTGTGAGCTCGCTCGTTGGCGCGCTGGTGCTCGCTCCGGTGGCTGTTACGGCGGCGGCGCCAGGGTTTCACCGCACGTTGGTGCTGCGCGTGGTCTCGAGCCCGCCCGAGCTCGTCTCTGGAGGCGACGCCCGCGTCGAGGTCGTCGTCCCCGACAACATCCCGTTCGCGGCCGTCCGGGTCACGCTGAACGGTGCTGACGTCACGTCGGCGTTCGGCCCGGATCCGGAGGGCACTCACCAGCTCGAAGGCGTCGTGACCGGACTTGACGAAGGTCCGAACACCCTGGCCGCCGGGCCGGGCAAGTCGGTGGCGAACCGCGTCGAGCTCGAGCTGACCAACTACTCGACCGACGGTCCGATGTTCTCCGGCCCCCGCCAGGCCGTGTTCAAATGCACACCTGCGAACCGGCTGGCCGCGGCCAACCTGACGACGCCCGGCAGCGAGCCGCTCTGCGCGATCCCGACCCAGATCGACTGGGTGTATCGCGCCGCCAACGGGAGCTTCCTGCCCTACACGCCCGGTGCCCAACGTCCCGCGGACATGACCCAGACCACGACCATGGACGGGGAGACGGTCGACTTCATCGTCCGCTGGGAACGGGGGACGATCGATCGCTTCGTCTACTCGCTGGCCATGCTCTCGCCAGCCAGCCAGGACGTCGCCCACCCGGACCTCACGGCGTGGAACGGGGTGCTGCTGGACAAGTTCGAGGGCGGGGTCGCGATCGGCCACTACCAGGGGAACCCGCAGCGCGGGTCGATGCTCTGGCAGCCCGGGCTCGGGCTCGGCTACGCGATCGCATACTCGACGGGCGACGTGACCAACGTCCACTACAACCTGCAACTCGGTGGCGAGGCGGCGATCATGGTGAAGGACCGCTTCGTCTCGGCCTACGCCGAGCCCCGCTACACGGTCGCCGTCGGCGGCTCCGGCGGAGCGATCCAGCAGTACGTCTACGGGCAGAACCATCCGGGGCTGCTCGATGCGGCCATCCCGCAGTACTCCTATCCGGACATGGTGACGCAGACGATCCACGTCGGTGACTGCGAGCTGCTCGAGCGCTGGGCCGACTCGGAGGTCCTCGCCGAGGGTCCGACGTCGATGTGGCGCACCTGGCTCAACCGGTCGCTCATCGAGGGCTTGAACTCGTCGGCGACGGTTCCGAACCCGTACGCGTCGCTGATGCCGTACATGCCGGTGCCGGGGTCGGATGAGTGCATCAACGGCTGGCGCGGCTTGTCGCCCCTGGCGCTCAACCCGTGGTACGGCACGGCGCCCGGCGTCACGCCCGCAGAGCAGCTGGCGACCAAGTGGACGCATTGGGACGACCTCGTGAACATCTACGGCGTCGATGCAAGCGGCTACGCCCGGGTGCCGTGGGACAACGTCGGCGTCCAGTACGGGTTGCGCGCGCTGCGTGACGGGAAGATCACGCCGACCCAGTTCCTCGATCTCAACGCCAACGTCGGCTCGTGGAAGGAGTCGGCGCAGATGGTGCAGGAGGGCTGCCCGTTCGTCGGGGCGTGCACTCCGGGCAGCATCGACGTCTGGAGTGCCCGGAACATGAACCTGTCGTCCGACGGCGGCGCCACGCCTGCCCTGCGGCGGGAGGGCGACCTGGATGCGATGCACGCCGCCTATCGCAGTGGGATGGTCTTCCGCGGCGACATCGACATCCCGATCATCGACTGGCGCAACTACCTCGAAGAGTCGCTGAACATGCACAACTCCCACCAGTCGTTCGCGGCCCGTCAGCGGATGCTGAACTTCGACGGTGACGCCTCGAACCAGGTGATCTGGTCGACCGACGGGCGTCCGGCGGCGCAGTTCGACCAGACACCGCTGGCGCTCGAGGTGATCGACCAGTGGATGCGGAACATCGCTGCCCATCCCGACTTGGGGATCGCTGGCAACAAGCCGCCGGACGCCGTCGACTCGTGCTTCCACACCGACGGTTCACTGCTGGCGCGCGGCGACGACGTGTGGAACGGGATCCTCGACGACAAGGCGCCGGGAGCGTGCACACAGGCGTTCCCGATCTACTCGACGTCACGGATCGAGGCAGGAGGCCCGATCGAGGGTGGCGTGTTCAAGTGTGCGCTGCAGCCAGTGAGCGACGCGATAGGTCGCGGCCTGTACGGCTCGTGGCAGCCGAGCGCAGCCGAGGTCGCGCGGCTCGAACAGATCTTCCCGGCGGGGGTCTGCGACTACACGCAGCCTGATCTCGGGTTGCCTCCCGAGATGCGCTGACGCGGAACCACCCTCCATTCTCGGCGGTGACCGGCGGAGCCGCTCACCAGCGGTCGGTGGGTTCGACACGGATCGACTCCCAGTGTGGTGAGGTCAGGACTTCGTCGATGAGGGTGCGGTTCCCGGCCACGTAGGTCCAGGGATGGTCGATCTCGGTGCCGACGAACCAGGCCCGGTCCTCGGGCCACCACCACTGTGGGGACTGGCGCTCGAGTGGTGTCCGGGTGGAGCTGTGGTATCCGATCGTTGCCACCGCTTCGATGGGGCCGTCGAACAGGATCACATCGCGGCCGCCCCACCACGGCTCGACCGGACAGGTCGCGGCGAACGTCCAGACCGGTGCCATCGCCTCGTCGAAGACCGCCCGGATCGCCTGCTTCTCGGCGGCGTCGCCGGACGACAACACGGACATCGATCCCCGATGTTCCCAGCCCCAGCCTTGCCACAGCGCGTAGTGGCAGATGCTCGGCGTCGCCGTCGCCCCCTCCAGCAGCGGGACGAGGGCGTCGACGTCGCCGGCATCGAGGTTGCCGTCGCCGTCGATGAGCTCGAGCTTGGTGCCGATGAAGTCGTACATCTCGACACCACGCACGAGGTACTCCGGCGCGAAGTCGGTCCACCGCTCGCCGTTGTGGATGCGATGGTGGATTCGAGCGTAGGCCTCGAAGCCATCGGGGACGACGAGGTCGACACCTCGTCTGCCTGCCATCGCCGCGACCACCCAGGCGACGTGGTCGCGACCCGATGCCGGCCGGAGACCCTCGAACGGGATTGGTCTCAAACTCGCCATCGTCTGATCAGCCTTTCTGGGTGGGCAGAGTCTCAGCATCGAGACTGTCACGCCGCAGAAAGCGGAGTGAGACCACGACCACCCAGTTGCACGTGGGCGCGGCGACCGGGCGTCACAGCCACTGCTTGCGGCGGAACAGGACGTACAGCGCACCCGAGCATGCTGCCGCGACGGACGTCGACACGATCACGCCCCACGTCTCGCCCTCACCGGGGTAGGGCACGTTCATCCCGTACCAGCCGGTCACGAGCGTGGGCACGGCGATGATCGCGGCCCAGCTCGTCACTTTCTTCATCACCGCGTTCTGGCGATAGTCACGCAACATCAGGTTGGCCTCGACGAGATGGTCGACCAGCTCACGCACTGAGTCGACTTCGGCCGACGCCCGCGCCAGCTCCCCTGCGGCGTCACGGAGATACGGCCCGGCGGCACCGCCGAAGCGGTCGATGTCCTGTTCGGCGACGGCCTTCAGGGCGTCGGCCAGCGGGCGCACGATGCGCTCGAACATGTTCAGTGAGCGACGCATCTCGAACCAGTGGCGGTGGGCGCTGGGCTCGATCGGCGACTCGCCGAACACCTGATCCGCGGCGTCGTCGTAGAACGCCTCGAAGCGGTCGATTGTGTCGAAGTAGCCGTCGACCACGACGTCGAGCAGTGCGTACACGGCGACGCCGACGCTCGTCGCGGCGATCTGGCGGGCCTTGTCCCACCGCACCGCGATCTGCTCGATGAGCGCCTCGGACCCGTGGTGCACGGTGACCAGCCAGTGCTCGCCGATGAACACGTCGATCTCCGTCGTGCGCAGCTCGGCGGCATCGACGTCGAGCGAGACGCCGTGGGCGACCAGGAACACGTGGCCCTCGTAGTGCACGTACTTGTCGCGCTGATGGGGGTCGAGGGCGTCCTCGATCGCCAGCTGGTGCAGGCCGAGCTCCTCGGCGAGCTGGTCGAGCTGGACGGCGGTCGGCCCGTCGATGTCGATCCACACCAGGTCGCACCTGCGGGCGAGCAGGTCCGAGACGTGGTCGAGATCGTCGACGGCGATGTCTTCCTGACCGTCTACATAGGAACGAGTCGTGACGGAACCCATGCCATCGGGGAGGCTATTGCCGTGGAGATCACAGTCGTGGCTGGCGACATCGTGGACCAGCATGTCGACGCCGTCGTCAACGCCGCCAACAGTGGCCTGCTCGGCGGCGGCGGCGTCGATGGGGCGATCCTGCGCGCCGGAGGTCGGGCCCAGATGGAAGCCCGCCGGCGGCTCGTGGAGCGCATCGGCTCGCTGCCCACCGGGCAGGCGGCGTGGACCGAGGCCGGGGCGATGGCCGCCCGCTGGGTGATCCATGTCGTCGGCCCGGTGCACTCGCGCTCCGAGGACCGCACGCCGCTGCTCGCATCCTGTTACCGGGAGGCGCTGCGCGTGGCTGACGAGCTGGCCGCTCGAACGGTCGCCTTCCCGGCCGTCTCCGCCGGCATCTACGGCTGGCCGATCGATCACGCCGCCGACGTCGCGGTGACGACGGTGGCGGCCACCGAGACCGCGGTCGAGGAGGTGCGGTTCGTGCTGTTCACCGCCGACGTGCTCAGCGAGTTCCGCCGCGCACGCGCCGAGCTGGAGGGGCTGCGATGACCTCCCCGCCGGAACGGATCGAGCTCGCCGACGTCGGCGCTGCGCTGCGCCGCCACTCGGCCGCCGACCTCGACGAGCTGTACGCGGCGATCGAGGACAGCCGCGACCACGTGCGGCCCTTCATGCCGTGGGCTGACCAGTCGCGCGACGACCTGGCCGGCTTCCTGGCTGGAGTCGTCGCCGGATGGGATGCCGGCACCTCGTGGGAGTACCTCGTCGTCGGCGCAGGCGACGACGCCGTCCTCGGCGGCTGTGGCCTTCTCACGCGGCTTGGCCCCGGTGCGCTGGAGATCGGCTACTGGCTGCGGCTCGATGCGACGGGTCGCGGCATCGTGACCGCCGCCGCCCGCGCCCTCACGGACACCGCGCTCGCCGTCGACGGCGTCACCCGCGTCGAGATCCACTGCGACGAGGCCAACGTGCGCAGCGCCGCGGTCGCCCGCCGTCTCGGCTACCGCCTCGATCGCATCGAGGACGACGCGGTGACTGCGCCCGGCGACGTCGGCCGCTCGATGATCTGGGTGTGGCCATGATGTGGTCATGACCAGCATGCGGGCGACCGATGTCTCGGCCGATCAGCGGATCGGCGGCGACCACGAGCAGGTGACGTTCTGCCACGATCCCGTCACCGGGCTGCGAGCGATCGTCGCCATCTACTCGACCGCCCTCGGCCCGGCGCTCGGCGGAACGCGCTTCTTCCCGTA
>JBIOUO010000421.1:0-5568 GCA_044867195.1 Ilumatobacteraceae bacterium
TCGATCCGCGACTGGAACGTGTCCTGCATGTCGGCGCCGGCGCAGAAGCCGCGGCCGGCACCCGTCGTGACGATCGCGCCGACCGCGGGGTCGTCGTTGGCCCGGCGGATAGCGTCGACCTGCTCCTCGGCCATCGTCGGCGTCCAGGCGTTGAGCCGCTGCGGTCGGTTGAGCGTGATGATCGCGACGTCGCTGCGGACCTCGTAGGCGATCTGCGTGTACTCCACGGCCCGATGGTCGCGCGTGGCCCAATCATCCGCCGAACTGTCCGACCGAACTGTCCGACGATCTGGGTCCGATGTGGCCCGTTTCGGCGGACAGATCGGTCGGGCCGACGTGTCCGCAGGGCGACGGAACGCGACGATCCGCGCCCAGGGAGGCGACGGCCAGGCGGTCTGCGGCACACGGGTGGTGCCGCTGAAGGCTGCTACCTCCCGGTCCTGACCTGGTTCACGGGCACCCGTTGCACAGGACCCGACCGTCACCTCGCCGCGCGCGGATCGAGGAACCGCCATCCTATCGCCAGTACCCTCAGAGGCTGCCCGGGAGGGATGCGAGAGCGGTCGAATCGGCACGCTTGGAAAGCGTGTGTGGGGCAACTCACCGTGGGTTCGAATCCCACTCCCTCCGCCGATGGACGCCGTTGAGGTCACCGACGAGATGGCGATGGGTCGGGCGCTCGACGAGGCCCGGCGGGCGCTCGATCACGACGATGTGCCGATCGGCGCGGTCGTCGTGCGCGCCGGCTCGGTCATCGCCGCCCGGCACAACCAGCGCCAGCGCGACGGCGATCCCACCGCCCACGCCGAGATCCTCGCCCTGCGCGATGCCGCCGCCGCGGTCGGGCACTGGCGGCTCGACGACTGCACGCTCGTCGTGACGCTGGAGCCGTGCGTGATGTGTGCGGGCGCGGTGGTCAACGCGCGCATCGCCCGCCTCGTGTACGGCGCCGCCGACCCGAAGGCGGGGGCTGCCGGGAGCCTGTACGACGTGCCGGGGGACACCCGCCTCAATCACCGCCCGCCGGTGACGACTGGGGTGCGGGCGACCGAGTGCGGCGAGTTGCTGCGATCGTTCTTCGCCGCCCGCCGCTAGCCTGCCGCCCTGGAAGGATGCCAGAGCGGACGAATGGGACGGCCTCGAAAGCCGTTGAGGTCCTTCGGGCCTCCGTGGGTTCGAATCCCACTCCTTCCGCTCCCGCCACCTCGTGCCGTCCCGCCCAGGTCCAACTGGGTGGCCGTGGTCTCATTCCGCCTTCTGGGGCGTCACGGTCTCGAATCTAAGACTGTCGCCACCCAGAAGGCCTGGGTCATCCGGGCGCGGCCGCCCGTCGCTATGGTGCGGCGGTGAACATAGATCTCGGCCGCGTCGGCATCTGGACCGCGGCCCTCGAAGCGCACCCCTCGAGCCGGGCACGCGAGGCCGCCCAGGAGATCGAGGCAATGGGATTCCCCGTTCTGTGGATCAACGAGACCAGCGGGCGTGACCCGTTCGTGCTGGCGTCGCTGCTGCTCTCGGCCACGTCGACGTTGAAGCTGGCGACCGGAATCGCCAACGTGTACGCGCGAGACGCGATGACGACGGCCGCCTGCCAGAAGACGTTGGCCGAGGCGTTCCCCGGGCGCTTCCTGCTCGGGCTCGGGGTGAGCAGTCCGGTCCTCGTGGAGAAGGTTCGCAAGCACACCTACGGCAAGCCGCTGTCCTACCTCAAGTCGTACCTCGACGCGATGGACGAGGCGATGTTCACCGCCGTGGGACCCAGCGAGGACCCCGGGCGGGTGCTCGCCGCGCTGGGGCCGCGGATGCTCGAGCTGTCGGCGACGCGAGCCAACGGTGCCCATCCCTACCTCACCACGCCCGACCACACGCGCCAGGCCCGGGAGATCCTCGGCTCCGACTCGCTGCTCGCCCCCGAGCAGATGGCGGTGCTCGAGACCGACCCGAGCTCGGCGCGGGCGATCGCTCGGGCGGCCGTCGGCTTCTATCTCCGGGCGCCCGGCTATCTGGCGAATCTCCGCCGGCTCGGATTCACCGACGAGGACTGGGCCGACCCCAAGGCGGCATCCGACCGCCTGGTCGATTCCCTGGTGGCGTGGGGCGACGTCGACGCGATCGCCCATCGCGTCGCCGAGCATCATGATGCGGGGGCCGACCACGTGTGTGTCCAGGTGCTGCGAGCCGATCGTGAGATCCCCCTGACCGAATGGCGACAGCTCGCCGCCGCGCTGCTCTGACCGGCGGGGTCTCGACCGCCTGATCCGGCTCGTCGTCAGGTCATGCCGTGACGTGGCTGATGATCCGCGAATTCACCTCGTCGGGCCGCTCGCGATGCAGGAAATGGCCGGCCGACTCGATGATCTCGATGCGCACGTTGCCGGGCGCCTCGGCCGCGGCCATGTGCACGACCTCGACACCGATGCAACCATCGGTCGCGCCGTGCAGGTACAGCGTGGGCTGGTCCGGCATCCGCGTCGTTGCGGCTTGGAGGGCGTCGAGGTCGGGATCGACGCCGATGCCGCCGAGCGCAGCCCGGTAGTAGCCGAGAGCGGCGCCCAGGTTGGCCGGGTCGCGCAGCGACGGCTTCAGCAGGGCGAGATCCTCCTCCGCGTCGAAGCCAGGCGACCAATCCGCCCACAGCCGATCGAGGAATGCCAAGTCGTTGGCGGCGACGACGGTGTCGGCGAGTGGATGCTGGAAGAAGAACATGTACCAGAACCGCTTGAGCTGGTCGATGCTCGTCAGCACCGCGGTCATCAGCGCGCCGCCCGGTGGCACGGCCATCGTGACGACCCGCTGCCAGCGCTCGGGGGCGCCGCTGGCCGCGCCGTGGGCGGCGACCGCCCCGTGATCGTGACCGATGATGACCGCCCGCTCGTCGCCGCCGAGCACGTCGTGCAAAGCGATGGCGTCCTGGGCGAGGACTCCGCCCTGGGTACCCGGGCGTCGGGTGGAACCGACGTCGGCGCGTAGCCGCGGAGGAAGGGAGCGATCGCCGTGAACCCGGCGTCCGCCAGCGCTGGCAGCAGCGACCGCCACGTGTACGCCGAGTCCGGGAACCCGTGGAGGCACAACGCGAGCGGCCCGTCTCCACAGCACAGGCACACGAACTGCACCCCGTTGGCAGCGACAGAACGCTGCTCGATGACAGCCATCTGGCCAACGGTACGCCACCACCGGACCGGCGGCAGCAGCACGTGACGCAGCCACAGCGTGGACGCCGCGACGCGGGCGGTAACGCAGCCACCCCGGTGAGTATGAACTAGTATGATCGTGGATGTGCCTGTTGAACGATTGACCGTGTCGTTGGACGCTGACTTGGCCGCTGCCGTTCGGGACGCCGCGGAGGCCGACGACAAGAGTGTCTCGGCCTGGTTGGCCGACGCAGCACGCCACGAGCTCGCGGCCCGCGGCCTGCGGGATGTGATCGCAGCCTGGGAGGCACAGCATGGTGCGTTCCGCGACGACGAGCTGGCCACGGCTCGTCGCCGTCTCGGATGGTGACGGCGCTCGTCCTTGATACGGGCGCCCTGATCGCACTGGATCGCCACGATCGCATGGTCTGGGCCATGTTGCGCGCCGCGGCTGACGCCGGCGCGACCGTGATCGTGCCCACCGGGGTCATTGCCCAGGCCTGGCGTGACGGTCGCCGCCAAGCGTTGCTGGTCAGGGCGCTGCGACACTGCGACGAGCTACCCCTTGACGGGCGGGTCGCTCGCGCTGCGGGACTGCTGTGCAGTCAGGCATCGACGTCTGACGTGATCGATGCCTCGGTTGCCCTGGCCGCGGCCGGCCTACGCGGCGGCGAAGTCGCCGTGCTGAGTTCCGATCGCGCGGTCCTCGAGCATCTCCTCTCGGTCCTCCATATGTCGGCACGCGTGGTGGCCGTGTGACCCGCGGGCGATGCACCGACAGTCCGGTCGCCCTGCCCGCGGTGGTTCAGGCGTTGAGGACGACGACGGCCTTGCCGGGGGTCGTCTTCTGACCGTTGGCGTTCTCGGTCCAGACGTCGAGGTCGACGAGCTTGCGCCCGCCCTCTTCACGCTTGGCGGTGACGACACCCTTGGCCAGCCATCCGGTGCCTTGCATGTCCATGCCGCGGTACTGGCACGACACCGAGCGGACCCATCCGTCGGCACCGACCCAATCGGAGGCCAGCTGGCCGAGTGTCGACCACTTCATCCGGCCATGCACGATGTTGTCACCGATCGCCTGGGCCTGGGGGAAGCTCTGGTCCCAGTGCAGCGGGTTGAAGTCTCCCGATCCGGCGCAGTACAGCACCAGCTGCGCCCGGTCGGGAGCCTTGGAGAGGGTGGGCAGCTCGTCGCCCACGTTGACGTCATCGAACCTCGGCATGGTCGTCGGCCCCTCAGTAGAAGATGCCCTGGGCGAACGTGCGCATCACGACGTCGCCGGAGTCCTGCTCGGTGAACGTCTGCTCGCTCGTGACAACGAGCATCTTGCCCAAGCCTTTGGACTCCTTGACCTCGAGGTCGGACACCTTGGAGGTCATCAGCAGACGGTCGCCCGCCTCGAGCGGGCGCTCGTAGACGACTTCGGTGCCGCCATCGAGCACGTTTCTCAGCCCGTGGCGCACCGGCGGACCCGTGCTGCGCGGGCCGCTGAACGTCACGTCGCTCTTGCCCGGAATCCACACCGGGGTGCCCAGGTAGCAGGGCGGCGCCGGCAGCGCCTCGTGCCCGGCCGCCCGCGCCGCGTCCTCGTCGAAGTACCGCAGGTCGGTGTAGCCGACGCCGCGGGCGAAGGCCCGGATGCTCGTCGTCGTCACCTCGACTGGCCACGGATCGCTCTCCACGCCGATCACCGCCCGCATCTCGTCGGTCAACTCGAACTCAGCAGCCATCGCGCCCCTCGTCACGTCCCGTGTCTCGCGGCCTGCGACACTACGAGTTGCCGCCCCGACTCGCCGCATTGGCACGACGAGCCGGTGCCGCCGAGGCAGACTCGACGAGTGGCGCGAGTTCACGAGCAGTGCGACGCCTGCGGCTTCGACGGCGCGACGTACTCCGACGCCGATCTGCTCGAGGCCCTGCGAAGCCTCGGCGAGCGGTGGCGACAGCTGCTCGCGCTAGCCGGCGTGCACCTGCGGACCCGACCCGCTCCGACGACGTGGTCAGCGATTGAGTACGCCGCCCACAGCCGCGACATCACCGCGCTGCACGCCTACGGCGTCGAGCAGGCGCTGATCGAAGACGAGCCGAAGTACCCACCGATCGACGGTGACGACCTCATCGAGCAAGCCGCCCGCGGCTACGCGGACGCCGATCCGGACGAGGTGTCAGCCGAGTTGACCGAGGCCGCGTGTCGACTCGCCCAGCTCGCCGACGATGCCGGCGTCAGCGCGTGGACGCGGGGGCTCACGGTCGGCGAGTCACGCAGTGACGTCCGGCGGCTCCTCGAGCACGCACTGCACGACTCGCAGCACCATCTCGACGACGTCGAGCGGGGACTCGCCGCGCTGTCCCAGTGACCAGACGCGGACCGGCCGTGCCCCGCGAACTGGGCGGGAATCGTTCCAACTGGGCTTCTGGGCGGGAATCGTCTCGGATT